>NZ_MOWM01000195.1 GCF_016082275.1 Variovorax sp. E3
CGGAGCGCGGGGCAGCCCCTCACCCCGACCCTCTCCCCGGAGGGGCGAGGGAGCCAGGCGCCCGGTCGCGACGCGCAGTTCTACTTCGTCGACGCCGTGCCGCAGGCCGGCAGCGGCCAGCATCCGCCGTTCGACGTCCACGCCGTGCGGCGCGACTTCTCGGTGCTGCAGGAGCGCGTGAACGGCAAGCAGCTCGTGTGGTTCGACAACGCGGCCACCACGCACAAGCCGCAGTCGGTCATCGACCGCATTGCGTATTTCTACGCGCACGAGAACTCGAACATCCATCGCGCGGCGCACGAGCTCGCGGCGCGCGCCACCGATGCGTATGAAGGCGCGCGCGAGCGCGTGCGCTTGTTTCTCAATGCGCCCGAAGCCGAAGAGGTGATCTTCGTGCGCGGCACCACCGAGGCCATCAACCTCGTGGCCAAGAGCTGGGGCGGCCAGCACGTGGGCGAGGGCGACGAGATCATCGTGTCGAACCTGGAGCACCACGCCAACATCGTGCCGTGGCAGCAGCTCGCCGCCGCCAAGGGCGCGAAGCTGCGCGTGATTCCGGTGGACGACTCGGGCCAGGTGCTGCTCGATGAATACCGCAAGCTGCTGAACGACCGAACCAAGATCGTGGCCGTCACGCAGGTGTCGAACGCGCTGGGGACCGTGGTGCCGGTGAAGGAGATCGTGGCGCTGGCGCACCGCGCGGGCGCCAAGGCGCTGGTCGACGGCGCGCAGTCGATCTCGCACATGCGCGTGGACGTGCAGGACATCGGCGCCGACTTCTTCGTGTTCTCCGGCCACAAGGTGTTCGGCCCGACCGGCATCGGCGTGGTCTGGGGCAAGCGCGAGGTGCTCGAGGACATGCCCCCGTGGCAGGGCGGCGGCAACATGATCGCCGACGTCACGTTCGAGAAGACCGTGTTCCAGCCGATCCCGAACAAGTTCGAGGCCGGCACCGGCAACATCGCCGACGCCGTGGGCCTGGGCGCGGCCATCGACTATGTCAACAAGATCGGCATCGAGAACATCGCGCGCTACGAGCACGACCTGCTGGTGTACGGCATGGCCCGGCTCGGCGCGATTCCCGGTGTGCGGCTGATCGGCACGGCGGCCGACAAGGCCAGCGTGATGTCCTTCGTGCTAAACGGCTACACCACCGAAGAGGTGGGGCATGCGCTGAACGACGAAGGCATTGCCGTGCGCACGGGGCACCACTGCGCGCAGCCGATCCTGCGGCGCTTCGGCGTGGAGACGACCGTGCGACCGTCGCTGGCGTTCTACAACACCTTCGACGAGATCGACCGGCTGGTGGCGGTGGTGCGGCGGCTGGCGGGGCAGCGCCGCGCGGGTTGACCGACTGTCGGGTCAGGGCTTCGGCGCAAGGTGCTGCTTGAAGAAGCCGACCACCTTGGCGTCGAAGTCCGCATGGAACGCGACGCGGTTGAAGCCGGGTGCGTCGGTGCAGATTTCGGGGGCGTTCTTCGCCAGCACGGGCGAGCAGGGCGCCAGGAACGCGAAGTGCCCGGCGTTGGCCGCCAGATGCCATTCGGGGGCGATGGGCAGGTCGCGCCGCAGTTCTTCCACATGGTGCGGCAGCACGCCGTCGCCGCCGTAGGCGGAGCCCCAGAGCTGGATCGGCACGCTCACGTCTTTCAGGCCCTTGGCGTCGAAAGCGCTCAGCGGATCGGCAATGACGGCGGCCTTGATGCGCGGGTCGCGGCGCGGCAGCGGCTGCATCTCGTTGCGGCGGATTTCGCCGCACAGCGGCACCTTCGAGTCGGGCGGGCAGAGGTCCTCGCGCAGTTTGTAGTTCGGAACGGCGCCGATCGCGGCGAGCCCGGTGTAGCCGCCGCGCGAGAAGCCGAAGAAGCCCACACCCTCGGCATCGAGCCTGGCGCGGCCAGGCCATGCGCCCAGCATGTAGTCGACCAGCCGCTTCATGTCCTCGGGCCGTGTCTTGAAGGCCGACAGGTAGCCCTGCCGGCTCAGGTCCTGGAAGTTGTCGCCCGGGTGGCTGATGGCCGCCACGACGAAGCCCGCGTCGGCCAATGCGGCGTCGGTGTCGTGGTGGCCGAGAAAGGAGCCGCCCGTGCCGTGCGAGACCACGACCAGCGGCAGGTTCGTGCCCGCCACGGGGCAGTCCTTGACGCCGGCGATGACCAGCGGATCGAGCGCGATCTTGCCCGCAGGCGCCTCGCAGGGCGACCACACTGCGCCGCGCAGGGCCGGCCCGTTGCTGTCGGCCGGCACCTCGATGAAGCTGAAGCCCGCAGCCTGCGCCAGGGTGGCCGACAGGCACAGCGTGCCGAAAGAAAAAAGGCGTGGGAGGTTCATGGCCCGAGTCTGCCGCTGGCTCGCGCGCTCTGCTTAGCCGACTTTGCGCTCTTCGCCCCCGGCGCGCTATGCTTGCCGACTGTTAACCAATGTTGCTTGCCCCCGCATGTCACTGCCTCAAGCTGCTTCTTCCCCCGTGTCTTCGGCCGCCGACGAATCCTGCGATGTGATGGTCATCGGCGGCGGTCCCGCCGGCTCGACCGTCGCCGCGCTGCTGGCCCAGCAGGGCCGCAAGGTGGTGCTGCTCGAGAAAGCGCAGCACCCGCGTTTTCACATCGGCGAGTCGCTGCTGCCCGCGAACGTCGAGCTGTTCGACAAGCTGGGCGTGCGCGACCAGGTCGAGAAGATCGGCATGCCCAAGTTCGGCATCGAATTCGTCTCGCCCGAGCATGAGCACCGCAGCTATGTTGACTTTGCCGAGGGCTGGGACAAGTCGCTCGACTCGGCCTGGCAGGTGCGCCGTTCCGAACTCGACGAGCTGCTGTTCCGCAACGCCGCCGCGCGCGGCGCGCAGGCCATCGAGGGCTGCAAGGTGCGCGACGTGGCCTTCGACGCCGACGGCGCCAACGTCAAGGCCGAGATGGACGACGGCACCCGGCGCAGCTGGCGCGCGCGCTTCGTGGTCGACGCCACCGGCCGCGACACGCTGCTGGCCAACAAATTCCGCTGCAAGCAGAAGAACCCCGACCACAACAGCACGGCCGTGTTCGGCCACTTCACGAACGCCGAGCGGCTCGAAGGCAAGAAGGAAGGCAACATCAGCATCTGCTGGTTTCCGCACGGCTGGTTCTGGTTCATTCCGCTGGCCGACGGCACCACCAGCGTGGGCGCGGTCTGCTGGCCGTACTACCTGAAGACGCGCGACAAGCCGCTGAGAGACTTCTTCTACGACACCATCGCGCTGTGCCCGGTGTTGCAGGAGCGGTTGAAGAACGCGACGCTGGTCGACGACGAGGTGCATGCCACCGGCAACTTCTCGTACGCCAGCACGCACGCCACCGGCGACCGCTACCTGCTGCTGGGCGACGCCTTCACCTTCATCGACCCGATGTTCTCGTCGGGCGTGTACCTGGCCATGCACAGCGCCTTCGACGGCGCCAAGCTGGTGGCCACGGCGCTCGACCAGCCGGCAGAACTGGCGGCGGCGCGCCAGGGCTTCGAGGCCATGATGCGCAAGGGGCCGCGCGAGTATTCGTGGTTCATCTACCGCGTGACCAACCCGACCATCCGCGACATGTTCATGTACCCCGGCAACCCGTTCCGGGTGAAGGAGGCGCTGATGTCGCTGCTGGCCGGCGACATCTACAACGGCACGCCGATGTGGAACGCGCTGCGCATGTTCAAGGTGCTGTACTACGGCATCTCGATCGCCAACTTCCGCCGCACCTGGGCGGGGTGGAAGCGGCACCGCTTCAATACCCGGGACATGGGGGTGTTGAAGGGGGAGACGATCTTGAAGTCGGATTAGGCATCGCGGGCTGCGGTTCAGCCTGCGAAGCCCGCCGGTTGAACATCAGTGCCGTCTCAACCACTTCCGCCGCGGATGAAGAGGGCACTGAATAGCAACGTGAATAGATAAGTGCGCCACCCCCAGTGCAGGGCTGCTCAGCACCTCGATCCCAAGGTCTGCAAGCAGCGCGCTCGCGGGCGCCATCGAGGCCTGGGCCAGCACCACCACATCGGCCGACGTGGCTGCCGCGCGGATGGCAACGGCCAGCGTCTGGGCATAGCGGGCGATATCACCGGCTTCGAAATGCGCCCACGCATCGGCGATGAGAAGCTGCGTCGGTTCCACCCGCACACCCGCGTCGGAGGCTGCGGAAAGCACCAGGTCCGTGGTCGGCGCGAGCGTGCTTTCCACCGCGGCGGCAATCAGCACGCGTGGCCCGGTGCGTACCGCGCGATCGGCCATGGCGCGGTCGATGCGCAGGGCCTTGAAGCGCCCGCCGGTCGGCGTGTTCTCCGCGATACCGCCGATGGTCGAGCAGGTGCACACGACGACCTTCGCGCCGCCGGATGCCGCCTCTTGCATGGCGGCGTGAACGCGTGCCACGAGGGCCGCGTCAGCGACGCCGACGATGCGCGCGTCCGCCAGCAGGTCGTCACGCACCATGTGGCGCGCAACCCAGCCCGGCGCCGCTTCATCGAGCAGCCGCTCGAAGGTCGGCACATGGGCCTGCGCCGTGTGCAGAAAGGCGATGGGGTGCGACACCGCGTCAGCCTGCGGTGCGTGCGCGTTGCGCTTCGTAGGCCTTCAAATGGACGTACGCCGTGCGCAGCACGGAAGGCGTTGCCGCATGGCCCGGCGCCGCCCGACGCAGCAGGTCGCCGATGATGTGATCGGCCTCCACCTGCGCGCCGCGCACGATGTCCTTGTACATCGACGCCGTCATCGGCGAGCCCGCCGCGGTCATGATCGCGCGCCCGCGCTGCACGGCCGCCGGGCGCGGCGCAAAGCCGTTGTGCTGCGCAATGGCGCAGCACTCGCCGAAGATCGACAGCGCCACGTCCTCGCCGCCCGCCGCCATGATGTCGCCGATGGACGCGCGCATCAGGCTCGTGAGGCCCGCCGCCGAGGCGATGAAGACCCACTTCTCCCACATGTCCTGCGAGATGCTTTCGCTGGCGTTGCCGTCGAATTTGGCCCCCGCGAACTGCGCCGCGATGGCGTCGACGCGCGCCGAGCGGCCGCCGGCGCGTTCGCCATAGCTCAGGCCGTGCGTGTCGTTCAGGTGCAGCACGCGGCCCTCGTCGTCGAGCGTGGCGGAGATCATGCACAGGCCGCCCAGCACGCGCTCTTCGCCGAAGCGAGCAATCAGGCTGTCGATGTGCTTCATGCCGTTGAGCAGCGGAAGAATCACGGTGTTCGGCCCGACTGCCGGGGCGAACGAGTCCATGGTCGATTCGAGGTCGTAGGCCTTGCTGCCGGCAATGACCACGTCGTACGGCCCGTCGATGCCGTCCGCCAGCACGTGCCTGGGCGCGGGAAGCTGCAGGTTGCCGAAGGGGCTCTGCACCACCAGCCCGGTCTTCGCGAGCTGCGCCGCGCGGCGCGGGCGCAGCAGGAAGGTGACGTCGCGCCCCGCCTCCAGCAGACGGCCGCCGAAATAACCACCGAGTGCGCCGGCACCCACCACCAGAAATCTCATCGCGTGTCGCTCCTGAATCCGTCGAACCAAAAAGATCGACGGCGATGATGCCCCGGATCGCGCGCGGCTGCTCAGGCCGGCTCTTTGTCCAGCAGCCGTTGGCGGGCAAAGGGGCGCAGGTCGAGCGCGCTGTCGCGGCCCAGCACACGGTCGGCGATGGCATCGCCCAGCCCGGCCGAATGCTTGAAGCCGTGGCCCGAGCAGGCCGAGGCGATGAGCACGTGGGGCAGGCTGTCGAGCGCGTCGATCACGAAGCGGCGGTCGGGCGTCACGGTGTACATGCACGCGCGGGCCTTGAGCGCACGCCCGTCGATTTGCGGGAAGCGGCCGGCCACGCGCAGCCGGTACATGGCGGCGCTTTCTTCGGGGCTCACGGTGCGGTCGATGGCGTCGGGCGTGGTGGCATCCACGTACTGCTCGGTCGCGACCTTGAGCGCGGGCTGCGAAGGGTCGGACGACGGGAAGCCGTACATGTAGTCCTCCTGCGCATCGCCGAACATCCAGATGAAGATGGGGAAGCGGCTGGGCGCGAAGTCGGCGGCGGCGTTGCCGGCGTCGAACCAGTGCATCACCTGGCGGTGCACCGAGAAGTCGCCCTGCCACGCCTGCCAGTCGGCGCGCGCCTGCTGGCCCAGGAACTCGGGAAGCCACGCGCCGGCCGACACCACGACGCGGTCGGCCGTGAAGCTGGCGCTGTCGGTGCGCACGCGCACGGTGTCGCCGTTGCCCACGGGCTCGACGGCGCGCACGCGCTCGCCGGTTCGCGTTTGCGCGCCAGAGGCACGGGCCACGGCCAACTGCGCGCCGATGGCGTCTTCGGGCCGCACGAAACCGGCGTCGCGCTCGTGGTAGCCGATCTCGTCACCCTGCAGGTGGAACTGCGGAAAACGCGCGCGAATGCCGGCCGCGTCGAGCACGTCGTGCGCGATGCCGAAGCGCTCGGCGCAGGCGATGGTGCGGCGCACGAAGTCGGACTTGCCGTGGTGCTCGGCCACGCGGTCGCGCGGGGCCAGCACGAGGCCGCTGGTGGTGGTCATCAGCGGCTTGCCGGTGCGCGCCTCGAGCTCGCGCCAGATGGCGTGCGAGCGCTGCACGAAGGGCACGTAGTCGTCGCCTTCGCCGATGGCCAGCCGCGTGATGCGCGAATCGCCGTGCGAGGAACCCTGGTCGTGCGGCGGCGCGAACTGGTCGATGCCGAGCACGCGCGCGCCGCGTTGCGAGAGCTGGTAGAGCGTGGCGGCGCCCAGCGCGCCGAGGCCGACGACGATGACGTCGTAGTGGGAAGAACTGGCGGAGGTTGTCACGGGTACAGGCGCTTCAGACGAGGTTGAGGTCGAGGAACGCGTCCTTCACCTCGATCGGTTGGGGAATGAGCTTGAGCTGCGCGAACACGTCGGCCAGGCCCTGCTGTTCGCGGGCGATGGCGGGTGTGAGCGCGACCACGCCATATTGCCGCCGTTCGGTCGCCAGCGCCAGCACCTTGGGCTCGACCTTGAGCTGCGGCGCGAGCGTGGCCACCACGTCGGCCGGGTGCGCCTGCGCCCATTCGTTGGCCTTGCGCAGTTCGGCGAACACGGTGCGCAGCACGGCCTGGTTGGCGCGCGCGAAGCCGGGCTGCGCGAAGTGGTAGGTGCGGTTGCCGCTCAGGCCGGCGCCGTCGAACAGCAGGCGCGAATCGGTCGCCAGTTGCGCGGCGGCCAGGAACGGGTCCCACAGGCCGAGGGCCGCGACGTTGCCCGACTGATAGGCCGCGATGCTGTCGGAGGCGGTGACGATGTAGACGGGCTCGATGTCCTCGTAGCGCAGGCCCGCGGCCTCGAGCGCGCGGATCAACACGTACTGCGTGTTGTAGCCGCGGCCGGTGACGACCTTCTTGCCCTTCAGGTCGCGCACGCTGCGGATCGGCGAGTCGCGCGGCACCAGGAAGCCGACGCCCCCGGGGTACGGGCTTTCCGCGGCGAGGTACGCCAGGCCCTTGCCGCTGGCCTGCTGGAACACGCCGATGCCGTCCGAGGCGTGGCCGAAATCGATGGCGCCGGCGGACAGTGCTTCCGACAATTGGCTGCCGCCGAGGAACTCGGCCCACTCGACCTTCACGCCGGCCGCGCGAGCGCCTTCTCGAGCTGGCCGGTGCCCTTGAGGATGTTGAGCGTGTTGAACTTCTGGTAGCCGATGCGCAGCGTTTTCGCGGGTGCCTGGGCAAAGAGCGGCAGGGCGGCGGCGGTGGCCGCGGCGCCGACGCCGGCGCGAAGCAGGAGGCGCCGCGACAGGGCGGACGAAGTGAAGGTGCTGGAGTTCATGGAACGGCCGCGCTGCAAGCGGGCAGGGTGAAGAAAGAAAAGCCGGCCACTCTAGGGTCGCTGCCCGCACCGCGCCACGAATGTTTTCTCATTTGCTCATGCGCAAGTCACGCGGGCATATGCAAGCGGAAATTGCTTCGTTGGCGTGGCCGCATGCGCTGCCTAGAGTCGCGTCTTTTCATTCTCAAGAGCAGGCATGACCCGCAACCATTTCCTCGTGACGAGCCTGGCCCTGGCCATCGGCTCTCTTACTCTTTCCGGCGCCGCCTGGGCCGACAAGCTCGACGACGTCAAGAAGGCCGGCGTGCTGCGCGTGGCCGCGTTCGACGGCAACCCGCCGTTCGGCTACATCGACCCCGCCAGCAAGAAGCAGGTGGGCCACGACATCGACCTGGCAACGGAGTTCGCGAAAAGCCTGGGCGTGAAGATCGAGCTGGTGCCGACCAACCCCGCCAACCGCATTCCGCTGCTGACCTCGGGCAAGGTCGACGTGGTGTTCGCGAGCTTCACCATCACCGACGAGCGCGCCAAGGCGGTCGACTTCACCACGCCTTACTTCCTGGTGGGCCAGCAGTTCCTGGCCAAGAAGGGCGTGCTAAAGGACGCGGCGCAGATCAAGGACATCCGCATCGGCACCGAGAAGGGCACGACGATGGAAGCCAACCTGCGCAAGAACTATCCCGACGCCAAGGTGGTGCTGTACGACGATTCGCCCTTTGCGCTGGCCGCGCTGCGCAACGGCAACGTGCAGGCCATCACCAACGACGGCGTGAAGCTCACGGCGCAATGGGGCGCGCTGCCCGACAAGGACAAGTACGAGATCCCGCCGATCACCGTGTCCAAGGAATACCTGGGCGCCGCGGTGCCCAAAGGCGAGACGCGGCTGCTCGAGGCGCTGAACACCTGGCTGGTCGACAGCGAGAAGAACGGCCGCGCGCTGGCCATCTACGACACCTGGTTCGGCCCCGGCAGCAAGGCGCCGCTGCCGCGCCTGCTGAAGATCGGCGACCAGCGCGTGGCGGCCAATTGAGGTCGATGCGCCCTTGATCGATCTGTTGCGCGAGCAGCTGCTCGCGCCTCGCTACCTGGGCTGGCTGCTTGACGGCTGGCTGACGACAGTGTGGACCTCGCTGCTGGTGGCGGCGGGGGCCACGGCGCTGGGCATCGTCATCGCGGCCGGCCGGTCTTCGCACCGGTCGGCGTTGCTGCGCGCGACCGGCGCGTATGTCTCGCTGTTTCGCAACACACCGTTGCTGGTGCAGCTTTTCTTCTGGTACTTCGGTGCGCCGGCGGTGCTGCCCGAGGCCGTGCGCGAGTGGGTCTACGCGGGGCACGTGCTGTCGTTCGAGCTGCTGTCGGCCCTGGTCGGGCTCACGCTGTATGCCGCGGCCTACGTGGGCGAAGACATCCGCTCGGGTATTCGCGGCGTGCCGGTGGGGCAGACGCTGGCCGCGTCGGCGCTGGGCTTCACGCGCGCGCAGGTGATGTCGCAGGTGGTGCTGCCGCAGGCACTGCGCATCGCGTTGCCGCCGCTGCTGGGGCAGTACATGAACATCGTCAAGAACACCTCGCTCGCCATGGCGGTGGGGCTGGTCGAGCTGTCGTACACCTCGCGGCAGGTGGAAGCCGAGACTTTCAAGACCTTCCAGGCCTTCGGTTTCGCGACGCTGCTGTACATCGTGACCATCGGCGCGATCGAGCTGCTCGCGGCCTGGGCGGCCCGCCGCCACGGGAGGCCCGCATGGCAGCAATGATCGAGACGCTGTGGGACAGCCTGCCGTACCTGCTGTGGGGCGCGTTTCCGCAAGGGCCGCTGGGCGGCGCGGCGCTCACGGTGCTGCTCAGCGCCGGCTCGGCCGTTGCGTCGGCGGTGCTGGGGCTGGCGTGGGGCATCGGGCTGGCCAGCACGCGCGGATGGGCCAGGGCGGTGCTCACGCTGGTGCTGGGGTTCTTTCGCGCGATACCGGTGCTGATGCTGATCTTCTGGACCTACTTCCTGCTGCCCTTCGCGCTGGGCATCAGCGTGCCGGGCGTGCTGTCGGTGATGTGCGCGCTGTCGCTGGTGGGCGGGGCTTACCTCGCGCATGCGGTGAACGCGGGCATTCGCGGCGTGGGCGAGGGGCAATGGGCGGCGGGGCTGTCGCTCGGGCTCACGCGCTGGGGCACGCTGCGTTTCATCGTGCTGCCACAGGCGCTGCGCATGATGCTGCCGTCGTTCGTCAACCAGTGGGTGACGCTGGTCAAAGACAGTTCGCTGGCCTACATCGTGGGCGTGGGCGAGCTGTCGTTCGTGGCGTCGCAGGTGAATGCGCGCACCATGGTCTATCCGGCGGAGATCTTCATGCTGGTGGGCGCCATCTACTGGCTGCTGTGCACCGGGCTCGACCGGCTGGCGAACGGCGTGGTCCGGCGGGCGCAGGCGAGGGCGCGGCAACCCAAGAACTTTTCTGGAAAAGGTCTTGAGCGCTTCGCATAATCGCCTTCGTCGCAAGACGCCCTCATTTCACAGGAGTTTTTACCCATGGCCCAGATCCGCATCGCCGTTCTCGTCGGCAGCCTTCGCAAGGATTCGTACAACCAGAAGCTGGCTCTTGCGCTGGCGCATCTCGCTCCGGCGGATGTCACCTTCGAGCACCTGCGCATCGACGACCTGCCGGCCTACAACCAGGACGACGACGGCAACCAGGCCGCGCCGGTGAAGCGCCTGAAGACCGAGATCGCGGCGGCCCAGGGCCTGCTGTTCATCACGCCCGAATACAACCGCTCGATTCCGGGCGTGCTGAAGAACGCCATCGACCACGCCTCGCGCCCCTATGGCCAGAGCGCGTGGGCCGGCAAGCCGGCGGGCGTGGTCGGCGTGTCGGTCGGCGCCATCGGCACCGCGCTGGCGCAGCAGCACTTGCGCAACATCCTGGCTTACCTCGACGTGCCCACGCTGGGCGCGCCCGAAGTGTTCCTGCAGGCCAAGGAAGACCTGTTCGACGACAAGGGCCACATCGGCAACGAAGGCACGAAGAAGTTCCTGCAGGGCTGGATGGACAAGTACGTGGCCTGGGTGAAGGCGCACTCGGCCTGAGTTGCTTGCAGTCGCGCCGCGCTCAGCGCGGCGCAAGGCTCTGCATGTAGGTGCAGAACATGTCGGCCATCGCGTTCGACCAGGCCTCGATCTCGGCGGCGGTGCGAGGGCTTTCGGAAAAGTCCTTGCCCACCGTGCTGAGGGTTTTCATGATGAGGTCGCCCGCCATTTCGCGCGTGGCGTCGGAGGCCGCCGGCAGGGCCTGCCTCATGAACGCATGCACGATGCCGTTGCCGGCGGCGCGCACTTCTTGCGCTTCGGGGGCGTCCCGGTAGAACGGCGCCGCATCGCCGAGCGCCGTTCGCACTTCGGCTTCCTCACACTCGGAACGGATGAACGCGTGCGTGAGCATGCGCAGGCGCTCGAGCGGAGGGCGTTGAGCGTCTTCCAGGATGCCGCGCATCATCTGCATGGTCTGCCGCCATTCGTCGCTTTGCAGGCGGAACAGGATCGACGCCTTGTTCGGGAAGTACTGGTAGACCGACCCGACACTCACGCCGGCCCGCTCGGCGACGCGCGTGGTCGTGAAGCGGTGCGCGCCTTCCTTCGCCAAAACCTGAACAGCTGCCTGAAGAATGGCCCCGAGGAGGTCGGCCGAGCGCGCCTGCTTGGGCTGTCTGCGAGAGGAGATGGACGCACTTTGGCGGTCGGTCATGGGTGGGATCCGGAACGCGAATGGAAAACATGAAGGGTTCTTCATATTATTTCGCATCTGCTTTTCAAACGGAAGAACCCAATGACGACCTTGACCTCCGAGCCGCTCGCACCCCTGCTGGACCGCCTGTTCCTGCAGGCCGAAGCGGCAACCAGCCCCGCCGTGGCCCGCATCGGCCACGAAGAGCGCCAGCGGCTGATGCACAGCAAGACCGAATACCTCGACTTCTACAGCCGCATGAAGGACCTGTGGCTGCCGGTGTCGCGCGAGACCGGCGTGCTGCTGTACATGCTGGCGCGCAGCACGAACGCGCGCAACATCGTGGAGTTCGGCACCTCCTTCGGTCTGTCCACGCTGTACATGGCCGCGGCGCTGCGCGACAACGGCGGCGGCCGCCTGATCGGCAGCGAGTTCGAGCCGTCGAAGATCGCCAAGGCCCGCGAGCACCTGGCCGAAGGGGGCGTGAACGACCTGGTCGAGATCCGCGAAGGCGATGCGCTGAAGACGCTGGCCACGGGCCTTCCGGCGTCCATCGACCTGCTGCTGCTCGACGGCGCGAAGTCGCTCTACAGCGACGTGCTGGCGCTGGTCGAGAGCCGCCTGCGGCCGGGTGCGCTGATCGTGGCGGACAACGCCGACCACAGCCCGGACTACCTGGCGCGCGTGCGCGCTCCCGGCAGCGGCTACCTGTCGGTGCCGTTCGCGGGCGACGTGGAACTGTCGACCCGCCTGGGCTGAATATCGATCAGCCCGGCTGCCGCGCCTG
>NZ_MOWM01000196.1 GCF_016082275.1 Variovorax sp. E3
CGGCGGTGCTTCGCCCGCATCGCGCCAGTTGATGACCGCGTGCTGCCCCTCGGCGCGCGCCAGCACATGCAGCGTGCTGTCGGGCCGCAGCACGCCGGCCGCGACGTCGGCGATGTGCGCGAACAACCGGGGCAGGTCGTCGGGCACCGCGTGCACGTCCAGCGGATGCTCGGGCAGGCGCAGGTCGAAGCCGATGCCCAGGTGCGCCAGCCTCGGCGCGTGCGTGCCCGACAGCGCGCGCAGCGCTTGCCGCACGTCGATGCGCTCGCGGGCGGTGCCGAGCGCCAGCGGCGTGGCCGTGTGGATGAAAGTCGATGAGTGCATGCGAGGAAGCTCTCTTCTGTCGTCGGTTTCTGTTCGATTCACCCCTTTGCCGAACGGGACCGCCAAAACCCGTAAAGGCGCCGCGAAATATTTTTTGCGCGGCTAGCGCCTGCACTCGGGCGCGGCCATGTCCAGCACGGCCACCAGGCGCGCCATCAGCCGCGCGCTGTAGGCGGGGCCGGGGTGCAGCACGTCGGCCATCTCACGCGGCTTGAACGCAACCGCGCCCCAGTCGACGAACAGCGAGCCGGTGTCCGCGGCCACCCGGCGCGCGGTCTGGTCGTGCGCGTCCCGCCCGCGCGAGGGCAGCGGCTGGCGGCTGAGGCCGGTGATGAGGGGGATGCGCCCCGCCGCCTTCACGTGCGCGACCATGCCGCGCAACGCGGGTTCGTAGGGCTTGCCGAACTGGGCGTCGTTGATGCCGTGCTCCAGCACCACGAAGCGGGTCGTGACCGGCGTCTTCGCGAACTCGGGCGCGCGGGCGAAGGCGGTCGAGCCCGAGGCCGAGTTGTCGGTCACCGTGTAGGCCGGGCGCATGCGCCGCAGCAGCGCCGCGGGCGACTCGGGCAGGCGCGTGTCGGGGGTGTGGATGCCCGACATGATCGAGTCGCCTCGAGGGTGACGGAGCAGTCGCGCGGCGCGGTGCCGCTGGCGGCGGGTGCCGTCGGCGCCACGGCGAGCAGGGCCAGGGAGGGAAGCAGCAGCGCGAAGACGAACCGGGGCAGGCGGCGCTGCGGGCAGGAAAGAAGAGGGCGCATGGCGGGCGGGCTCTGTGTGGGTTTCGGAAGGAACGCACCTCCTTGCCGAACGAGCCGCCCGAACCCGCAATGCGGGCCGCGCTAAAAAACCGGAAAGCGCGCCCTCAGCGCTTGGCGAACACGCCGCTCCACGCGAACACGGAGTTGGGCGCGTTCACGTGCCGCAGGCTGGCCGTGGGGCGCGGCTGCGGTTCCTTGCGGCGGGGTGCTTCTTCTTCCACGCGCACGCCCTTGGCCAGCTGGTCGTCGACCAGGCTTTGCAGCGAGACGGAGTCGAGGAACTCCATCACGTGGTGGTTGGCGGACGCCCACAGCGCATCGGTCGAATAGCAGCCGGCATCGCCCGCCGCGTTCGTGTTGTCGTCGGCCTTGGCGTTCCTGGTGTTCCCGGCGCGGGGCGGCGCGGCTTCGGCCTCGGGCGCGGCCTGGCCGTCGACCGAGAAAAGAATGTCCGCCACGGTGATCTCCGAGGCCTTGCGCATCAGCGTGTAGCCGCCGCCGGGGCCGCGCGTCGCCTTCACCAGCGCGTGCTGGCGCAGCTTGCTGAAGAGCGCCTCGAGCGACGAGCGGGCGATGTGTTGGCGCTTGGCGATCGATGCCAGGGCCACGGGACCGGACTGCTCTCGCAGTGCCACGTCGATCATGGCTGTCACGGCGAAGCCGCCCTTCGTCGTCAGACGCATGGAGTGTTCCTCATGGATGTGTCCGCAATGCAGACTTTGAATGAATGGCCGCCTTCCTTTCTTTCGCATGCGCGGAAGACAGCGCCGGAACATAGGTGTACGAAAGCCCCGGAAAAGTTTCCGGAATGCGTCTTAAGCTTCTTCAGGTTTGCATGTAACCGGAAGTTCGCGTGGCGGCCGCTTCCTGCGCCGGGGGCTCGCCCAGCATCTCGCGCAGGGTCGCCTCGATCGTGCGGGACATGGCGTCCAGCGCAAGGTCGTTCGGCTGGGTGCCGAAGGGTTCCTCGATCTCCGCGCCCAGGGCTTCCAGCGCGAAGAAGGTGTACGCGATGAAGGCCACCACCACCGGCGTCATCGCGCCGATCGCGTCCACGAGCCCGAAGGGCAGCAGCACGCAATAGAGATAGATGGTGCGGTGGATGATGACCGAATAGGTGAACGGAATCGGCGTGGCGGCAATGCGCTCGCAGCCGCCCAGTGCCTCGGTCAGGCGCCCCAGCGGCACTTCCATGGCCTGCGCCATCATCGGGTCGAGCTGTCCGCGCTGGCGCTGGTCGCGCAGCCATTCGCCGACCATGAGCAGCAGCACCGCCGGCTTGAAGCGCGCGGCGCGCAAGCGCTCGCAGTCTTCGGCCGGCAGCAGCCGCGCGAGGTCGGTGGCGGGGTCGGTGCCCCGCAACTGATGGCGCAGCGCATGCACGAAGGCGATGAGGCGCGCGGCCGGCACGCCGGCATTCGACGGCGAGGCGGTCAGGGTCAGCGCCTGCCGCACCAGCGAACGTGTTTCGTTGAGCAGCGTGCCCCACAGCGTGCGCGCTTCCCAGTAGCGCGAATAGCTCGTGCTGTTGCGAAAGCCCAGGAAGATGGCCAGCGTCAGGCCGATGAGCGAGAAGGGCACGAAATTGAGCGGCACCTTCCATTGAAAGAGCCGCCCGTGCAGCACGGTGACGAGCACCGCGAAGGCGGTGGTCCACAACAACTGCGGGGCTATATCCGGCAGAACCGAACCGCGCCACACGAAGAGCATGCGCAGCCAATGGGGGCGGGGTCGGACGATCATCGGTCGGCCATTATCCGGCCGGCGATGCCGGCGCAGGCGGAGCGCTTCAGCCTGGCCCGGTCGCACGCCCCACGCTTCCTATCTACTTATTCTTCTTATTTAAGATAGTAGTAATAGATAAGGGTAAACCCGCCCTGTGGACAGCGCGCTTTTTTCCTTGGCTGACAACGAGTTGTCATGTCCGTGTCACTGTGTGTACCTCTGTTTTCGGGGCGTCTCGAGACAAGAACAACTCGACAGGCGCGGGTGGCGCTGTGGATAACAGCGGCCTTGTGCCGAAACTGTCCCCAGGGTTTTCCCTGCACGTCCCGTGCGCCCCCGTTGGCCACGTTTTTTTCAACTTCGTGAGCCTGCCTTGAACACCATCCGCTTCGATCCCACCCGCTTCGACGCCGCCATCGTCGACCTCGACGGCACCATGGTCGACACGCTCGGCGATTTCGCCGCCGCGTTGAACCGCATGCTTGCCGACCTTTCGCTGCCCGCGGTCGAGCCGGCCTCGATCGAGCGCATGGTGGGCAAGGGCTCGGAGCACCTGATTCACTCCGCGCTCGTGCACGTGATGGCGCCGGCCGAAGGCGATGCCGCCGACGCCGAGGCGCGCGCGTTGTTCGACCGCGCCTGGGAGCGCTACCAGCACCATTACCTCGCGGTCAACGGCCAGCATTCGGCCGTGTACGCGGGCGTGGTCGAGGGCCTGAAGGCGCTGCGCGCGCGCGGCCTGCGGCTGGCCTGCCTCACCAACAAGCCGACCGCGTTCGCGAAGCCGCTGCTGGCTGAAAAGGGGCTCGACGGATTCTTCGAACTGGTGCTCGGCGGCGACGCCTTCGAGCGCAAGAAGCCCGACCCGCTGCCGCTGCTCAAGACCTGCGAGGCGCTGGGCACCGTGCCCGCGCGCACGCTGATGGTCGGCGACTCGAGCAACGACGCGCGCGCGGCGCGCGCCGCCGGTTGCCCGGTGGTGCTCGTGACCTACGGCTACAACCACGGCGAGCCGGTGCGCGGCGTGGATGCAGACGGCTTCGTGGACTCGCTGGCCGAGTTCGCGGCGGCCTGAGCCCGGTCGGTCGCTGCGCGCCGGGCTACTGCTTGCCGAGCAGCGCGTCCTTCAATTTCCAGTCGGCCGGGTTCGGCCCGAGCCAGATGCGCAGCAGCGCGTTGAAGAAGGCCGGCTCCTTCACCGGGTCGGGCTGCGGCACGCCGCGCACGGTGATCACCGTGCCGGTGCCGGGCAGCCAGTCGATGGTGAAGGTGTCGCCGGTCTTCAGCTGCTTCTGGTCCGCGAACATCTGGCCCATGCGCAGCAGGCCCGGAATGAGGTTGACCATTTCGCTCTTGGGCGAGTTCTCTTCCACGCCCTTGGTGAAGAGCTTGCCCAGTTCGTTGGCGTCGATGTCGCGCAGCATCGTGATGGCCACGCGCTTGGGGCCCGGCGCGGCCAGCGCTTCCTCGGGCGACGACACCTTCTTGCCCACATACAGCCCGGCCGTGTAGACCTTGAAGATGGCCTTGTAGCGGATGCCCGCGCCGTTGAGCTGCAGGGGGCTGCCGCGCAGGTCCATGCGGTCGTCGAGCTTGACGCCCGCCACGTCGACTTGCGCGGCCGAGGCGCCGAGCGCCGCGGCCACGCAGGCCGCCGCCAGGGCGAGCCGGGAGAACACTTTCAGGAGCGAAAAAGCGGGCACGGGAAGTCTCCTTGTTATTTTGCGAACGGTCGTGCGAATGTATCTTTTCGTTTTCTGCGCAGGCTCCGGGGGAACCCTGAAGCCGGCACCGAACCGCGCGTTGTTTCGCGCCCGGGTGTTTTCGTGGGCTAAACTCGGCTTTCCATGTTCGTTCATCACATCAATCAAACAGGTCAAGGCAGCCGGGGAGCCTGGCCCTGGCGTAGCCATACATCGCTGACTGTTTGATTGCACGGCGCACGCCGTGCGCCCTCGGTTCCGGATCGATTCATACTTCGACGACGCCGGACCACCCGTGAATGACCTTGCCCCCGACCACACAGGAGCGTCGGCCGGCAATTGGAGAACGAACCCGTGATCACCGAACTTGAATTCAAGAGCCTCAGCGCCCAGGGCTACAACCGCATTCCGCTGATGGCCGAGGCCTTCGCCGACCTCGAGACCCCGCTTTCCCTCTACCTCAAGCTGGCCCATTCGCAGGGCGGCGGCAAGCACAGCTTCCTGCTCGAATCGGTGGTGGGCGGCGAGCGCTTCGGGCGCTACAGCTTCATCGGCCTGCCCGCGAAGACGCTGCTGCGCGCGAGCGGCTTCGGCGCCGACGCCGTCACCGAAGTGGTGACCGACGGGCAGGTGGTCGAAACCGCCAGGGGCAACCCGCTCGACTTCGTCGCCGACTACCAGAAGCGCTTCAAGGTGGCGCTGCGGCCGGGCCTGCCGCGCTTCTGCGGCGGCCTGGCGGGCTACTTCGGCTACGACACCGTGCGCCACATCGAGCGCAAGCTCGAAAAGAGCTGCCCGCCCGACACGCTGGGCTGCCCCGACATCCTGCTGCTGCAGTGCGAAGAGCTGGCGGTCATCGACAACCTGTCGGGCAAGCTCTACCTCATCGTCTACGCCGACCCGAAGCAGCCCGAGGCCTACGCCGTGGGCAAGCGCCGGTTGCGCGAGCTGAAGGACAAGCTCAAGTACTCGGTGAGCGCGCCCATCGTGAAGCCCACGCAGGCGCACCCGCCCGAGCGCAGCTTTGCCAAGGCCGACTACCTCGCGGCCGTGGAACGCGCCAAGGAAATGATCGCCGCCGGCGACTTCATGCAGGTGCAGGTGGGTCAGCGCATCAGCAAGCGCTATACCGAGTCGCCGCTGTCGCTGTACCGCGCGCTGCGTTCGCTGAACCCGTCGCCCTACATGTACTACTACCACCTGGGCGATTTCCACGTGGTGGGCGCGTCGCCCGAGATCCTGGTGCGCCAGGAAAACACGGGCGACGGCGAGCAGAAGATCACCATCCGCCCGCTGGCCGGCACGCGCCCGCGCGGCGCGTCGATCGAGCTCGACAAGGCCGCCGAGGTGGAGCTGATCAACGACCCGAAGGAGCGCGCCGAGCACGTGATGCTGATCGACCTGGCGCGCAACGACATCGGCCGCATCGCCAAGACCGGCACCGTGAAGGTGACCGAAGCCTTCGCGGTGGAGCGCTACAGCCACGTGATGCACATCGTGAGCAACGTCGAAGGCACGCTGAAGGACGGCATGACCGCCATCGACGTGCTCAAGGCCACGTTCCCGGCCGGCACGCTGACCGGCGCGCCCAAGGTGCACGCCATGGAACTCATCGACCAGCTCGAGCCCACCAAGCGCGGCCTGTACGGCGGCGCCTGCGGCTACATCAGCTACGCGGGCGACATGGACGTGGCCATTGCCATCCGCACCGGCATCGTGAAGGACCAGATGCTGCACGTGCAGGCCGCTGCCGGCGTGGTGGCCGACTCGGTGCCCGAGCTGGAATGGAAAGAAACAGAAGCCAAGGCGCGCGCACTCCTGCGTGCCGCCGAACTGGTCGAGGAAGGCCTGGAGTAAGCATGAGCACCGCACCCGATATTCAGAACGACTTCTCGCACGAGATCATCGGCGCGGCCGTCGAAGTGCAGCGCGTGCTCGGCACCGGGCTCGACGAGGGCGCCTATGCCGCCGCGCTGGCCATCGAGCTGGCCGAGCGCGAGATCGGCTTCACGCGCGACGTGGCGCTGTCGGTCAGCTACAAGGGCCGCTCGCTCGGCGATGTGTACCGCGCGGGCTTCGTGATCGAGCAATCGGTCATCGTGGAGCTCAAGGCGGTCGACGTGCTCACCGACCTGCACCGCGCGCAGGTGCTGGCGGCGCTGCGTCTGTCGGGGCTCAAGCTGGGCCTGTTGATCAACTTCAACGTGTTCCCCGTCGTCAAGGGCGTGCACCGGATTGTGAGCAAGCCATGAAACTGCTGATGATCGACAACTACGACAGCTTCACCTACAACATCGTCCAGTATTTCGGCGAGTTGGGTGCGGATGTGCAAGTGCACCGCAACGACGAGATTTCGGTGGCCCGGATCGGCGAGCTGATCGCCTCGGGCGTGACGCGGCTGGTGGTGTCGCCGGGGCCGTGTTCGCCGGCGGAGGCGGGCGTGTCGGTGGCGGCCATCGAGGCCTTCGCGGGCAAGCTGCCCATCCTGGGCGTGTGCCTGGGCCACCAGGCCATCGGCGCGGCCTTCGGCGGCAAGATCGTTCGCGCGCAGCAGCTCATGCACGGCAAGACCAGCGAGATCACGACCACGCAAGAGGGCGTGTTCGCGGGGCTGCCGAAGAAGTTCGTCGTCAACCGCTACCACTCGCTGTCGATCGAGCGCGAGAGCTGCCCCAAGGCCCTGGCTGTCACCGCCTGGACCGACGACGGCGAGATCATGGGGGTGCGGCACACTGGCTTCGCGCACGACGTGCGCATCGAAGGCGTGCAGTTCCATCCCGAATCGATCCTCACCGAGCACGGCCACGCCATGCTCAAGAATTTCCTGGACTAGCCACCATGACCGACCGCACCTCCCTCGTCGACCTGCGCAGCGACACCGTCACGCAACCCACGCCCGCGATGCGCGAGGCCATGATGGCGGCGCCGCTGGGCGACGACGTCTTCGGCACCGACCCGAGCGTGAACGCGCTGCAGGAAAAGATCGCGGCCATGCTCGGCTTCGAGGCCGCGTTGCTGGTGCCGACCGGCACGCAGAGCAACCTGTGCGCGATTCTTTCGCATTGCGGCCGGGGCGACGAATACATCGTCGGCCAGCAGGCGCATTGCTATCGCTGGGAAGGCGGCGGCGCGGCGGTGTTCGGCAGCGTGCAGCCGCAGCCGCTGGACCACGCGCCCGACGGCACGCTGCCGCTCGCGCAGATCGAGGCGGCCATCAAGCCCGACGACGCGCACTTCGCGCGCACGCGGCTGCTGGCGCTGGAGAACACGCTGGGCGGCAAGCTGCTGCCCTTCGACTATGTGCAGGCCGCGACCGACCTGGCCAAGCGCAAGGGGCTGCAGCGGCACCTGGACGGCGCGCGTCTTTTCACGCGGCCACCGCGCAGGCGGCGCGCAACAAGCATGGCGACATCCGCGCGGAAGCCCGGCGCATCGCGCAGTGCTTCGACAGCGTGTCGGTGTGCTTCAGCAAGGGGCTCGGCGCGCCCATCGGCTCGGCGCTGGTCGGCTCGCGCGAGTTCATTGCGCGCGCGCACCGCATCCGCAAGATGGCGGGCGGCGGCATGCGTCAGGCCGGCCTGCTGGCGGCGGCGGCCTCGCATGCGCTGGACCACCACATCGATCGCCTCGCCGACGACCATGCGCTCGCGCAGCGGCTCGCACAGGGGCTCGAAGGCATCGAAGGGCTGAAGGTCGAGGCACCGGACACCAACATCGTGTTCGTCGACCTCACCGGCGCGGCGCAGGCGCGCTGCGCCGAGCTGATCGCGAGCCTCAACCAGCAGGGCATTCTGGCGACGGGGCTCTACCGGCTGCGCTTCGTGACGCACCTGGATGTCGATGCCGCCGGCGTCGACCGCGCGGTTGCAGCGATCCGCCGATTCCTCAACGCCTGAGCCACGGAGAACGCGATGCCTGATCTTCCCCATCTGCTCGCATTCATCGCCGCCGGCTGGCTGCTGAACCTCACACCGGGGCCCGACGTGCTGTACGTCGTGACGAATTCGCTGCGCAGCGGCGTGCGCGCCGGCATCGTGGCGGGGCTGGGCATCACGGCCGGGTGCTTCGTGCACATCTTCGCCGCGGCGGTCGGCGTGGGCACCTTGATGGCGACGTCGGCCACGGCCTTCACCGTGCTCAAGTACATTGGCGCGGCGTACCTGCTGTACCTGGGCGTGCGCATGGTGCTGTCACGCGCGAAGCCGCCCGCCGACCTTGAAGCCGCGGCCGCAACGGGCGAAGCGCGCAGCCTCAAGGCGATCTTTCTCGGCGGCTTCTGGACCAACGTGCTCAACCCCAAGGTCGCGCTGTTCTTCCTGGCCTTCGTGCCGCAATTCATCGCGCCCGGCGCCGGCCACACGGCCTTCTACTTCGTGCTGCTGGGCGTGCTGTTCAACGTCAACGCCATTCCCGTGAACGTCGGCTGGGCCGTCGCCGCGGGCTGGATGGCGCGCCGCAGTGCCGTGCAGAAGGGCATGCACTGGCTGGACCGCGTGGCCGGCGTTCTGTTCATCGGCTTCGGCCTCAAGCTCGCGTTCACCGACGCACCCGCCGCTCGCATCGGCCGCTGATTCATTTTTCGAGGAGACCTTTCTCATGATCACCCCCCAGGAAGCGCTGCAGCGCACCATCGAGCACCGCGAGGTCTTCCACGACGAGATGCTGCACATCGTGCGCCTCATCATGAGCGGCGAGTGCTCGCCCGTGATGATGGCCGCGCTGATCACCGGCCTGCGCGTGAAGAAGGAAACCATCGGCGAGATCACCGCCGCCGCGCAGGTGATGCGCGAGGTATCGACCAAGGTGCCGGTGACCGACACCACGAACCTGGTCGACATCGTCGGCACCGGTGGCGACGGCTCGCACACCTTCAACATCTCGACCTGCTCGATGTTCGTGGCGGCCGCGGCGGGCGCAAGGTGAGCAAGCACGGCGGGCGCAGCGTGTCGAGCAAGTCGGGCAGTGCCGACGTGCTGGAGTCGCTGGGCGTGAACATCAACCTGAAGCCCGAGCAGATCGCGCGCTCCATCGCGCAATGCGGCATCGGCTTCATGTTCGCGCCGAACCACCATCCGGCCATGAAGAACGTCGCACCGGTGCGCAAGGAGCTGGGCATCAAGACGATCTTCAACATCCTCGGGCCGCTGACCAATCCGGCGGGCGCGCCGAACATCCTGATGGGCGTGTTCCACCCCGACCTCGTGGGCATCCAGGTGCGCGCGCTGCAGCGCCTGGGCGCCGAGCACGCGATGGTGGTGTACGGGCGCGACGGCATGGACGAAATTTCGCTCGGCGCGGCCACCATGGTGGGCGAGCTGAAGGACGGCGAGATCCGCGAATACGAACTGCACCCCGAAGACTTCGGCTTCGCGATGTCGAGCAACCGCGCGCTGCGCGTGGAAACGCCCGAGCAGTCGAAGGCGATGCTGATCGGGGTGCTCGACAATCAGGCCGGCCCCGCGCTCGACATCGTTCTGCTGAACGCCGGCGCCGCGCTGTATGCGGCCAACGTGGTCGATTCGGTGGCCGCGGGCATCGAGCGCTCGCGCGCCGTCATTGCGTCGGGTGCCGCCAAGGCCAAGCTCGCCGAGCTGGTCCAGGCATCCGCCACCGTCTGAACGCAGAGCAGACAAGAAACGAAACGGGAACCCCAGAAGCCATGTCCGACATCCTCGACAAGATCGTTGCCGTCAAGCACCAGGAAGTTGCGGCGGCACGCAAGCGCGCCTCGCTCGAGGCGGTGCGCTTCGATGCCGAAAGCCGCGTGCTGACGCGCGATTTCGAAGCCGCGCTGCGCGCCAAGATCGCCGCCGGCCAGGCCGCCGTGATCGCCGAAGTGAAGAAGGCCAGCCCGAGCAAGGGCGTGCTGCGCGAAGACTTCATTCCGGCCGACATCGCGCAGAGCTACGCCGAGGGCGACGGCACGGTCAGTGCCGCATGTCTTTCGGTGCTCACCGACAAGCAGTTCTTCCAGGGCGGCGTCGACTACCTCAAGCAGGCGCGTGCCTCGTGCGACCTGCCGGTGCTGCGCAAGGATTTCATCGTCGACGACTACCAGGTGTACGAGTCGCGTGCGATGGGCGCCGACGCGATCCTGCTGATCGCCGCGTGCCTGGACGATGTGCAGATGAAGGACTACGAAGCCATCGCGCGCGGGCTCGGCATGGCGGTGCTGGTGGAGGTGCACGACGCGGCTGAACTCGACCGCGCGCTGAAGCTCAAGACGGCGCTGATCGGCGTGAACAACCGCAACCTGCGCAACTTCGAAGTGTCGATTCAGGCCACCATCGATCTGCTGCCCCGGCTGCCGGGCGATCGCCTGCCGGTGACCGAATCGGGCATTGCCACGCGCGAGGACGTGGCCACGCTGCGCGCGGCGGGTGTCAACGCCTTCCTGGTGGGCGAGGCCTTCATGCGCGCCAAGGAACCCGGCGAGGCCCTCGCTGCGTTGTTCCAATGAGCCGGCCCGATCAGCTGTCGAGCAGCAACCCCGCCGACTGGCCGGTGGCGCCGGGCTGGCAGCCGCTGGTCGACGATTTCTTTGCAAGTGCCGTGGGGCAGAAGCTGCAGGGCTTTCTGCGCGAGCGGCTCGATGCGGGCGCGGTGATCTTTCCGCCGCAGCCGCTGCGCGCGCTGGAGCTCACGCCGCCTGAAGACGTGCGCGTGGTCATCCTGGGGCAGGACCCGTACCACGGGCGCGGGCAGGCCGAAGGGTTGGCGTTCTCGGTGGCGCCGGGCATCGCGCTGCCGCCTTCGCTGCGCAACATCTTCAAGGAGCTACAGCGCGATCTCGGTACGCCGCCGCCGCCGTTTCCCGATCCGGGCGGCAGCCTGGTGAAGTGGGCGACGCACGGCGTGCTGCTGCTCAACACCTGCCTGACGGTCGAGGAAGCCCAGCCCGCGAGCCATGCAGGCAAGGGCTGGGAGGTGCTGACCGATGCGGTCATTCGCCATGTCGCGGATGGCGAGCGGCCTGTTGTTTTTATGCTATGGGGTTCGCACGCGCAGAGTAAGCGGGCGTTGATTGACGTTAAGCACCATAAGGTGCTGATGTCGAATCATCCGTCACCTCTGTCGGCGTTGCGGCCGCCCGTTCCGTTCATCGGCTGCGGACATTTCGGCGAAGCCCGTGCTTGGCGCGAGGCTCGGCAAAGTGGAGGCTGAACTTCATGGATAATTCGCCCGGTTCTCACCTCGTGCAGATCTTCCACCTCTTCGTTGAGATTGGGATTTCTGAGTAGTCACAAAAACGTGCTATATTTCGAGGTTCGCCGGAGAGGTGGCCGAGTGGTTAATGGCAGCAGACTGTAAATCTGCCCTCTTACGAGTACGCTGGTTCGAATCCAGCCCTCTCCACCAGCGATGAATTTGGTTTCTAAGAGCGATTGGATCTAGCGCTTTGGGTGCCGTGAAGTGCCCCGATGCGGGAGTAGTTCAATGGTAGAACCCCAGCCTTCCAAGCTGATGACGCGGGTTCGATTCCCGTCTCCCGCTCCAGAGACCTGGTTTGTTGTTGAAGCGATGTGAATTCGTAACTTTGTTACAAAAGCCCTTTTGGCTCAGTGGTAGAGCACTCCCTTGGTAAGGGAGAGGTCGCGGGTCCGATTCCCGCAAAGGGCACCAGTTTTTGAAGGGGTTGCAACCAAGAAGTTGTGCCCCACCTGCATACGTTGAAATCGTTTTTTTCGGAGTCGAAAAATGGCAAAAGGTAAGTTCACCCGCACCAAGCCT
>NZ_MOWM01000197.1 GCF_016082275.1 Variovorax sp. E3
CGTCAAGAAGTGAGGCACTGAAAACGGCAGCGCAGCACATCTGACGCCCTTGTCTGCTACCACAAACGAAAAAGGATCTGTCGCATGACCCATCTAAAAATCACCGGCATGACCTGCGACTCGTGCGCGGCGCACGTCAAGGAAGCGCTGGAAAAAGTACCCGGCGTCCAATCTGCCATAGTGTCCTATGCCAAGGGCGCGGCCCAGCTCGCCCTTGATCCAGGCACAGCGCCGGACGCACTGACCGCCGCCGTGGCTGGCCTGGGCTACAAAGCGATGCTCGCCGATGCCCCGCCGACCGACAACCGCACTGGGCTGTTCGACAAGGTGCGCGGCTGGATGGGTGCCGCCGACAAGGGCAGCGGCGGCGAGCGCCCGTTGCAAGTCGCCGTGATCGGCAGCGGTGGAGCCGCGATGGCGGCAGCACTGAAGGCCGTCGAGCAAGGCGCGCAGGTCACGCTGATTGAGCGCGGCACCATCGGCGGCACCTGCGTCAACGTGGGTTGCGTTCCCTCCAAGATCATGATTCGGGCAGCCCATATCGCTCATCTGCGCCGTGAAAGTCCTTTTGACGTGGGGCTCACTGCGACGCCGCCTGTTGTCTCGCGTGACCGTTTGCTTGTCCAGCAACAGGCGCGCGTGGACGAGCTGCGAATTGCCAAATATGAAAGCATCCTCGAAAGCAATCCGTCAATCAATCTGGTACGAGGCAGCGCCCGTTTCAAGGATGGCCACACGCTTATCGTGGAAGCTGCAGAAGGGGACTGGTACGAAGTGGCGTTTGACCGCTGTCTCATTGCTACCGGCGCGAGCGCAGCCATTCCGCCGTTGCCTGGTCTTGCAGAAACCCCCTATTGGACTTCCACCGAAGCGCTGGTTAGCGAGACCATTCCGAAACGGCTCGCAGTAATCGGTGCCTCAGTAGTAGCGCTGGAACTGGCGCAGGCGTTTGCACGGCTGGGCAGCGAAGTCACGATCCTGGCGCGGCGCACGTTGTTTGCGAGCGAGGACCCTGCCATTGGCGAGGCCGTGACCGCTGCCTTCCGCGCGGAAGGCATCACGGTGTTGACACAGACACAGGCAAGTGCCGTGACCTATTCCGATCGCCAATTCATCCTCACGACCCCGCAGGGAGAGTTGCGCGCGGATCAATTGTTCGTTGCTACCGGCCGCGCACCGAATACCACCAGCCTGGATCTTGAACGAGCAGGTGTGGCGCTCGACTCGCAACATCGCATCGTGATCGATAAAGGCATGCGAACGAGCGCACCGAACATTTATGCAGCCGGCGATTGCACCGACCAACCGCAGTACGTCTACGTTGCAGCCGCCGCTGGCACCCGTGCCGGTATCAACATGACCGGCGGCGACGCAACGCTCGATCTCGACGCTATGCCGGCAGTCGTGTTCACTGATCCGCAAGTTGCCACGGTTGGCTACAGTGAAGCAGAAGCCCAGCGCATCGGCCTGCAAACCGACAGTCGTACTCTCACGCTCGACAATGTGCCGCGTGCACTCGCCAACTTCGACACGCGCGGCTTTATCAAGCTTGTCGCTGAGGCTGGATCTGGACGCATTCTTGGGGTTCAGGCTGTAACACCGGAAGCAGGCGAGATCATCCAGACTGCCGCGATTGCCATCCGGGCTCGCATGACCGTCCAGGATCTTGCCAACCAACTTTTCACCTACCTCACCATGGTGGAAGGTCTCAAACTGGTGGCACAGACTTTCTCGAAGGATGTGACACAGCTATCGTGCTGTGCGGGCTAAACCAAGGACACGAAAAGAGCGACAGAGGAGTTTTTATGTTTTGCGATATTAGACTAACAGCACGTTGCACCCGTGCATGCTTAACCATTCTGTTGGCGGGTACTGCAGCGTTTGGCTTGTCAAACAATGCGCTGGCGGCCTACGACTTTTCTAAGCTGGGAGCAGCGATCGAAACATTGGCGCCGGAGACCGTCGACGGCTGGGAAAAGAAAGCGAGGGCGGGCGATGCCATGGCGCAGAACATCATGGGTCTTGCCTACAAATGCGGTATGGGCGTAAAACAAGACCATGCTGCATCGATCCAGTGGTTTCGCAGGGCGGCCGAGCAGGGTGAAGCTGATGCGCAGTTCAACCTGGGGCGCCTCTACGCAAGCGAAGTCGACGGTATGTATAAGAAAGGGCGTGCGGCTCCTGCCGACGATGCACAGGCGTTCAAGTGGTACCGCCTCTCTGCCGAGCAGGGACACACGCAGGCTCAAGTCAGGCTGGCTCAACTGTTTGCGAAGGGGCTCGGTGAGGTCGCGCGCGACCAGGTTCAGGCCTACAAGTGGATGAGTCTGGCAGCAGCGTCAGGAGAACCAACGGCAGCAAAAGTCATTGCCGACTATGCGGCTCAAATGAAGCCCGAACAGGTGCAGCAAGCGCAATTGCTGGTCCAGGAATGGAAACGCCGGCAAAGCGCACGCTGACGTGATCTTTGAAAAGCGCGGCATGTAATCGCCAAGGGTGGGTTTATGCCGCGTAACCGCTGCTTGGATGTTGGAGGTGGAAATTGGACAAGACTATATATTCCAAAAAGATTGCCGAGAGCCTCTCATCTGGCAATCATCCAGAAGAGTTCGCAACCCTCTTCGTCACCCTGCTTCGTCAGCTTGTGATGGGAAGGCCTGTGTCACGCGAAGCGCTCGGCACCGCACTCGGATGGTCTGGGCAGAGGGTTGCAACTGTACTTGAGCCGGCGCCCGGTACCGAATATGACGAGCAGGGCAATATCATTGGACTGGGCCTGACGCTACGCGAAACCCCTCACGTTTTTGAAGTGGATGGCCGCCGTTTATACACCTGGTGTGCGCTCGACACCTTGATGTTTCCCGCTTTGATTGGCAAAACAGCCCGTGTCACGTCGCGCTGTGCTGCCACCGGCAGGCCGATTACGCTCACAGTTGCGCCAGAAGCAGTGCTTCAGGTTGAACCGGCGGAAACAATGGTGTCTCTGCTAACGCCGGATGCTTCACCCGACATTCGCTGTTCCTTTTGCTGTCATGTGCATTTTTTTGCATCGCCTTCTGTTGCAAATGCATGGGCTTCGACGCACCCGGGGATAGAGCTCGTGCCTGTCGAGAATGCATTCGGTCTCGGACATCTGATCGCGCATAAGCTGTTAGAAGACAGCGAGCGAAACACGGCATGAATGCCTACTCGATTTCGAAGCTTGCTGAAGATGCAGGCGTAAGCGTGCATGTTGTGCGCGACTACTTGATGCGCGGGTTGTTGCATCCCGCCTGGCGAACCGAAGGTGGCTACAACGTTTTCGATGCCAAAACACTGGAACGGTTGCGTTTCCTGCGCGTGGCCTTCGAGTCGGGACCCAGGCTCGACGAGTTAACGCGACTTTGCAGGGCGTTGGATGCAGGCGATAGCAAGTGCGTACACGGATGTGTCGAGCAACTGCGTCGGAAGATCGATGTGCGCCGAAAAGAGCTGATGGTGATCGAGACCTCTTTAGGCGAGTTGGCGTCCAGTGCATAACCTCACTATCTGTCGCCAGTGCGGCTACGTCGAAGAGCTGCACCTTGATGAAATTAGCGATCAGCTTGCCGCCCTGGCCCAGCGCCAAGCTTCAACGTTGAGCGCCAAACGATTGAGCTTCAGGGCTTATGTCAAGCATGCCGATCCGTGAGTAATGCCTAATGTCCCAATTTGATGAACTCGCCCCTCAACAGCTTTTTAAGGCGTTAGAGTCAGCGACCACAACAGCTTCCCTGCCCAAGCTTGCAACGCTACTAGATGCCATTCGCTTTAATGAAGACGGCCTGATTCCCGCCATTGCCCAGCAACATGATACGGGCGAAGTACTGATGATGGCGTGGATGAACCGAGAAGCCCTGGAAGAGACGTTAACAACGCAGCGAGTTTGCTACTTCTCACGCTCGCGCCAAAAGCTATGGCGCAAAGGTGAGACATCAGGACAGCAACAGCGCCTTAAAAGCGCAGCGCTAGATTGCGATGGTGATACGCTGCTGGTTCAGGTGGAGCAAACTGGTCCCGCGTGCCATTCCGGCCGTCGCAGCTGCTTTTATGTGTCGCTCGGTGCAGACAGCGCCAAGATTACCAGCGAGCCGCTGATTGATCCGGCCACGCTATACGGTAAAAAAGCGCCGTGAAAAATTGGCTGTTCGCCATTAAACAGGTTTTTCTTAAGCTGCTAACAGCAGTGATGGTGGGCTGTATTCGCGTTTACCAATACACCATCAGCCCACTGCTTGGCCCTCGCTGCCGCTTCTGGCCAAGCTGCTCTTCCTATACCCTAACTTGATTGTCATTTTCAGAAGACGACTGCACCAATCAACGAGACATGAAGCCTGCTGTGCATACGGCTCCTGACAGCCCGATATCAGGACTCCTCTGCACGAAACTCGTCTATGCTCAATACTCGTGTGCACCAAAGCGAGGCGAGCATGGCGACCGATACCGTACCGATTGCCGAGCGCGGCGTAGCCACCCTGTCAGAACAGGCATGGGAGCGTGCTCGCTGCCGCGCGGAGATCATTGGGCCGTTGGCGCAGTCGGAGACGGTCGGGCATGAAGCGGCCGACGCAGCAGCCCAGGCGCTGGGTCTGTCCCGGCGGCAGGTCTACGTCCTGATCCGCCGTGCCCGGCAAGGTTCGGGGCTGGTCACTGATTTGGCTCTTGGACAGTCGAGCGGTGGCAAAGGTAAAGGCCGCTTGCCGGAGTCGGTCGAACGAATCATCCGCGAGCTACTGCAAAAGCGCTTCCTGACCAAGCAGAAGCGCAGCTTGGCGGCGTTCCACCGTGAAGTTGCGCGGGTGTGCAAGCTGCAAAAGCTGCGGATGCCGGCGCGCAACACGGTCGCGTTGCGGATCGCCAGCCTTGATCCACTCAAGACCACTCGACTTCGGGAAGGCCAGGATGCGTCCCGCATCCTGCAAGGTGTTGGCGGTGTTCCTCCGCCAGTCTCCGCACCGCTGGAGCAGGTACAGATCGACCACACAGTCATCGACCTGATCGTGGTGGACGAGCGCGACCGGCAACCGATTGGCCGTCCGTACCTGACCCTCGCCATCGACGTGTTCACCCGCTGCGTGGTTGGCATGGTGGTCACGTTAGAAGCGCCATCTGCCGTCTCGGTCGGCCTGTGCCTCGCACACGCCGGTTGCGACAAGCGCCCTTGGTTGGAAAGGTTGGACGTGGAAATGGACTGGCCGATGAGCGGCAAGCCCGCGCTGCTCTACCTGGACAACGCGGCCGAATTCAAGAGCGAGGCGCTACGCCGTGGCTGCGAGCAGCATGGCATCCGGTTGGACTATCGGCCTCTCGGGCAGCCGCACTATGGCGGCATCGTGGAACGGATCATCGGCACGGCGATGCAAATGATCCACGACGAATTGCCGGGGACGACCTTCTCCAACCCTGACCAGCGCGGGGAATACGCCTCCGAGAAGATGGCCGCCCTGACACTGCGCGAGCTGGAACGCTGGCTCGCATTGGCGGTTGGCACCTATCACGGCTCCGTGCACAACGGCCTGCTCCAACCGCCGGCCGCACGCTGGGCCGAAGCTGTCGCGCGTACCGGCGTTCCAACCGTCATCACTCGCACCACGGCTTTTCTGGTCGATTTCCTGCCCGTCCTCCGCCGCACCCTGACCCGCACTGGCTTCGTCATCGACCACATCCACTACTACGCCGATGCGCTCAAGCCGTGGATAGCTCGGCGCGACCGCCTGCCTGCGTTCCTGATCCGGCGCGACCCACGCGACATCAGCCGCATTTGGGTGCTGGAGCCGGAGGGGCAGCACTATCTGGAAATTCCATACCGTACCTTGTCGCACCCGGCTGTCACCCTCTGGGAACAACGGCAGGCGCTGGCGAAATTGCGGCAGCAAGGGCGCGAACAGGTGGATGAGTCGGCGCTGTTCCGCATGATCGGGCAGATGCGCGAAATCGTGACCACTGCGCAGAAAGCCACGCGCAAGGCGCGGCGCGACGCGGATCGACGCCAGCATCTCAAGTCAACGGAACAACCTGTCAAAACCACGCCACCAGCGGACACGGACATGGCAGACCCGCAGGCGGACAACCAGCCACCTGCCAAACCGTTCGACCAGATTGAGGAGTGGTAGCCGTGGACGAATATCCCATCATCGACCTGTCCCACCTGCTGCCGGCGGCCCAGGGCTTGGCCCGTCTCCCGGCGGACGAGCGCATCCATCGCCTTCGCGCCGACCGCTGGATCGGCTATCCGCGAGCAGTCGAGGCGTTGAACCGGCTGGAAGCCCTGTATACGTGGCCAAACAAACAACGCATGCCCAACCTGCTGTTGGTCGGTCCAACCAACAACGGCAAGTCGATGATCGTCGAGAAGTTCCGCCGCGCCCACCCGGCCAGCTCCGACGCCGACCAGGAGCACATCCCGGTATTGGTCGTGCAGATGCCGTCCGAGCCATCGGTGATCCGCTTCTACGTCGCGCTGCTCGCGGCGATGGGAGCACCATTGCGACCGCGCCCACGGCTGCCGGAAATAGAGCAACTGGCGCTGACACTGCTGCGCAAGCTCGGTGTGCGTTTGCTGGTGATCGACGAGCTGCACAACGTCCTGGCCGGCAACAGCGTCAACCGCCGGGAATTCCTCAACCTGCTGCGCTTCCTCGGCAACGAATTGCGCATCCCGCTGGTCGGTGTGGGCACACGCGACGCCTACCTGGCCATCCGCTCGGATGACCAGTTGGAAAATCGCTTCGAGCCGATGATGCTGCCGGTGTGGGAGGCCAACGACGATTGCTGTTCACTGCTGGCCAGCTTCGCGGCTTCGCTCCCGCTGCGGCGACCTTCGTCGATTGCCACGCTGGACATGGCTCGCTACCTGCTCACGCGCAGCGAGGGCACTATTGGCGAGCTGGCGCACCTTTTGATGGCGGCGGCCGTGGCCGCGTGGAGAGTGGTGAGGAAGCGATCAACCACCGCACGCTCAGCATGGCCGATTACACCGGTCCCAGCGAGCGGCGGCGGCAATTCGAGCGGGAACTGATGTGAAGCCAGCGCCACGCTGGCCACTGCATCCGGCACCCAGGGAAGCCGAAGCCCTGTCTTCGTGGCTCAACCGCGTGGCCCTTTGCTATCACATGGAAGTGTCCGAGCTGCTGGAGCACGATCTTGGTCACGGCCAGGTTGATGACCTGGACACCGCGCCACCACTGGCGCTGCTGGCGATGCTCTCCCAGCGGAGCGGTATCGAGCTGGATCGGCTGCGCTGCATGAGTTTCGCCGGCTGGGTGCCTTGGCTACTGGACAGCTTGATGATCAGATTCCAGCCGCATTGGAAACCTATGCGTTCCAGCTCTCGGTACTGCTGCCGAGACTCCGCCGTAAGACGCGATCCATCACGAGCTGGCGTGCCTGGCTGCCCACCCAACCGATACACCGCGCCTGTCCGCTCTGCCTGAACGATCCGGAGAACCAAGCCGTACTGCTCGCGTGGAAGCTGCCCCTGATGCTGAGCTGCCCACTGCATGGCTGCTGGCTGGAATCCTATTGGGGCGTGCCAGGGCGGTTTCTCGGCTGGGAGAACGCCGACGCCGAACCGCGCACTGCCAGCGACGCGATTGCGGCGATGGACCAGCGTACCTGGCAGGCACTGACGACCGGCCACGTGGAGTTGCCGCGCCGACGCATCCACGCCGGATTGTGGTTTAGGCTGCTACGCACGCTGCTCGATGAGCTGAACACCCCGCTTTCGACGTGCGGCACCTACGCGGGGTATCTCCGCCAAATCTGGGAATGCTGCGGGCATCCGCTGCGTGCTGGGCAAAGTCTGTGGCGACCGTATGAAACCCTGAACCCGGCAGTACGGTTGCAGATGCTGGAGGCGGCGGCAACGGCAATCAGCTTGATTGAGGTGAGGGATATAAGCCCGCCAGGCGAGCACGCAAAGCTATTCTGGTCCGAGCCCCAAACCGGGTTCACCAGTGGCCTGCCGGCGAAAGCGCCGAAGCCCGAACCCGTCGATCACTGGCAGCGTGCAATCCAGGCCATTGATGAGGCCATCATTGAAGCACGACACAACCCCGAGACGGCACGCTCGCTGTTCGCGTTGGCTTCCTATGGTCGGCGCGACCCCGCTTCCTTGGAACAGTTGCGCGCCACCTTCGCGAAGGAAGGCATCCCCCCGGAATTTCTGTCACATTATGAGCCTAGCCTACCCTTTGCATGCCTTAGACAGAATGACGGGTTAAGTGACAAATTTTGACGTGCAGAGCTTCCCGATGCAAACTGTCACATAATCGAACGTATATGTGACAGGTACAAGATGCTGATTGGCTACATGCGAGTATCGAAGGCGGATGGCTCCCAGGCGACGGACTTGCAGCGCGATGCGCTGGTCGCGGCCGGTGTTGATCCGGCGCATCTCTATGAAGACCAAGCGTCCGGAAAACGCGAGGATCGTCCCGGTCTGGCGAGCTGTCTGAAGGCACTACGGCCAGGCGACACGTTGGTCGTTTGGAAACTGGATCGGCTCGGGCGCGACCTGCGCCATCTGATCAATACCGTCCATGACCTGACCGGACGCGGCATCGGCCTCAAGGTGCTGACCGGGCACGGCGCGGCCATTGACACCACGACCGCCGCCGGCAAGCTGGTCTTCGGTATCTTCGCCGCGCTGGCCGAGTTCGAGCGCGAGTTGATCGCCGAGCGCACCGTGGCGGGCCTGGCCTCAGCACGGGCACGCGGCCGGAAAGGCGGCCGGCCGTTCAAGATGACCGCCGCCAAGCTGCGGCTGGCGATGGCGGCAATGGGGCAGTCAGAGACCAAGGTCGGCGACCTGTGCCAGGAACTTGGCATCACGCGGCAGACCCTGTATCGGCATATTTCACCCAAGGGCGAGCTACGTCCAGATGGCGAGAAGCTACTCAGCCGAATTTGATGCCGACATGAGGCGACGTAGCGAAAGCGTGGTTTGTCTCAATTTGACGGCGGCGAACCGCAAGCGTTCGGTTCGCCGCTCGTTTCGGTCGCAGTGCTGGCCCGCGCCTGGAAACGTTGATAACACTCCAGCCCGCAGAAGTGCTCGACGTACTCCGCGCCTTCCGGTGTGAAGGCGGCATCGAGCGGAATTTCCTTGCAGCACACGCAGCAACTGGTGGCGGTCGGATCATTTGCATTCATGGTGGCACCCCTCCATTGACTGACGAAGACGGCGAATGCCGCCGCCGGCATCGGCTTTGCGAACAGAAAGCCTTGCCCGCGCTCGAACGCTTGGGCCCTCCGCCGTAGTCCATCCATCCGGCCGGGAAGCGCTCATGATCTTTCCCTGAATGCCCGCACGCCCGCGCCAGTGACAGAAGAAACAGGCCGGTCAAACCGAGCGCCGTGATGACCCAATACTCGACAAGGAATGCACCGGCGGTTGTGCCGGCCAGCACGGCAGCGAGGATGGGCAGGTGGCAGGGGCAAGTCAGCACAGCCAGTCCGCCCCACAGGTAGCCGGTGATCGGTTTGTGCGTCTCGGACGGCAAGCGCTCGGGGTTGTTCATGGCAGACTCTCCGCGTGCTGTGCCGGCTCGGTCGGCAGGGTGGCCAACTGCACTTCCAGATCGGCCAACGCTTCGCGCCGACGCTCGACGAACTGACGCAGCAGGGCAAGCTGCGCGGCCGCTTCGTCGCCGTCCGCCGCATCCAGCGCCCGGCACAGCCGCGCCAGCGCGTCGAGGCCGATGCCCGCCTCGAAGGCCGCCCGCACGAAGCACAGCCGTTGCAAGGCGGCGTCATCGAACAAGCCGTAGCCGCCTGGTGTGCACGCCACCGGGCGCAGCAATCCGCGCAGCAGGTAGTCGCGCACGATATGCACGCTCACCCCGGCATCAAGAGCCAGCCGGGACACCGTGTAGGCGTTCATTGAACACCTCCTTTTTCTCACCCGGCGCAGCAGGAAAGCTGCTTCACATCCTTGTTGAAGGTCTGCGCCGCGAGCTTCAACCCCTCGACCATCGTCAGGTAGGGGAACAACTGGTCGGCCAGTTCCTGCACCGTCATGCGGTTGCGAATGGCCAGAGCCGCCGTCTGGATCAGTTCACCCGCTTCCGGCGCGACCGCCTGTACGCCGATCAGCCGATGGCTGCCTTCCTCGATAACCAACTTGATGAAGCCGCGTGTGTCGAAGTTGGCGAGCGCACGCGGCACGTTGTCCAAGGTCAAGGTGCGGCTGTCGGTCTCGATCCCGTCGTGGTGGGCTTCCGCCTCGCTGTAGCCCACGGTCGCCACTTGCGGATCGGTGAACACCACGGCCGGCATTGCGGTCAGGTCGAGCGCCGCATCGCCGCCGGTCATGTTGATCGCGGCACGGGTGCCGGCCGCTGCCGCCACATAGACGAACTGCGGCTGGTCGGTGCAGTCGCCGGCCGCGTAGATGTTCGGGTTGCTCGTGCGCATGCCTTGGTCGATGACGATGGCACCTTGCGCATTGACAGTGACCCCCGCTGCGTCCAGCGCGAGGCTGCGCGTGTTCGGTGTCCGACCGGTGGCAACCAGCAGTTTGTCGGCGCGCAATTCACCGTGCGTGGTGGTCAGCACGAATTCACCGTCCATATGGGCGACCTGGCTGGCTTGCGTGTGCTCCAGCACCTCGATGCCCTCGGCACGGAAAGCGGCTGTCACCGCCTCGCCGATGGCCGGGTCTTCACCGAAGAACAAGGTATTGCGCGCCAGGACCGTGACCTTGCTGCCCAGCCGGGCAAAGGCTTGCGCCAGCTCCAGCGCCACCACCGACGAGCCGATTACGGCAAGGCGTTCGGGAATGGTGTCGCTCGCCAGGGCCTCGGTGGAAGTCCAGTAGGGTGACTCTTTCAAGCCCGGAATCGGCGGGACCGCCGGGCTGGCACCCGTGGCGACCAGGCAGCGGTCGAACATCACGACGCGCTCGCCACCCTCGTTCAAACGGACGGTAAGGCTCTGGTCGTCCTTGAAGCGCGCCTCACCGTGCACAACGGTGATGGCCGGATTACCGCCCAGGATGCCTTCGTACTTGGCGTGCCGCAGTTCGTCGACGCGGGCCTGCTGCTGGGCCAGCAGCTTACTGCGGTCAATCGTAGGCACAGTTGCCGCAATACCGCCATCGAACGGGCTTTCCCGGCGCAGATGGGCGATGTGGGCGGCGCGGATCATGATCTTGGACGGCACACAGCCGACATTGACGCAGGTGCCGCCGATGGTGCCGCGCTCGATCAGCGTGACCTGCGCGCCTTGCTCGACGGCCTTCAGTGCTGCCGCCATTGCCGCGCCACCGCTACCAATGACGACGACCTGCAACGGGCGTTCGTTGCCACTGGGCTTATCAGCGGCCCCTATCCAGCCGCGCATCTTGTCGAGCAGGCCGGCGCGGTTGTCCGTCGGTGGCGCATCGGCAAGCGTTGCCTCGTAGCCCAGTCCGGCCACGGCGGTAGTCAGCGCATCCGATGACGTGCCCGCCTCAATGGCGAGTTGCGCTGTGCCCTTCGGATAGGACACCAGCGCCGATTGCACGCCGGGCACTTTCTCCAAGGCTTCCTTGACGTGAGCCGCGCACGAGTCGCAGGTCATCCCGGTGATTTTCAGGGTGGTCATGTATTTTTCCTTTTCTGTGGTGGCTACGGCTGTTGCCGTCAGCCACGTTGTTCTGGCAATTCACAGCTGTCCGGCCCGCAGCGGCGATGTGCTGGCGAGATGAAATCCCAGACCGACACCCCAACCATCAAGGCCAGGCCGACATAGAGCAGTCCACCGCTCTGCCAGCCGTAAGCCCGCATTAAAAACACCGCTGCCAGCACCAAGATCGGGCCTATCGTGCCGAGCGCCGTGCGTCGCCACTGTCGATGATTGAGCCAAGCGATAGCATTGGCGAGTAACGCGATGCCGGCGAACATCGGCAGCAGGATGCCAATGAATAGCCCCTCGTACTGGCTCAAGAAGCCCAGTCCGATGGCCGCGCCAAAGCTGGCGATGGCAGGAAAACAGGCGGCGCAGCCCATCGCGGAAACGACGCTGCCGAGCGCGCCGGTTTTGCCAGCGATGCGCGTGATGAGTCCCATGTGTCGCTCCCGAGTTCGGTTAACGGATCAGCGTTTGAGG
>NZ_MOWM01000198.1 GCF_016082275.1 Variovorax sp. E3
CCGCCCCGGTGAGCGCGCCGCAGCCGCAGGTCATGGTGCAGGTCGAGACGAAGGCGCCGGCCGCCATCGCCGCCCCGGCACCCGCGCCCCAGGCGCCGGCCCGGCCCAAGCGCAGCAAGTCCTCCGGCCCGGCCAAGCTGTTCGTGCTCGACACGAACGTGCTGCTGCACGACCCGATGTGCCTGTTCCGCTTCGAGGAGCACGACATCTTCCTGCCGATGATCGTGCTCGAAGAGCTCGACGGCCACAAGAAAGGCACCACCGAAGTCGCCCGCAACGGCCGCCAGACCAGCCGCACGCTGGACGCGCTGGCCGGCGCGCAGGACGCCGACATCGACAAGGGCCTGAAGCTCGACACCACCGGCCACCGCGAAGCCGGCGGCCGTCTGTTCTTCCAGACCGCCCCGCTCGACTACTCGCTGCCCGTCAGCCTGCCCCAGGGCAAGGCCGACAACCAGATCCTGGGCGTGGTGCAGGCGCTGCGCGACGAGTACGCCACCGACAAGCCGGGCCATGCCAAGCAGGAAGTGGTGCTGGTGTCGAAAGACATCAACATGCGCGTCAAGGCGCGTGCCTGGGCCTGGCTGCCGACGATTACCAGAACGACAAGACGCTGGAAGACGGCGACCTGCTCTACGCCGGTTCGCTGGCCCTGCCGCCCGACTTCTGGACCCGCCAGAGCAAGACCGTCGAGAGCTGGCAGAGCGGCAGCAACACCTTCTACCGCATCAGCGGTCCGCTGGTGCCCAACCTGTACATCAACCAGTTCGTCTTCTTCGAGGCGCCCGGCGAGCCGAGCATGTACGCACGCGTCACCGAGATCCGCGACAAGACCGCGGTGCTCAAGACGCTCAAGGACTACAGCTCGGGCAAGAACGCCGTGTGGGGCGTGAACACGCGCAACCGCGAACAGAACTTCGCGATGAACCTGCTGATGGACCCGGAGATCGACTTCGTCACGCTGACCGGCACCGCCGGCACCGGCAAGACCCTGATGGCGCTGGCCTCGGGCCTCACGCAGGTGCTGGACGACCGCCGCTACACCGAGATCATCATGACCCGCGCCACCGTGAGCGTGGGCGAGGACATCGGCTTCCTGCCCGGCACCGAGGAAGAAAAGATGGGCCCCTGGATGGGCGCGCTCGACGACAACCTCGAGTTCCTGGCCAAGGGTGACGGCGGCGGCGCCGGCGAGTGGGGCCGCGCGGCCACCAACGAGCTGATCCGCAGCCGCATCAAGGTCAAGAGCATGAACTTCATGCGCGGGCGCACCTTCCTGAACAAGTACGTGATCATCGACGAGGCGCAGAACCTGACGCCCAAGCAGATGAAGACGCTGATCACGCGCGCGGGCCCCGGCACCAAGATCATCTGCATGGGCAACCTCGCGCAGATCGACACGCCCTACCTGACGGAAGGCTCCTCGGGCCTGACCTTCGCGGTCGACAAGTTCAAGGGCTGGCCGCACGGCGGGCACATCACGCTGGCACGCGGCGAGCGCTCGCGCCTGGCCGATTTCGCAAGCGACGTGCTCTGACGATCACCGGCCACGGCCGGCAAAAAGCCCGCATGCTCCCCGGAGCATTGCGGGCTTTTTTTGCCTACGGTGACAGGCTACTGACAAGACGTTGTCAGTAGCCCGGCAGCACCATCAGCGCTCCTTCCAACGACACGAAAGAGAGCCCTCCAATGCAAAACGCCATCAGCTGGTTCGAGATCCCAGTCGCCGACATGGACCGCGCCCAAGCCTTCTACGAGACCGTGCTGGCCCGCAAGCTGCGCCGCGAGAGCTTCGGCACCGAGACGCTGGCCGTGTTCCCCTACGACAACCCCGCCACGGGCGGCGCGCTGCAGGCCGGCGCAAACGCCAGCGCACGCGCGGGCACCGGCATCCGCATCTACCTGGACTGCATGCCCAGCATCGACGCCGTGCTCGCACGCATCGAAGCGGCCGGCGGGCAGATCGTGGCGCCCAAGACCGCGCTGCCGCCTGGCATGGGCTTCATTGCCCACCTGCGCGACACCGAAGGCAACGAGGTCGGCCTGCACTCGCAGGACTGAGCCGCCATGACGCAGCGCAACTGGATCGCCGTGGCCAGCGCCGAACACGCGCGCCGCGGCCGCGACCACCGGCCCCTGGGCTTCATGCAGGTGGGCCACGGCAAGCACGCGCCGCTCAAGCGGCTCTCGTCCGGCGACCGCGTGGCCTACTATTCGCCGGCCACGGTGTTCAGCGGTACCGACAAGCTGCAGAGCTTCGTGTCGATCGGCGTCGTGCAACCGGGCGGTCCGTACGAGTTCGACATGGGCAACGGCTTCGTGCCGTGGCGCCGCGACGTGCTCTATGCGGCCTCGCACGAGACGCCGATCGCACCGCTCATCGAGCGCCTGGCTTTCATCGAGAACCCCAAGCAATGGGGCTACAAATTCCGCTTCGGGATGTTCGACATCACGGACGGCGACATGCAACTGATCGCGAGCGCCATGAAGGCCGACCTGAAGACGCTCGCACTTTGAGAAAGAAAGAGGAGAGAGAACCCATGGAACCCATCCGCCAACACCACGACGCCTTTCGCGTCGCGGGCATCACGGTCCGCACCACCAACCGCGACGAGAGCCTCCCCGCAACCGCACGCATCGGCGCGCTGTGGGGCCGCTTCTTCGGCGAACAGACCTATGCATCGACACCGCACCGCACCGCCGACACGCGCATCTTCGGCGTCTACTCGGCCTACGAATCGGACGCCAATGGCGCCTTCGACCTCTCGGCGGGCGTCGCCGTGTCGGAAGGTGAAGGCAGCATTGCCATCGAGGCCGGCGACTACCTCGTGTTCAACGGCCAGGGCGAGATGCCGCACATGGTGATCGCCACCTGGCAGCGCATCTGGCAATATTTCGAGGCCCACCCGGATGTCGCGCGCAGCTACCGCAGCGATTTCGAAGCCTACGAAGGACCGGACAAGGTGGCCATCTACATCGGAGTCGCATGAGCCTCGAGAAGCGTCCCACCGGAAGCCGCTGATGCGCCGCGCCGACCGCCTGTTCCAGATCGTGCAGCTCATTCGCGGGCGCCGGCTCACCACGGCCGCGTTCCTGGCGCAGCGCCTGGAGGTGTCGGAGCGCACGGTGTACCGCGACGTGGCCGACCTGCAGCACCAGGGCGTGCCCATCGAGGGCGAGGCCGGCGTGGGCTACCGGCTGGGCGCGGGCTTCGAGCTGCCGCCGCTGATGTTCACGCAGGACGAGGCGTCGGCGCTGGTGGCCGCCGCGCGGCTGGCGCAGAGCTGGGTCGACCCGGCGCTGGCGCGCGACATCGAGACCGGGCTCGGCAAGATCCTGTCGGTGCTGCCGTCGGCCGCGCGGGTGTCGGCGGAGGCACTGGCGCTCTATGCGCCCGCACTGGGTCTCGAACCCGCCCTGCGCGCGCGGCTGCAGACGCTGCGCGAGGCCGTGCAATCGCACAACAAGCTGCACCTGGCCTACCGCGATGTGTCGGGCGATGCCAGCGAGCGCACAATCCGGCCGCTGGGCTGCTTCTACTGGGGCAAGGTGTGGACGCTGTCGGCGTGGTGCGAACTGCGCGACGACTTCCGCGGCTTCCGGCTGGACCGCATGGAAGCCATCCAGCTGCTGCCGGAGCGCTTTCGCGACGAGCCCGGCAAGACCTTGGCCGACATGCTGCGGGCCCTCAAGGTCGAGAAGGTGCAGGGCCAGATCCAGCCGGTCAAGCAGCAGGCCGGGTAGACCGGGTAGACCGGCGGCCCCTGCTCAGTACTGCTCGTTGTGGCTGTAGCTCGCCAGGTTCTCGAACTTGGTGATGGGCTTCAGGAAGGCCAGCTTGACGGTGCCCGTGGGCCCGTTCCGGTGCTTGCTGATGATCACCTCGGCCACGCCCGGCTCCTTGCTGTTCTTGTCGTAGTAGTCGTCGCGGTAGATGAACATGATGATGTCCGCGTCCTGCTCGATGGCGCCCGATTCGCGCAAGTCGCTCATCATGGGGCGCTTGTCGGTGCGGCTTTCCACGCCGCGGCTGAGCTGCGACAGCGCGATCACCGGGCACTTGAGCTCCTTGGCCAGCATCTTCAGGCCCCGCGAGATTTCGCCCACGGCCGTGGCGCGGTTCTCGTCACCCGAGCTGCTGGTGGACATCAGCTGCAGGTAGTCGACCACGATCAGGCCGAGGCGGCCGTATTGGCGTGCCAGCCGGCGCGCGTTGGCGCGCAATTCGCTGGTCGACAGGCCCGGCGTTTCGTCGATGTGCAACGACACGGTGCGCAGCCGCTCGATGGCTTCGGTCAGGCGCGGCCACTCTTCGTCGCTGAGCTTGCCGGTGCGCAGGTGGCCCTGGTCGATGCGCCCGATGGAGCCGACGATACGCACCGCCAGCTGCGAGGCGCCCATTTCCATGGAGAACACGGCCACGGGCAGGCCCTCTTCCAGTGCCACGTGCTCTGCGATGTTGATCGCGAGCGAGGTCTTGCCCATCGACGGACGCGCGGCCAGCACGATCATGTCGCCCGGCTGCAGGCCCGAGGTCATCTTGTCGAAGTCGTGAAAGCCGGTGCGGATGCCCGTGATGTCGTTCGGGTTCTCGGCCATCTCGGTCACGCGGTCGAGCAGCTCGACCACCAGGCGTCCATGCTCTGGAAGCCCTGCTTCATCCGCGTGCCTTCTTCGCCGATGTTGAAGATCTTCTGCTCGGCTTCGTCCAGGATCTTGTCGACCGGCTTGCCCTGCGGGTTGAAGGCCTGGGTCGCGATCTCGTCGCTGGCGGACACCAGCTTGCGCAGGATCGAGCGCTCGCGAACGATCTCGGCGTAGCGCCGGATGTTGCTCGCGCTGGGCACGTACTGCGCGAGCGAGTTCAGGTAGACCAGCCCGCCGATCTCGTCGGCCTTGCCGAGGTTCTGCAGCTGCTCGTAGACCGTGATCACGTCGGCCGGCTTGCTGGCATTGATCAGGCCGCCGATGGCGGCGTAGATCAGCTTGTGTTCGTGCCGGTAGAAGTCGCCGTCGACCAGCAGGTCGCCCATGCGGTCCCACGCGCCGTTGTCGAGCAGCAGGCCGCCCAGCACGCTCGATTCGGCCTCGATGGAGTGAGGCGGAATGCGCAGTTGGGCGATCTGGCGGTCGGCCGACGGGTCATTGTCGGCATAGGAGAAAACGGCGGACATGGACTTCCCTTGCAACCCTGCATGCTAAGCCGCGCACGCCGATGCGTGTGTGGACAAGGTTGTGAATAAACGGTGATCTTCCGGTGCAGCGCCGAGGACAACCCGGGTGCAGAAAAAGAAAAGCCGCCCGAAGGCGGCTTCTGCTGCAGCGCACAAGGCGCTGTGAGCGATCAGGCGGTTTCGCCGTAGACCGTCACGGTGATGTCGACCACCACGTCGGTGTGCAGGGCCACGCTCACGGTGCTGTCGCCGACGACCTTGATCGGGCCGTTGGGCAGGCGCACTTGCGACTTGGCAACCTTGTAGCCTTGCTTGCCCAGTTCCTCGGCGATGTCGCCGTTGGTGACCGAACCGAACAGGCGACCGTCGACGCCGGCCTTTTGCGTGAGCTTGACGGTCGAACCGCCGAGCTTTTCGCCCTGGGCTTGCGACTCGGCCAGCTTGGCGGCGGCAGCCTTTTCGAGCTCGACGCGCTTGGCTTCGAATTCGGCCTTGTTGGCAGCGGTGGCGCGGCGGGCGCGGCCCGTCGGGATCAGGAAGTTGCGTGCGTAGCCGTCCTTGACCTTGACGATATCGCCCAGGCCGCCGACGTTCAGGACCTTGTCCAGAAGAATGATTTGCATGGTCTGGACTCCTTAGACGCGGTGCTGGTCGCTGTACGGCACCATGGCCAGGAAGCGCGCGCGCTTGATGGCGGTGTTCAGCTGGCGTTGGTAGATCGCGCGCGTGCCGGTCAGGCGGGCGGGGATGATCTTGCCGTTTTCGCTGATGAAGTCACGCAGCGTGTCGATGTCCTTGTAGTCGATTTCTTCGACGCCAGCGACGGTGAAGCGGCAGAAGCGCTTGCGCTTGAACAGCAGCGACTGGGTGTTGCGCTTCGGGCGCTTGTCTTTGTTGAATTTCTTGAACGTGGCCATGATGGACCTCTCGAAAAATTAATCTTGCTGGAAATCCTGCACATGCAGGACCGGATGCTTGCCGTTGCCCGGTGTCGCGAGAAAACCCTGGAAACGCCAGAGACTCCCCATCGACTGCCTTGCGAGCCGTTCGGCGATGGCGCCGAAGGCAACGGCCTTGAGAGCCGTCTTCACCTGCCTGGGTTTTCCCGCCTCCTGGAGCGTCGACTCGTGTTCGAGCTTCAGGTCGATGGCGGGCAAGCCGGCTGGCGTGTATCGCAGAGCTCCGAGTTCGGCAACCGAGGCGGTCAGCAAAAGCTGGTTGACCCCTGTTGCCGCAGCGGCGGCACTCACACCATCAGTTGTTGTTGGCGGCGTATTCGGCCTGCTGAGCCTTGCGGGCTTCTTCGCGCTCGACCGTCTTCATCATCGACGAAGGACCGGTGTCGGCCTTCTTCTTCTGAACGGTCAGATGGCGCAGCACGGCGTCGTTGAACTTGAACGCGTGTTCGAGTTCACCCATCACGGCTTGTTCGGCTTCAATGTTGACGCACAGGTAGTGGGCCTTGTTGAGCTTGTTGATCTGGTAAGCCAGCTGACGGCGGCCCCAGTCTTCAACGCGGTGGATCTTGCCGCCGCCGGCCGTGATCAGGCCCTTGTAGCGCTCCAGCATTGCCGGAACTTGTTCGCTCTGATCCGGGTGGATCAGCAAAATGATTTCGTAGTGACGCATGGCACTCCTTGTGGGTTCTTCCGAGGAAGATGGAAAAGCCACCTGCAGCGTCGGGCGCAGTGTGGCAAGGCAAAGCCGGCGATTATAGCCCTGTATTGCGCAAGCCAGCAAGCGGCTCAGTCGTTCAGCGCCTTGTCCAGGGCCGCGGCCTTCTCGGGGCCGACGGCGGCGCGGATCTTCGGCGCGAGCGCCGCGAGGTCGTCGTAGCTGGTCGTGCCCTCGACCTGGAGATTGAGCCGGAAGCCCATCAGGCCCAACCCGCCGGTGAGCTGGGTGGCGATGGGATAGGCGTCCTTGTAGCGCTGCTGCTTGCTGCGGCCGGAAGACTCCGGCGCGGCGGCTGCCACCGGCTTCGCCGCTTCAGCGGCTGCATTGTCGGCCACCGCTTCGGCCGCCTTGCCGCCCACGGGTGCCAGCACGCCCAGCGCGATCATCTGGTCGATGTCCTCGCGCGCGATGCCCATGCCCGCGGCCAGCACGTCGTCGACCGACCGCTTGCCGTCGAACAGGATGAACGCCGAGCGCTGGCGCGGCGACAGCGGGACCGAACGGTCCTTCAGGGCCTGCTGGCCCGCTTCGGTCTTCAGAAGAATCATGGTGGTCCCCGTTCCGGGATTCGCCCGTGACGCTCCAAGTCTGGCAGCAAATACGCAATTTGTTGCAGAAACCACCCCACCCCGCGGGAATCCCCCATGGGGGATTTCCGCAGTTCGGGCGCTTCAGCGGCTGGCGAGCTGCTGCCAGGTGTCGATCACGCTGTCGGGGTTCAGCGAGATCGACTCGATGCCCTGCTCCGCCAGCCACAGCGCGAAGTCGGGGTGGTCGCTGGGGCCCTGGCCGCAGATGCCGACGTACTTGCCCTGTGCCTTGCAGGCCTTGATGGCGCGGCTCAGCATGGCCTTGACGGCCGGGTCGCGCTCGTCGAAGTCGGCGGCCAGCAGCTCCAGGCCCGAGTCGCGGTCCAGGCCCAGCGTGAGCTGGGTCAGGTCGTTCGAGCCGATCGAGAAACCGTCGAAGAACTGCAGGAACTCGTCGGCCAGGATGGCGTTGCTCGGCACCTCGCACATCATGATCAGCTTGAGCTCGTTCTCGCCGCGCTTCAGGCCATGCTCGCCGAGCAGGCCGGTCACGCGCTCGGCCTGGCCCAGCGTGCGCACGAAGGGCACCATGATCTGCACATTGGTCAGGCCCATGTCGTTGCGCACGCGCTTGAGCGCCTCGCATTCCATGGCAAAGGCCTCGCCGAAGTCGGCGCTCAGGTAGCGCGCGGCGCCACGGAAGCCCAGCATCGGGTTTTCTTCTTCCGGCTCGTAGCGGCTGCCGCCGATCAGCTTGCGGTACTCGTTCGACTTGAAGTCCGACAGGCGCACGATCACCGGTTTGGGCCAGAACGCGGCGGCGATGGTCGCGATGCCCTCGGCCACCTTGTCGACGTAGAACGCGCGCGGCGACGCGTGGCCGCGGGCCACCGACTCCACGGCCTTCTTCAGGTCGTTGTCGACGTTCGGATAGTCAAGGATCGCCTTCGGGTGCACGCCGATGTTGTTGTTGATGATGAACTCGAGGCGGGCCAGGCCCACGCCGTGGTTCGGCAGCTGCGCGAAGTCGAAGGCGAGCTGCGGGTTGCCCACGTTCATCATGATCTTCAGGTCGATCTCGGGCATCACGCCGCGCTGCACTTCGGTCACTTCGGTTTCGAGCAGGCCGTCGTAGATGAAGCCGGTGTCGCCTTCGGCGCAGCTCACCGTCACCAGCGTGCCGTCCTTCAGCAGGTCGGTGGCGTCGCCGCAGCCGACCACGGCCGGAATGCCGAGTTCGCGCGCGATGATGGCCGCGTGGCAGGTGCGCCCGCCGCGGTTGGTGACGATGGCGGCAGCGCGCTTCATCACCGGTTCCCAGTTGGGGTCGGTCATGTCGGTGACCAGCACGTCGCCGGCCTGCACCTGGTCCATTTCGCTGATGTTGTGCACCAGCCGCACGGGGCCGGTGCCGATCTTCTGGCCGATGGCACGGCCTTCGGCCAGCACGGCGCCCTTGCCCAGCAGCTTGTAGCGCTGCTCGGCCTTGCCCTGCTGCTGGCTCTTCACCGTCTCGGGACGCGCCTGCAGGATGTAGAGGTGGCCGTCGGTGCCGTCCTTGCCCCACTCGATGTCCATCGCGCGGCCGTAGTGCTCTTCGATCACCAGCGCGTACTTGGCCAGTTGCTCGACGTCGGCATCGCTCAGCGAGTAGCGGTTGCGCTGCTCGGCCTTGACGTCGGTGGTCTTGACCAGCTTGCCGCTCGCCTTTTTCTCTTCGGGCGTGGCGAACTCCATCTGGATCAGCTTGGAGCCCAGGTTGCGGCGGATCACCGCGCGCTTGCCGGCGCGCAGCGTGGGCTTGTGCACATAGAACTCGTCGGGGTTCACGGCGCCCTGCACCACCGTTTCGCCCAGGCCGTAGCTCGAGGTGATGAACACCACGTCTTCGAAGCCCGACTCGGTGTCGATGGTGAACATCACGCCGGCGGCGCCCAGGTCGGAGCGCACCATGCGCTGCACGCCCGCCGACAGCGCGACCACGTCGTGCTCGAAGCCCTTGTGCACGCGGTAGCTGATGGCGCGGTCGTTGTAGAGGGAGGCGAACACCTCCTTCATCTTGTGCAGCACGTCCTCGATACCGACCACGTTCAGGAAAGTCTCTTGCTGGCCGGCGAACGAAGCGTCGGGCAGGTCTTCGGCGGTGGCCGAGGAGCGCACGGCGAACGAGGCGGCCGGGTTGCCGGCGCTCAGCGTGGCGAAGGCTTCGCCGATGGCTTTCTGCAGGTCGGCCGGAAACGGCTGGGCCTCGACCATGGCGCGGATTTCGGCGCCGGCGGTGGCCAGCGCGCGCACGTCCTCGGTGTCCAGCGCGGCAAGCCGCTTGCTGATCTTGTCGGCCAGGCCGTCGTGGGCCAGGAACTGGCGGAACGCGTGCGCCGTGGTCGCGAAACCGGTCGGCACCCGCACGCCCTGCGGCAGCTGCGAGATCATTTCGCCGAGGCTGGCGTTCTTGCCGCCAACCGCCTCGACGTCGGTCATTCTCAGGTTTTCAAACGGTACGACCAGGGCGGTCGCGTCGAAAAGTGCAGACATGGGGAAGCTCCAGAAGTTGAAACCGGTGCCGCATGCAGACGGCGCGGCACGATCGTTGTCGTTGCTTTGGGTGCGGTCGCGGTGTGCATGGAAAGAATTGGGGCTGGGAAGCGGATTCCCGATAATGGCCCGGATTGTAGGCGTGGCAAGGTTGCCCGCGCCGCAGGACAAGGCCGCATGACCACGCATTCACGCACAGTTTTCTTTATTTCCGACGGCACCGGCATCACCGCCGAGACCTTCGGCAACGCCGTCCTCGCCCAGTTCGAGATGAAACCGCGCCACGTCCGGCTGCCTTTCACCGACACGGTCGACAAGGCCCACCAGGCGGTGCGGCACATCAACCACACGGCCGAACTCGAGGGCGTGCGCCCCATCGTCTTCACCACGCTGGCCAACATGGACGTGCTCGAAGTCATCGAAACCGGCTGCAAAGGCATGCTGCTGGACATGTTCGGCACCTTCGTGCGGCCGCTCGAAATCGAGCTGGGCGTGAAGTCGAACCACCGCATCGGCCGCTTCAGCGACGTCAGCAAGAGCAAGGAATACAACGACCGCATCGCCGCGATCGACTTCAGCCTGCAGCACGACGACGGCCAGAGCAACCGCGACCTCGAGGGCGCCGACGTGATCCTGGTGGGCGTGAGCCGCAGCGGCAAGACGCCGACCTCGCTCTACCTGGCGATGCAGCACGGCCTGAAAGCCGCCAACTACCCGCTGATTCCGGAAGACTTCGACCGCCGCCAGCTGCCGCCGGCCCTGACGCCGCACCGCAAGAAGATCTTCGGCCTGACCATTCAGCCCGACCGGCTCAGCGAGATCCGCAACGAGCGCCGGCCCAACTCGCGCTACGCCAGCCTCGAGAACTGCCGCCACGAGGTGAGCGAGGCCGAGGCGATGATGCGGCGCGCGGGCATCCGCTGGCTGTCGACCACCACCAAGTCGATCGAGGAAATCGCGACGACGATCCTGCAGGAACTGCGGCCCGAGCGGCTGACGTACTGACAGCGCTATCTTTTAGATAGCAAAAGCAACGCCCAACGAACGGGCACCGCTTCAGCCGAACAGGTACTGCACCGTGCCGTCGGCGCTGGTCACCGGCTGGCAGGGCGTGCCCCACACCGCCTCGATCAGCCCCGGCTCCAGCACCTCGGCCGTCGCGCCCTGCAGCAGGCCGCCGGCCGCGCCGCCCAGGACCACCACCTCGTCGGCGTAGCGGCGCGCCAGGTTCAGGTCGTGCAGCACGGCCACCACCCCCACGCCCCGCCCTGCCCAGGCACGCAGCAGGCGCATCGCCGAATGCTGGTGCGCCAGGTCGAGCGCGGCGGTGGGCTCGTCGAGCAGCAGCCAGCGGGTGGCGCCGTCCGGCCGTGGGTGCCACAGCTGGGCCAGCGCCCGCGCATGTGGGCCCGGGCCTTCTCGCCGCCCGACAGCGTGTTGAGGATGCGAGGCGCCAGCGCGGACACGTCGGTCAGCGCCATCGCCTCCTCGATGATCGCGTCTTCGTCGCGCCCCGGCGACCGGCGATGCGGATAGCGCCCGAGCGCCACGATTTCCTGCGCGGTGAAATCGAACGCCACCGCGCTTTCCTGTGGCATCAGCGCGCGGCGCAAGGCCAGTGCCGGCATGCCGTGCGCGTCGAGCGGCTGGCCGTCGAGCGTGACCCGGCCTTGCGTCGGCGCGCGTTGCCCGGCCAGCACCGAGAGCAAGGTCGACTTGCCCGCGCCGTTCGGCCCGAGGATGGCCGTCACCCGCCCCGGCGCCAGCGTGAGCGACGCGTTCGCGAGCAGCGTCTTCGTGCCGATGCGCACCTCGACGTCCTGGCAAGACAGCGCCATCGAATCCCGTTCCGCGCTCGTCATATGCGCCCCTTGAAGTGCCGCAGCATCCACAGGAACATCGGCACGCCGATGAACGCGGTGAGCACGCCCAGCGGCAGTTCCGCCGGCGCCATCGCGGTGCGCGCCACGGTGTCGGCCGCCAGCACCAGCGCGCCGCCGAGCAACGCGGACGCGGGCAGCACCACGCGGTGGTCCGGCCCCGCCACCATGCGCACCCAATGCGGCGCGATCAGGCCGATGAAGCCGATGATCCCGGTCGTCGCCGTCACCGCCCCCACGGCCACCGCCGTGACGACGATCGCGCGCCGCT
>NZ_MOWM01000199.1 GCF_016082275.1 Variovorax sp. E3
GGCGCCGCGACGGCCACCTCGACCACGAAGCCACCGGCGAGGCCTGCGCCATGGCCGCCGCGAGCGCGGCGCGCGCATGGTCGAGGTGCCGGTGTGGGGCTGGCACTGGTCGCGCCCCGGCGACGCGCGCATGCCGTGGCGGCACGCCTTTCGCCTGCCGCTGAGCGAGGAGGCGGTTCGCCGCAAGCGCGCGGCGGTGCAGGCCTTCACCAGCCAGTTGCGGCGCGACCCGTCCACCGGTTCGGGGCCGGTGCTGCGCGCCACCACCGTGCAGCGCGCCGCGCGGCCTTACGAGGTGGTGTTCCTGTGAGCGAGGGGCAGCGCCCTTATTTCGACGCGCTTTATGCGCGCAGCGACGACCCGTATGCGCTGCGCGAACGCTGGTACGAGGCCCGCAAGCGCGCCGTGTTGTTGGCCGCGCTGCCGAAGACGCGCTACCGCAAGGCCTACGAACCCGGCTGCGGCGCGGGCGAACTCACGCATGCGCTCGCGCCTCGGTGCGACGAACTGCTCGCGAGCGATTTCTCGGACCGCGCCGTGCGTGTTGCCAAAGCGCGCACCGGCGAGCTTGCCAACGTGCGTGTCGAAGCACATGCGCTGCCCGCCGACTGGCCGCATGACGCCGGCCCGTTCGACCTGATCGTGCTCAGCGAGCTTTGCTACTTTCTTTCGCACGACGACATGCGGCGCGTGGCCGAGTGCTGCCAAGCCTCGCTCGACGCCGACGGCACGCTGGTCGCCTGCGACTGGCGCCCCGCCTTCGCGCAGCGCAGCCTGCCGACCGAAGCGGTACACGGCATGCTCGGCGCGCTGGGCCTTGCGCGCCTCGTGCTGCATGAGGAAGACGACTTCGTGCTGCGGGTGTGGGCACGCGACGGCCGCTCGGTGGCCCGGCGCGAGGGCATCCGGTGATCGGCGTCGTCATTCCGGCGCACAACGAGTGCGAGCGCCTGGGCGACGCGCTCGCCGCCGTGAAGGAAGCGGCCCGCCATCCGGCGCTGAACGGCGAGGCGGTCGGCGTGATCGTGGTGCTCGACAGTTGCACCGACGGCAGCGACCGCATCGCAGAAGAACATCGCGTGGCGCGGCTGGTGCTGGCCGTGCGCAACGTCGGCGTCGCGCGTGCCAGGGGCGCCGAGCTGTGCATCGACGTCGGCGCGCGCTGGCTGGCCTTCACCGATGCGGACACCGTGGTCGCGCCCGACTGGCTCGCGATGCAACTCGCCGAAGAAGCCGACGCGGTCTGCGGCTGCGTCACCGTCGATGACTGGGCGATGCTCGGCGCCGACAGCGAGCGGGTGAGGGCGCATTTCGACAGCCGCTACATGCATGCCGATGGGCACCGCCACGTGCACGGCGCCAACCTCGGCGTGTCGGCCGAGGCCTATAGACGTGCTGGCGGTTTCGCGCCGCTCGCGTGCAGCGAAGATGTGGCGCTGGTCGAAGCACTGCAAGCCGTTGGCGCGCGCATCGCATGGAGCGCGGCGCCGCGCGTCACGACCAGCGCGCGCACCGACGCACGCGCACGCGGAGGCTTCGGCGACACGCTGCTGGCCATGGTGGCCGCGCTCGCACCGGGCCCCTTGCCGGCGGCGCCTGAAGCATTGGCCTAGTCAGCTGCGCCCGCCGGCCACCGACACGCCTCACAGGCGCGGCTTGCCTTCCCACACCGCGAAGCCGCTCACGCGCTTGCGCACGGCCCAGGCGTCGATGCCGTTGAACAGCATCACCATGGGCACCTGCTGGATCATCAGCGCGTGGATCTGGTCGAACAGCACCTGGCGCTTCTTCGGGTCCGACTCGGCAAAGCTGTCGTCGATGAGCTTCAGCGCCTGCGGGTCTTCCCACACCTTGCGCGACTGCTTGTCCTTCGGGCCCGAGAACTGTTCGTAGCTCAGCGACGGGTCCAGCCGCGACGAATAGCTGAACGAACTGATCTGGTAGTTGCCGCTGTTGTAGCGGTCCAGTTGCGTGGCCCACTCCAGCACTTCGAGCTGCGCGTTGATACCCACCGACTGCATCATGGCCTGCGCCAGCACGGCCACCGTGTAGCTCGGCACGTGGGCGCGCTTGTTGGTCTGGATGGTGATCTTCTCGCCCTTGTAGCCGGCCTCGCGCAGCAGCTTGGCGGCCTGCGCCGGGTCGTAGTGCCAGCCCTTCTTCTGTGCGGCGCTGTAGAAGGCCGAGCCCTTGTGGATGGCCGAGTTGTTGGCCGAGCCCAGCCCTTCGGACGCGGCCGCCACGATCTGCTCGATGTCCAGCGACGCGGCAATGGCCTGGCGCAGCTTCTGGTTCTTCAGCAGCGGGTCGCGCGTCTGGATCAGCAGCACGTTCTTGATGGCCTCGGGCGGCGCCTGCACCGTGAGGTTGCGGTCGTTCTTCATTTCCTGCGCGTCGCTCGACGTGATCTGCCCCGCGTCGATGGCGCCCGACTTCAGGCCCGCCGCCGCCGTGGCCGCGTCGGGCACCACCAGGAACTTCACCGTGTCCACCAGCGGCGCCTTCAGGCCGATGTAGCCGTCGGACCTGGTGGCCCCGGGCGACGAGGTGTAGCCCTTGAAGGCGGTGAGCGTGACGTACTCGCCGCGCTTCCACTCGCCGAACTTGAAGGGGCCCGTGCCCACGGGCTTGTCCCAGCTGCCGTCGGCCTTGAGCGAGCTCTTGTGCAGGATGGCGGTCATGCCGCAGTCGGTGCGCGCCAGCGTGTCCAGGAACACGGCCGAGGGCTTGTTGATCTTCATCACGAAGGTGCTGTCGTCGGGCGTGGCCGTCTCCACCACCTTCAGGCCGTTGCGCCCGTCGTACTCGCTGGTGCAGCGCCAGTCGGTCTTCGGGTCCATGTAGCGCTTCCAGTTCCAGGCCACGTCGGCCGAGGTCAGGGGCGCGTCGTTGTGGAACTTCACGCCCTTGCGCAGCTTGAAGGTGTAGGTCAGGCCGTCTTTGGACATGTCGACCGACTGCGCCAGCAGCGGGCCCACGCTGCCGTCCATGCGGTAGCCCACCAGCCCCTCGACGATGTTCAGCACCACGCCGTCGGTGGTGTTGTCGCGGTTCACGCCGGGGTTGGTGGAGCGGATGTCCGCGGGCTGCGCCACGGTGACGGTGGTCTGGGCGAAGGCGCCGGTGGCGGCCAGGCAGGCGCCGGCTACAGCGGTGCCGGCGGCGAGGCGAAGGGTAAGGCGGGGCATGAAATGACTCCTGCGGGGCAATGACGAAACTTGAAAAACAATCAGGCGAGGGCGGGCGTCTCGGCGCCGAAGCGCCAGCGCAGCCGCACGCCGCCGGCGGCGGTCGGCTCCAGCGCCGGAATGGCCGACAGCAGCTTGCGCGTGTAGTCCTGCGTGGGCGCGTCGAACACCGCGTCGCGCGGGCCCTGCTCGACGATGCGGCCGTCCTGCATCACGATCACGCGGTCGGCCACCTGCTCGACCACGCCCAGGTCGTGGCTGATGAACAGGCACGAGAAGCCGTGGCGCTTCTGCAGTTCGGCGAAAAGCTCCAGCACCTGCGCGCGCACCGTCACGTCGAGCGCCGACACGGGCTCGTCGGCGATCACGAAGGCCGGGCGCCGCACGATGGCGCGCGCAATGGCCACGCGCTGGCGCTGGCCGCCCGACAGCTCGTGTGCGTAGCGCGGCGCGAACGACGTGCCCAGGCCCACTTCGTCGAGCACTTCCTGCACGCGGCGCGCCTTCTCGGCCGAAGACATGCCCTTGACCAGCCGCAGGCCTTCGCCCACGAGTTGGCCGATGGTCATGCGCGGATCGAGCGAGGCGTACGGGTCCTGGAACACCATCTGGCACTGCAGCCGGTAGTCGGCCCAGCCCGCGTCGGAACGCAGGATGGGGCGGCCACGGAACAGGATGTCGCCGCCGCTGGGCGTGAGCAGGCCCGCGATGGTGCGGCCCAGCGTGGTCTTGCCCGAACCCGAGCCGCCGACCACCGCGACCACCTCGCGCGGACGCACCACCAGGTCGATGCCGTGCAGCGCGCGCTTGGGCACGGCCTTGGCGAACAGGCGGCGGTGGCCCGCGTAGTCGACCACCAGGTTGCGCACCTCGACCACGAGCGCCTCGTCGGGCACCCTGCGCGCGGGCAGGCGGCGCGGCATGGCCTGCAGCAGCTCGCGCGTGTACTCGTGCTTCGGGTGTTCGAGCATGTCGTCGGTGCGGCCGGTTTCCTTCACCTCGCCGTGCCGCATCACGACCATGCGCTGCGTGAAGCGCGCGACCATCGGCAGGTCGTGGCTGATCATGAGCACGGCCGTTCGATGCTCGCGCGTGAGGCCGACCATGAGCTCCAGCACGTCGCGCTGCACCACGGCGTCGAGCGCGGTGGTGGGCTCGTCGGCAATCAGCAGCGCGGGCTCCAGCAGCATCACCGACGCCAGCATCATGCGTTGCCGCATGCCGCCCGAGAACTCGTGCGGCCATGCGTCCAGCGCGCCCTTGGGGTCGCGAATGCCCACGCGCGCCAGCATGTCGAGAATGCGCGCCTGCCGCGCGGCCGGCGACAGGTTGCGCCGATGCAGCGCCAGCGCTTCGCCCAGCTGCTTGCCGATGGTCATCGACGGGTTCAGCGAGGTCATGGGCTCCTGGAACACCATGCCCACGCGCGCGCCGCGCAGCTCGCGCAGCCGCGCCGGCCTGGCCTGCGCGAGGTCTTCGCCCTCGAACAGGATGCGGCCGCCCGTGCGAACCAGCGGCGGCGGCGTGAGGCCCATGATGGCGCGCGCGGCCTGCGTCTTGCCGCTGCCCGATTCGCCGACGATGCCGACCATCTCGCCCGGCGCGATGTCGAAGGACACGTTGCGCACGATCTCGCGCCCGCCCGTGCCGACGGCCAGCGTCAGCCCTTCGACGCTGACCAGGGGGGTTGTGGTGGTGGTCGTCGTCATTGCACGCCCTTCATGCGCGGATCGAGCCAGTCGCGCACCGCGTCGCCCAGCAGGTTGATGCCCAGCAGCGTCAGCGCGATGCACAGGCCCGGAAGAATCGAGAGGTAGCTGGCCTGCGCCATGAACGGGCGCGCCGACGCGAGCATGTTGCCCCAGGTGGGCGCCGGCGGCGGCACGCCCAGGCCCAGGAACGACAGCGCGCTTTCGGCCAGGATGACCCAGCCGAACATCGAGGTGGCCAGCACCGTGAGCGGCGCAGTGCAGTTGGGCAGCACGTGGCGCACCATGGTGTAGAGCTCGGAGTTGCCCAGCACGCGCGACGATTCGATGAACTCCTTTTCGCGCAGCGACAGCACCGTGCCGCGCACGATGCGCGTCACCGACGGCGTGTAGGCCAGCCCCAGCGCCAGCACGATGCCGTACTGGTTCGCGCCCACCACCGCCAGCAGGCCCAGCGCCAGCAGCAGGCCCGGAAAGGCCAGCAGCGCGTTGTTGAAGGCCATCACGATGCGGTCGGTCCAGCCGCGCAGGAAGCCCGTGAGCACGCCGACGATGCTGCCCACGACGATCGAGAAGCTCACCGTCAGCACGCTGATCCACACGCTGGTGGAGGCGCCGGCCATCAGGCGCGAGAGCTCGTCGCGGCCGAACTCGTCGGTGCCCAGCAGGTAGGCGGCGCCGGGCAGCTTCAGGCGCGAGCCGAAGTTGATGCGCAGCGGGTCGTGCGGCGTCCACACCGCGCCGCCGATGGCCGCGAGCAGCACCACGCCGACGATCACCAGGCCCAGCAGGGCATTGAGGGGAATGCGCTTTTTTCTTTTCATCGTGCTCATTCGACGGCGACTCTCGGGTCGAAGAAGGGATAGCAGAGGTCGATGACCAGGTTCACCGCCACGTAGATCACCGCCACGAACAGCAGGCAGCCCTGGATGACCGGGTAGTCGCGCGCAAAGATCGCGTCGACCAGCAGCCGGCCCAGCCCCGGAATGGTGAACACCGTTTCCACCACCGCGATGCCGCCGAGCAGGTTGCCCAGCACCAGGCCGATCAAGGTCCACGTGGGGCCGAAGGCGTTCTTGAAGGCGTGGCGCATCAGCACCGCGCGCTCCGACAGGCCCTTGGCCCGCGCATGCGTGATGTAGTCGAGCCGCAGCACTTCGAGCGTGCTGGCGCGCGCCATGCGCATGAGCACGCCGATTTCATGCAGGAACAGCGTGAGCACCGGCAGCAGCAGGTAGAGCAGGCCGTTCTTCCAGTCTTCTGCAATGCCCACGTAGCCCACCACCGGCAGCCAGCCCAGCTTCAGGCCGAACAGCAGCAGCAACAGCAGGCCGAGCCAGAAGGTGGGAATCGACACCAGCAGCGTGGCCGAGCCGACCAGCAGCAGGTCGGGCGCGCGGTTCTGCTTCCACGCGGCGACCATGCCGGCGGGCACCGCCACCATCGCGGCCAGCAGCACGGCCACGAGCACGATGCGCCCGCTGATCAGGAAGCGGTCGGTGACGAGCGAGAGCACGTCCTGCCCGCTGTTGATCGACGTGCCCAGGTCGCCCTGCAGCACATGGCCGAACCAGATGCCGAACTGCGCCGGCACCGAGCGGTCCAAGCCCAGGCGCTGGCGCAGCTCGGCCAGGCTGGCGGGCGTGGCGAGGTCGCCCAGCAGCAGCTGCGCGGGGTCGCCGGGAATCAGCCGTATCAGCACGAACACCGACACCGCCACGATGAGCAGTGTGGGTATCGCCATCGCGATGCGGGAGGCTGCGAAACGGAACATGGGCCTTTTTCCTTGTTGAAGCGGACGTCAGGCCGACGATGACACGGCGCGCGGCTCGCGCAGCGCATACAGCGCGTCGGCGAAGAAGTCCTGCACGGTGTCGACGCAGGCCAAGCCGTTGTGCGGCACGTTGTCCAGCAGGTCGAAGCGCACCTTCACGCCCGCGGCCTCGAAGGAGCGGCGCAGCGTTTCCAGCCGCTCGGGGCGGGTGCGGCCGGCGTCGTTGGCGCCGGGCATGAAGTACTTGCCGCCTTCGCGGTGGGTGATTTCCCAGGTCTCGATGTCGGCCTTGCCGGCAATCATCTGCACGGGCAGGTGGCGCAGCGCGTCCAGGTCGATGGGCTTGCCGAAGCGCTGCTCGAAGTCCCTGGTGCCGACCCACCAGCCTTGCGTGGGGTCGAGCTGCGTCACCGAGCCCGGCGCGCCGATCGACACGGCCCACAGGCGCTCGGGGTGCAGCATGGCGAATCGGTTGGCGAACTGGCCGCCGCCCGAATAGCCGAAGAGCGCGAAGCGGCTGAAGTCGCAGCCGAACTTCTCGGCCACCTCGGCCACCATGTCCAGCAGGATGCGGTCGTAGTGGATGTCGGCCTCCACCAGGTGCTTGAAGCCGTCGCGGTTGCCGTCGCCGCGCACGCCGGCCGGGAACAGCGGGCACAGCACGATGCAGTCGTTCCACTTGGCGAACCCGCTGAAGGCCTCGCGGTAGTTGACGAAGCCGCGGCCGGTGCCGTGCATCACCACCACCAGCTGCATCGGCCGCGCGCCGGGCTTGCCGATGTGCTCGGGCACGTAGGTGCAATAGGAAAAGCGCGGGTCGCTGCGCGCGGCGTAGATGGTGCTGGGGCCCAGGTCGTAGATGGCGCGGGCGCGCTGCTCGGCGAAGGCGGGGGCGGCCGGGGGGGTGCTGGTTGTCGTGGTCATGGCGGGGCGGGCCTTACAGCGTGTATTCCTGGAAATTGCGCGCCTCGTAGGGCTTGCGCGCGACCCACATCACGCGGCTGGCCGCGTCCATGAGGGTGGTGGCCACGGTGGCCGAGATGCTGCTGAAGTCGGCCGGCTTCGGGGTGCGCAGCACGCCGTCGGGCTTGCCGAACTCGTCGGCCAGCGCGGCCTTGACGTGGGGCCAGTCGATGCGGCCTTCGGGCTGGGCGGTCACGCGGCGCAGCGCGTTTTCGACGCGGTGCTGGCGGTAGATGCTGTCGGGCCGCTGCGGCAGGCCGGGGTCGCGCAGCTTGACGATGGCCGAGGGCGACATCCAGTGGTTGGCGTGCACCAGCAGGTCGTTCTCGGGCAGGGTCCAGAAGATCTCGCCGGGCGAGGTCTCCAGGCTGATGCCCGAGCCGTCGTTGCCGCTGGCCTGCGCCAGGATCATGTTGTTGGCGCAGTAGCGCTTCGACGCCCAGACGGCCTTCATGGCCTGGGCCAGGTTGGCGGCCTCCAGCACGCGGCGGCGCAGCAGCACCAGCGGCACGCCGGCGCCTTGCTGGAAGTCTTCGTGGCAGGTCAGCGAATTGCCGGTGAGCGACACGCCGTTGCCGTTGAAGCCGTGGCGCGCCAGCGCGCCGGCCTCGGTGAAGGTCAGCATGTCGGGGTGGCCGGCGTTGCCGCGAATGCGCAGCACGATGCCGGTGTCGACGCACTCCTGGCGCCAGTCCCAGTTGTGGGCGTGCATCAGGCGGCCGGTGGCCGAGCGCGCGGGCAGCACCACGAGGCCGGTGCAGTCGCCGTCTTCCGACGAGGCGGCTTCGGTGTCGACCTTGGCCTTGGGGTCGACGGAGCCCTTCATGTCGGCATAGCCAAACAGCATCTCGGTGCGGCAGTTGATCATCACGATGTCTTCGAGCGGCACGCCCGCGCCCTCGGCGATGCCGCGCATCTCCTCGAGGTAGCTGGCGTCGTAGGCCTCGATCAGCGGGAGCATGGAACGGGCCAGCCGGGCGATGGTGGCGTCGTCGAGGCCGCGGCGGCCGAGCTGGGCGCGGTAGAGCGCCACGCCGCCGGCCACGCGCTCGGGCACCGCGCGGCCGTGCTGCACGCCGCGTTCGCGTGGCGTACCGGAAACATCGACGAGGGGAAAGTATTCGGGGGTGGTCATGAGAGGTGGAGGGGCTGTGTTGTTCTTGTCATCGGCCTGCCGTCTGAAGGCGCTAGGGCAATGACCATGGCCCGCATTGTTTTGCAGGTACAGGAAAAATAAATTTAAAAATTATTTAGAATTAATAAAGAAATTCTTTCTCTTTTCTGGGCCGCCCACGCCATGAGCACCATCCGCTTTCTTCGCACCTTCGTGGCCGCGGCCCGGGGCGGCTCCTTTGCCGCGGCGGCCGACCAGGTGGCGCTCACGCAGGCGGCCGTGGGCCAGCAGATGCGCGCGCTCGAAGCCGAAATGAAGAAGACGCTGTTCGACAAGACCGGCCGCACCATGGTGCTGAGCCCGGCCGGCCACCTGCTGCTGCCGCGCGCCGAAGAGCTGCTGGCGCAGTACGAGTCGATGCGGCGCGACCTGCAGGACCAGCGGCAGATCGCCGGCACCATCAAGCTCGGCTCGCTGATTTCGGCCATGGGGCTGCTGTCGAGCACGCTCGCGCAGCTCAAGTCGCTGCACCCGAACCTGGAGGTCGAGCTGCGCGTGCGCGAGCAGATGCAGCTGATGGAAGACGTGACCAGCGGCGAGCTCGACGCGGCCGTGGTGGTCGAGCGCCAGTGGCCCGACGTGCCGGGCCTGCTGTGGACGCGGTGCTACGACGAGGCCCTGGTCGTCATTGCCAATGCGGGCGTGGCCGCGCCCGACACCCACATTGCGCACCTGTTCGCCACGCAGCCCTTCATCCGCTTCGACCGGCGCACGCCGACCGGGGCGCGCATCGACCGCATCCTGCGGCGGCTGCAGCTGGTGCCCAGGGAATTCCTGGAGCTGAACTCGCTGCTGGCCATTGCCGAGCTGGTGCGCAAGAACGTGGGTTTCACCATGGCGCCGCTGCTGAAGAACTTCGACTGGGAAAGCGACCCCGCGCTGTGCGTGCTGCAGCTGCCGGGCCGGCCGGTGGCGCGCCGGCTGGGCATGCTGGAGAACGGGCGGCGCAGCCACATCACCGGCGTGGTCCGCGAGGAAATGCTGGCGCACCTGCGCCGCATGAAGCCGGGCTCCTGACACGCCCTTGACAGAAGACAGACTGCGCTGACGCGCGGCGCGTGCGTCTTCTTACCCGCGCGGTGGTGCGTACCCCCAGCATGGGAAGCTTCTCAACCGAAGGAGCCATGCCATGCCAAGAGGCGACAAGTCGTCCTACACGGACAAGCAGAAGCGACAGGCCGAGCACATCGAGGAAGGCTACGAACACCGGGGCCTCGGCAAGGGCGAAGCCGAACGCCGCGCCTGGGCCACGGTGAACGCCGAGACCGGTGGCGGCAAGAAGTCGGGCTCGGGCCGGGGCAAGGCCGAGAACCATGCACCGGCGCGCAAGGGCGGTCGCCTGGGCGGCGCTGCTGCCGCGAGTCGCACGGCCGCCGAGCGTTCCGCATCGGCGAAGAAGGCCGCGGCCACGCGCAAGCGCAACGCCGAGAAGCGCGGCTGAGCACGGGAGCCGCACGATGCACATCATTCTTGGCGCGACGGGCCATGTCGGCTCGGCGCTCGCGCAGGCCTTGCTTGCGCGCAACGAACCCGTGACCGTGGTCACGCGCGATGCCGGCAAGACCGGTGCGCTGCGCAACAAGGGCGCGCACGTGGCGCAGGTCGACGTGTTCGACACACCCGCGCTGCACCGCGTGCTGCAGGGCGGCCAGCGCATCTTCGTGCTGAACCCGCCGGCGGAGCCATCGACGGACACCGTGGCCGAGGAGAAGCGGAGCCTGCACGCCATCGTCGCCGCGCTCGAAGGCTGCAGGCCCGAGAAGATCGTGGCCGAGTCGACCTACGGCGCGCAGCCCGGCGAAGGCATCGGCGACCTGGGCGTGCTCCACGAAATGGAGCAGGCGCTGCAGGCCGTGCCCGCGCCGTTGGGCGTGATCCGCGCGGCGTACTACATGAGCAACTGGGACGCGTCGCTGAAGACCGCGCGCGAAGAGGGCAAGGTGCACACCATGTACCCGCCCGACTTCACGCTGCCGATGGTCGCGCCGCACGACCTGGGCGAGTTCGCGGCCCGGCTGATGCTGGGGCCGGCGGAATCGTCGGGGCTGTACTTCGTCGAAGGGCCGGCGCGCTATTCGTCGGCGGACGTGGCGGCGGCGTTTGCCGAGGCACTGGGGCGCCCGGTCGAGGCGGTGCAGACGCCGCAGGCGCAGTGGGTGGCGGCGTTCGAGGCGCTGGGCTTTTCGCAGGCGGCGGCCAGGTCGTATGCGGCCATGACGCGGCTCACGCTGGAAGCCAAGGAGGCGCCCGAGCGGCCGGAGCGCGGCGCCATCTCGCTGCGCGACTACATCACCGCGCTGGTGAGAAAAAGCTCGGCCTGAGCGGGTGTCGCAGATCCGCCATTGGCGTGTCCGAAAGTTGCGGAGGTACCTCGCTCTCCAGCGAGAACCGGACATTCCACGGCGATCTCTGGCGGCAGCCTGACAACTTGCAACGCACCCGCCCTTGGGCCCGCGCGCACGATGCCGCTGTCTTGCGCGACGTTGCCCCGAACGCGCGCGCTACCCCGGTCAACATCGCCCAAAACACCGCCATTTCGCAGCCGGAAAACCGGTTTGCCGGCAGCGCAACGCGTCGATACGATCCCGCGCCTTGTCCCTCAATCCAAGGAATGCGCGGGTGCCTCCAACGACCGATTTTTCCGCCGGCAATGCCGGCTGGCAGCAGCGCAGCCGTCGCCATGTGTGGCACCCCTGCACCCAGAGCATCCGCCTCGAAGCCGCGCCGCCGCTGCCCATTGCGCGGGGCGAGGGCGTGTGGCTGTTCGACCATGAAGGCAAGCGCTACATGGACGCGACCAGCTCGTGGTGGGTCAACCTGTTCGGCCACGCGCATCCGGCCATCAACGCGGCGCTGAAGGCGCAGCTCGACACGCTGCCGCACGTCATGCTCGCGGGCTGCACGCACGCGCCGGCGGTGGAACTGGCCGAGCGACTGGCCGCGCTCACGGGGCATGCGCTGGGCCATTGCTTCTACGCGTCGGACGGCGCCTCGGCGGTGGAGATCGCGCTGAAGATGAGCTTCCATGCCTGGCGCAACGCGGGCCGGGAGCGCAAGCGGCGCTTCGTCGCGCTGCGGCAGGGCTACCACGGCGAGACGCTGGGCGCGCTGCACGTCACCGACGTGCCGGTGTTCCGCGACGCCTACGCGCCGCTGCTCGCGAACGCGCACCTCGTGGCCTCGCCCGACGCGCGCACCGCGTGGCCCGGCGA
>NZ_MOWM01000200.1 GCF_016082275.1 Variovorax sp. E3
CCCCCAGCCCCAGCCCAGGCCCAGGCCCCAGACATTCGAATCGAACTGCGGCGTGGACCGACGAGGATCGCGGTCATTTTGTCGGGTGGTGCGGCCAACGACTGTGCGCTCTGGATGCGCGAGGTGCTTCGATGACCCGCATCGACGCGATGTGGCTGGCGGCGGACCTCATCCGGAAGGTCGCGGCGCGTATCTCGAAGGCGAAGCAGCGTACGCACCTGCTCGTCACGGGGCGGGCAGCGGCTTGGCGCCCGAAATCCGACCTGGATCTCTGCAACAGCTTGTTCCCAGTGGCCAACGAGGTCACGGTGGGCCGTGAGGACGTCGAGGGCGGCCAAACCACCGAACGGGCGACGCCCGACAAGTCCCCCTTCAAGATCGTCACGCTGCAGGACCTGTCGGCTGGGCAGATCGAGACCTTCGCGAGCGCGAAGGGCATCGCGGACACGAAGAAGTTCCTGGGTGACATCGACCGGGCCGACGCCTGGTCGTTCACGGCCCGGCCTCAGGATCTGATCGAGGTGGCTGAGTACTGGCAAGACAAAGGCCGGATCGGTTCGCGGCTCGAGCTAATGCAAAACAGCGTCAAGCGCCGGATCCAGGAGACCAGCCAGGAACGCATCGAGGCAAGGGCGCTGTCGGAGGATCAGGCGCTGAAAGGCGCCCAGATCATCGCCGGCGCCCTGATGCTGACCCAGGTTCAAAACATCCGCGTACCCGATGCCGGCAAGGGCGTGCAGGGGCTGGACGTTCGCGACCTGTTCAAGGGCTGGCAACCCGCCGATCTGGGTGCGCTACTGCAACGACCGTTGTTCGACCAGGACATCTACAGCACGGTGCGCTTCCACCATCGGTCGGTGAAGGAGTATCTGGCGGCGCAGTGGCTCCTAAAGCTGCTCGGCCAAGAGGTTTCGCGCCGCAAGGTCGAAGAGTTGTTCTTCCGGGACCAATACGGTCTCGAGGTCGTGGTGCCGTCGCTGCGGCCGTTGCTGCCCTGGATGGCCATGGGTGACAGCCGCATTCTTGAAAAGGTGCGCCGCCTGGCGCCGGAGATCGTCTTCGAAGGCGGCGACCCGGTGCAACTGCCCGTCGACGTCCGGCGCGAGATCCTTGAGCAGGTTTGCAAGCAACTGGCCAGCGGCGCGTCCCGACGCTCCATGGCCGACTTCGCGGCCATCCAGCGTTTCGCCGCGCCCGATCTGATCGACACGGTGCGTCGCCTGGCTAGGAAGCACGCCGACAACGACGACATCGCCTCGTTCCTGATGCGCATGGTCTGGCAGGGGCGTCTGGCCGAGGCGCTCCCAGAGGTGATGAGCGTGGCGCGCTCGCCGACAGCAGGGCAGTACGCCCGGATCGCCGCGTTCCGGGCTGTTGCCGAACTGGGCACGCCGCAGGACATGACCTCGATCCGCGAAGCCTTCGCGAAGGAGGGCGGCCAGATGAACCGCAAATGCATGGCGGATCTGGTCAGCCACATCGCGAGGCCCGACGCGCAGACATTGGCGTGGCTCCTGAGATGCATCCCGCTGCTGGTCGAGTACGACCAATACGAGGGTACTGGCCTGTCCGAACAACTGTCGGAGTTTTTCGAGCGCGCCGACATTGCCGTGGTTGCCAGCGCCATTGTTCCGCTGCAGGCGTTGCTGGCCAAGCAGCCCGTCCTCGAGCGGACCCACTGCGGGATCTCAAAGCGCTACCAGTGGCTGCGGCAGTGCGCTGGCGTGGCCGTGCGCCGCCTGATCAACGCGCGGGATGCAGCAGCGCTGAAGCGCAGCGCGCTCTCGGTTCTTCACGTGCTGCCGATCGACGGGTACGCGATGCACGAACTCAACGGGTTTCCTGCGTCGTTGGCAACACACCCTTGCGGCTGATCTCCTCCAGCGCCTTCCGATCCTCTCCAAATAACTGGTCGCGTGCGGTACGAAACACGGTTTGCCGCAATAGCGCCTCTAACCGCGGGTTGGTACTGTCGTACAGGCTTCCCGACGCGATCGGTCCCGCTCGCGAATGAAGCAGATGTCCGAGCAGGTTGTTGCGCACAGTCTCGTAGTCCTCAAAGAACTCGGCATCTGAACGCGTCGGATACGCCGAGCCTCCGCAACAACTCCGTCGCTTGGCTTCGCAACACGCGACTGAAGAGGGAGGCACGCACTTCAAGAGCCGGTGCAGTGAAAAGATATATTTGTTACCATTTGTCTTCCTGGGGAGGGAAGGGGTGTGAAGGAAATTATTGGCTTTCTGGCCTGTTTGGCGGCGGTCGTGGTGATTCTTGATCCCACCACCGCAAAGGTCGATCGGCGCTATCGAACGGGGTACAAAAACAATCAGGTTCCGGTTTCAACGCCTTGGGGGAGCAGGTTGCGGCGTGCTGGCTTCTTGGCGGGCGTTGCGTTTCTGTGCTTCGCCGCACCTAGCATGCTCACGGCTTTGGCTGGTGCTGTTGTCGCTCTGGCGGGCCTTGTTGCGACATGGCATTTCTATCCACAGTTTTGGTCTCGCTACCAACGTAACGGCACCTCCAACGCAAAATTTCTGGCTGCGCGAACCTCGATGTCTCTGGCGATCGGCGGGCTGTCTGGATATCTGGCTTTGCAGGTCGCCTCAAGTCTATGGACGGCGAATGGGGCTGCAGCGGTGCGCCCGGCGACGGCGTCGGCAGCTGTTCCCGCTCGTTCCATTTCTGCAGCTCCAGCCCTGCCTTCGCAGTCTTACAGGTCAGCGCCTCTCCCCGCGCCAGAGTCAGCGCCACAACCGCCCGTAGACGCGGTAGCAAAGTCTTCGGCGATTCCTGCCATGGCTCCGACGCAAGCACCGCCGGCCCCGGCGCGAGGGGGTGCTGCTGCGAAGGTGGTATCGAGTGAAGGCGATGAGGTCGCTATAGACGACGAAGAATCGTCTTCTCGCCTCGCTGAAGGTCCGCGCAGACTGGTCGGGCCTGGAGAAAGAAGGCTGCCTGGTGTACGCCCCCGCAGCGAGATTCCATTTCCGCCAGCCTACGCGCGGGGCAGATTGAGATCCAACGGCAGCACGTCCACGTACGAGTCGAATCGACGTGATCAGCCGGACGTTGGTCCTATGGGCGAAGGTCCTTGAATCCACACCAGGCGCGCTGGGCGCCCGGGTGCTTCCACTTAATCATCAATTGCCTACGAGTGACCATGACAGAGCAAATCAGCTTCGGCCAGTTCAGTTTTGATCCAAATAACAGCTTCGCAGACAACGCGGAGCCGCGTTGCCCACTTGTCCTGCTTCTTGACGTGTCGGGCTCGATGTCTGGCGCACCGCTTCAGGCGCTGAACGATGGCTTGGTAACGTTGAAAGATGAGTTGGCGGCCGACTCGCTGGCGATGAAGCGCGTTGAAATTTCCATCGTGACGTTTGGCCCGGCGCAGATTCATACGCCTTTCACCAGCGCATCCTCGTTCTATCCTCCGATCTTGACGCCACAGGGCGATACGCCGATGGGCGAAGCCATCAGGCAAGGCGTCGAACTCGTGCGGCAGCGCAAAGAAGACTACCGTGCCAATGGCATCCCTTACTATCGACCCTGGATCTTTTTGATCACTGATGGCGGTCCGACCGATGAGTGGCACTCGGCTGCTGCTCAGGTGCGTGAAGGGGAGGAAAGCAAGAAGTTCGCTTTCTTTTCAATTGGTGTCCAGGGCGCCAACATGGACGTGCTTCGACAGATTAGCAGTCGCGCACCAATTTCCCTGCAGGGGCTGAAATTCCGTGAGCTCTTTAGCTGGCTCTCTTCGTCGCTGAAATCGGTCTCTCAGTCCACACCTGGCGAGCTCGTGGCGCTTCCGCCGCCATCGGGCTGGAGCTCGGTGTGACCTGGCGTGTTGTCAGCGCGACAGCGATCGGCACCTCACACCAAACCAACGGAACTGACTGCCAGGATGAGTGTTGGGCTTTTGTCGAAAAGCTCGGTGGTGAGGATGTCCTGACCGTTTTCGTGTCTGATGGAGCAGGGTCTGCACTCAAGGGAGGCGAGGGCGCCAACTTGGCCATCCAGGCCGCCGTTCGGTTTATCTCGTTAGCTCTTGCCGAGCCTCGTGTGTTGTTGACGACGGCCTTGGCAAAAGCGTGTGCGCAATCAGTCCACGAGGCGATTGCTGCCGAGGCCATCGCTTGCAAACTAGCTCCGCGAGACTACGCATGCACCCTGCTTGGGGTGGTATCGCGCGCGGACGCGACGCTGGTCTTTCAGATCGGTGATGGCGCAATTGTCATCGACACCGGTGCTGGTCTGGAGGTGGCCATCGAACCGATGACAGGCGAATACGCCAACATGACGCACTTTGTGACGCAGGCTGATCACGCAGACGTGCTTGTCGCGCGCATCTATCCATTGCCGGCACGGAATGTGGCCGCGTTTAGCGACGGCCTCCAACGATTGGCATTGAACCTTTCCGCGGGCACGGCACACGCTCCGTTTTTTCGTCCGTTTTTTGATGTGCTGGCCAGAGCGTCACTTGAGCAGGAGGATGCACTTCAAGCGCAGTTGGCCGACTTTTTGGAAAGCAAGGCAGTCAATGAGCGCACGGATGACGACAAGAGTTTGGCGTTGGCATCGTGGGTCGACGGCGACTGCCCTGAGGTGGAAATCGAAGTGTCCGCATCCTGCCAGCCATGATCGCGAGGCGCAGATTCTGGGCCGGCACAGGAGCAACCATAGAGCTGGGAGCTGAGCTGGGCAAAGGCGGAGAGGGCAGCGTATTTGAGGTGGTGGCGGATAGCAAGTCGGTTGCAAAGATCTACCACCAGAGCCTGGATGCTAGGAAGCAACAGAAGCTCAGCTTCATGGCCGCGCATGCAGACAAGGATCTCCTTGCCTATTCAGCCTGGCCCAGCCAGACGCTTCACTCGAGCCAAGGCGGACCCGTCGTAGGGTTTTTGATGGAGCGAGTGGCCAATCGCAAGCCGATTCACATGCTCTACGGTCCGGCGCACAGAAAGCAGGACTATCCCAAAGCTGCATGGGATTTCCTACTCTACGCTGCCAGGAACACCGCTTCGGCGTTCGAAGTGATTCATCGCCACGGCCACGTTCTTGGCGACGTGAATCAAGGCAATGTTCTCGTAGGAGCCGACAGCAGAGTGATGCTCATCGACAGTGATTCGATGCAGATTACCGCTGGTGGACACATGCACCTGTGCGAGGTCGGTGTTTCTCATTTCACACCACCGGAGCTTCAGGGGGCGAGCAATTTCGCTTCGGTAGCGCGCACACCGAACCACGATGCTTTCGGGCTTGCGCTGCTGATCTTTCATTTGCTATTTGGTGGGCGCCATCCGTTCGCTGGACGCCCCCTTCTTGACTCGGTCGGGAATTCCCTGGAAGACGATATCAGGGGCTTCAGGTTTGCTTATGGCTCTGATGCGGGAAAACGGGGATTCGCCCCGCCTCCGCGCTCGATCGCGATGGACTTGGTTCCTGCGCCGACACAAGCGATGTTTCAGCGCTCGTTCACCGAGACGGGAGCGAACCCAAATGGGCGGCCCACCGCTGGACAGTGGATCGCGGAACTCGATCGCCTCCGGGGCACGCTAAAGACTTGCTCCAAGTCCAGGATGCATGTATTTCCCGGGCATCTGCTGTCCTGTCCGTGGTGTGCGCTCGATCAGTCCGGAGTCGTCTTTTTCATCGATCTGACGGTCTATACATCGAATGTCGGCAGCACGTTCGTCTTGGCACAGGTGTGGGCAGCCATTGAAGCGGTAAAGATGCCGAGCATGCCTTCGGCCCCCAAGCCAGGTGATTTCGTCTCGGCGCCAGCACCGCTTCCGGCAGGAATGAAAAAGAAAAGCAACCGGGCCGCGCTATGGATCGGAACAGCGATTGTGCTGACAGGCTTTGCGGTGGCGTTTCCCCAAATTTGGGTGTTGTTCGGCCTGCTTGGTCTTGGGATTTGGCTCACCACCAAGGACACCGAGAACAAGGCGTACGCCGAGGAGATGGCTCGCCGGCGAGCAGTTCGTCAGGCCGCCCAAAGCGCTTACGACAGGTTGTTGGATGGCTGGCGTGAGCCAAGTGCCACACGCCGTTTTTCCTCGGAGAAGCAGGGGCTTTCTTCTATTCGCGATACATACACCCACTTGCCCGCAGCTGAGAAGAGATTGCTGGACCAAGTCAATTCTCAGGCACGCGCGCGCCAGTTGAAAGATCACCTTGACCGATTCTTTATTGACGATGCTTCCATAGCGGGGCTCGGGCCTGCTAAGAAGGCGGCTTTGCGATCATTCGGTGTCGAGACCGCTGCTGACGTCGACTGGGAAAGCGTGATGGCCGTGCGAGGATTCGGGCAAAAGCTTACGGCGACGGTGATGGCTTGGAGGGCCCAGTGCGAAAGCTCCTTCCGGTTCGATGGCTCTCCCAAGGCGTTGCAAGTTGACATTGCTCGTGTGAAGTCGACAACTGCAGCTGAGCGAGCGAAGTTGGAAGCGGACTTGCGCGGTGGTCCTGAACGCTTGGGCCGTATTAAGGTCGAGACCGAGGCAGCACTGACGCGGATGAGGTCAAGCCTGTCTATCGCGGCCAGGGAGCTGTCGCAAGCGGATGCCGACCTTCAGGTCTAGGGGCGTGTTAACACAACCGCAAGCCTGGCTGCGCGAGTGGCTGCGTTGATCCGTATCGACGCCGTGTGGCTGCCGGACGCTCTTTCTTATTTCCGGGACGACTGTGCTTGGAAGAGACCGATCGCGCTGCACGACGATGCGCACGAAGCTTCAGGCTTGGCACATTCGGCCAGAACTTGGGCCTTGAGGGCAGCGTCATGGCGCCGCCGGGTGAGTCGCTTGGAGTCTTTGATAGTGTCCACCTGTGGGTCTGGTGGACACCATGCTGGCCCAGTCGCATGGCGGATTCAAGGTGTGTTGGGCGGACGCATACTTGCCAAGTGACATCGTTGGGGGATGGCGGCGCGATTACCTGCCGATCCTGGTGCAACTTGAGGGCAGTGGCGTAAGCGGCCAGTTGCCTCACCTTGAGAACTGAAGCCAAGCCGGAGACCATGATGTCCATCTGAGTTAGCTGGACATCATCAATGGACGTCAATCCGAAGCAACGGCGCCGTCACAGCGCAGAGTTCAAAGCGCAGGTTCTTGCGGCCTGCGCAGAGCCAGGAGCTTCGGTCGCGGCGGTTGCACTGCGAGCAGTCTTATTGGACCTCAGGCACTCATTGCCATATCTCTCGTAGAAACCTAGCCTGACGATCCAGCACGCCATCTCGAGTTGGCCTGTCAAGCACGTGCCCCTGTCCTTCAAGAGCGATAAGTTCGCACCGGCTTCCTAAGCCTCGCGCTCGCTCACAGAACACCCTGCTCCGCTCGATTGGGGTGGTGTGATCTGCGTCACCCTGCATGATCAGAGTCGGAGCAATACTTCTGGTCAAAGTGTGTGTGGGGGACAAAGACGAAGGCTTCCCGTGCCCTTTCATCAGATCACGGAACAACCCGTCTGAGACGGCGTCCACTACGGGCGAGACGAGCAGTATTGCGTCGGGACCGCTATTGCCCGAGCTACCCTCTGCAGAATCGCAGCCAACCGTAGCGGCAGACGCCACGAGTTGGCCACTCGACGAGATTCCCCACAGTGCAACCCTCGATGGCGTAACGCCAAGCCTGCCGGCATTTTTTCTCAGGAAAGCGAGCGCGGAGCAAACGTCTGAGAACGATTCGACTGGCGAATTCGTTGCATCCGCCAGTCTGTACTCGAGAACCACCGATACAAACCCTTTTTCAGAAAAGTATCGCGCCGATCTGAAGAGTTGTTCAGGGCTGCCGCGCGACCATGCGCCGCCTTGTACCAAGAGGATGGCGGGCCGTGCATTACCCGCGACGTCTGCAGGGGGGAACTCGAAGATTCGAAGATCGCGACCGGCAATACTCCGGTAGACCGAAGCATTCGGTGGTGTGACCCGGTTCGTTGGGTCTTCTGCAGCTCGTGATGATGTTGCGAGCGTTACTCCAGCCAGAACTCCGAGCGCTACAACGCAGTAGCGGCGCAATATGCGCAAGATCACAGGGGCTTTGTTTTCACGCATCGAATGTCTCCTATTGCCGACGGCCGAAGTCTAGCCGGCGGCTTTCAGAGCCATCAATTCGTCAAGATGGAACGACCAGCTGCATACGCAGTGGCGTCCGAAGTCTGACTATTCGCCTCGTTACTGAACAATGGCATGGCTGCTTCAGACTGGTTGCGGTCCTTCAGCCGGGACTTCCGAGCGTCGCAAACGGGCCCAAAGCTGCCGCCTAAGGCCGTCCAGTCAGGGGTTTCGCCTTCGCGAATTCAAAGCATCATTCCGATTCGGCGGAGCCACCCTTCCACCTCACCGGCGGGGTCGCGCGCTTTCAGTCTCGCCGCTGTCATGAGGGGAAACGCCCTCTCCGACAAGCGTAGCTTTGCCTTGTCGTCGCCCATGACTCCATCGTAGTTCTGCGCCGCAGAGTACGCAGCTGCAAAAATGCGCGGTAACGCGCGGCCATTCGCATCCAATTTGTCGGGCACACCCACCTGCACGCCGAAGGCCTCCGAGATCGCGTCCTCGTGCAGATAGCTTTCGATCTCGTGTTTGGCCGTTTGCACGGCCCAGGACCCATCGGTGCGTAGATTTACCTCGGCAACCGACACCGCGTACTTCGCCACGTCGCTATCGTAGATGTGGACCTCGCGGCGATGCAGTGCTTTCAAATAGTGTTCCGTTACCCAGTGCTTCAGCGTCGAGCCTCCGAGCACGACGAATGCGACGCGATCGTCTTTGCCCAGGTTCGGTAGCGTCGGATCTTCCGTATGCAAAGCTTGGCTCAGGCATTTAAATGCCGCCACATCCGTTGGGCCTTCCACGCACAACAACACTTTGACGCGGCTATCGGGAACCACGCCGAGCGTCTCCGCGACTTGGCCAAAGACATCGACCCCGGCATCGATCTTCGGCTTGCCCGCTGCGTCGCGGGTCACGAAGCGGATGCTATCTGTTGGCAGTTCTGAAGCGAAGCCGGGACTGTGCGTCGTCAAAAAGACTTGGTAGCCGCTCTCGGCCGCCAGTGCCTTGAAAGATTGGATCAGGATGGCCTGATTGTTCGGATGCTGTGCCGTCTCCGGTTCTTCGATCGCATAGATGATGCTGCGCTTGTTGCCTGCTGTGAGCCGCCGCTCGGCAGCCGCCTTGAAGAAACTCACAAGCACCAGACGCCGAACTCCGCTGCCGCGCTTGTTCAGCGGAATTCCATCGTCGGTATCCATGTTGACGCTGAACAAGCCGATCCATTTCGCCGCGGTCGGCGGCGTGAATTGAGGATTCAATTCTTTGGCTAGGTTGGGGTCGATGGTCTTGAGCGCCTCGTGAGTTCTTTGCGCGATCTCGACCGCCTTTTCCGTTACCTTCTGTTGGATCGCCGCGATCTCGTTTTGCACTTCGGCGATTGCTGCAGCAACGGCGGCCTCATAGGGTTCTGTACTTCGCCGTCTGAGTCGCGGCTACTGCGGTCGCTTTGGAACAATGCGAAGATCGGAAGATGGCTGTCGATCTGCTCCCAGATGCGCTTGCTGTCTTCCTTCGGCTTGCTGACTGGAATCGGCACGTCGTCTACCAGTTTAAGGTCGGCTTCGGCCTCCCAAATCGCCTTTCGCATGCCCGGATTGCCTTTCAGCTGGGCTGCCAGCCCCTTGTCCTTAACGATCTTCTGAAGATCTTTTTCCTTGAGTTCAAGCAGTCCGCCAATACCGTCTGCAGTCGGATGTCGCGCGACGATAAATACCTCGACGCTCGGCGACTTGCTCTTGCAATCGAACACCTTGCGAATTTTGAGCGTGCCCTTCGGCGTCAGTAGGTATTCTTCGGCAAGCGTGGTATCAGCTCCCGCATCCAGGCTGAGCTCGGACGGAAGATCGGAAAACTCGCAGGTAATCGAAACCCGCGTATCGCCGCTATAGATGTTCGCGTCGTCCTGCTCAATCTTTACGGTCTCGTTGTTGAAGAAGATTTCGAGGGCTTCGAGAACGGACGACTTTCCTATGTCGTTCTTCCCAACGAAAGTCGTCAGGTCGCACATGTGGACGAGAACTTCGTCGCGATAACAACGGAAATTTTGGATAGTTACTGATTCGAGTTTCATGGTGTCTTCTCCTCCGATTGATAGCGTGATTCATTCTTAGCTTGCCCGCTCGCTAGCCGGAGCACCGGCGCCTGCAGGCTCTTCGTGGCAAGGCGTGGGGCTGTTACAAACTTCCGCTTTAGCCGCATTTCTTTTTGACACGACGAACGACCGGTGTCTACTGGGGCTGGGGCGATTAAATGGTCGCATCAAGCTCTGCGAGCGACCATGCAGATGCCGTTCGTAGACTGGACAAGCGCAACCAGGTTGCCGCCGCCTGCGGGCAGTTCGAATGCCGCCTGGTTGGCCGCCTTGATCGATTCGGTGAACTTCCAGAGAGCGATCGCCACCCTGCGCTGGCGGGTTCGTTGCCCTGTCTCCCGTACGAGGCTGTCGCAGATCAGGCCAATGAGTCTGAATACTTGGCGCGGCAGTAAGCAGTCGCCGACGCTCAGCTCGCCTTGATGGAGCGCATACAAGTCGAAGCCCCGATTCACCAGCCCGTAGTCCTTCGGATCCCAGGCAGCGGTATCTCCAGGCGACGCGTCGCCCTCGTGCTCCAGGTCAAAAAACGTAGCGATGCCTTCTGCCAGGCGAGCGAACCCGACGTTGTGAAGCATGACTGCGTAGCTGGCCACAACGAAGCGAAGTCCGTCCGCGTCTGACACCGTGCCGTCGGTTCCAGGATTGCGATGGTTTGTCCAACGGCAGCGAAGCGCTCGCGTCTCCAGCTTGACGGTCTTTGGTCGAATGGCGACGAGGCTGAGGATCCTGCGCGTCAGGACTGGCGGTGGCCCTCCGGCAGCGGCTGCCGCGGCGCCGAGATTTGGATTGACAACGATGACGGCATTCTGGGACTGCGCCTTCATGGTCGCGTATCCGGGGTATGAATTCTGGTCAACAGACACGTTTCGGCCCTTCGCCTCGAGCGTGCTGAACTCAAAAACTCCCGCCCCATTTTGCCTGGCGATTACGTAGTCCGGCATCATGCCCGCACCTATTGGCTTCACTCGCCAAGCTTGGGGAATCGCAAGCCAGTACGCAAGCGGCCATGCTGCGGGCGCAGGGCCGACGCCCGGAGCCGCTGCATCAACCTTGCAGAACTGCATCGAGAGGCAGAAAGGGTAGCCCTCGACCTTGTCGGCGACTGCGAGGCTGGTCGCTGCAGCGACCATCTGAGAAAAAACGCTCAACCAGTTGCCAGGCACGCCAGCGAAAGCGGGGGTCGCGACCAGCATGTCCAGACCGGAAAGCGCCAGGGTTGGATACATCACGTCGAAGACCTGCTGGAGTCCCGCTGTCAAAAAAATGGGATCACACCGCCCGGATCAATGTCCTTCCTGAGCGCCAGCGCCATGTCAGGAGTTGTCATGGCACATTTGGGTGTCACTGGAAAAGGCACTGCTGCCCATGGGACGCCGCTTGCGGGAGCAGCAGCCACGGCCGCGCCGACCGCCATGGGGTAGTAAACGATGTTCATGTTGGGAACCTACTCTTTCGGCCCATCCTAGCTGCAGTCTGTCGCTTCAGCGACCTGCGGCTGCCCGCTGCAATCGAGCTAGTCGCACCGAGCCAGACGACGCGCCGTAGGTACGAACCGTAACGCGTCTGGCCAGTTGCGCGCCATTCCTGAGGTGACGAGATACGGTGACTTGCGACCTCCGCCAAAGGTTGAGCGGTTGAGTTGCTGATTGCGATCGAAGGACAGCAGAGGGCTAATGAGCAGTCGGCTGGCGCGAGTCGGCCAGCGTCTGCTGCCGCTG
>NZ_MOWM01000201.1 GCF_016082275.1 Variovorax sp. E3
GACTTTCTCGCTTGCCGGCTCCACAGGAGCTTGGCTTGCTTGAAACACCTTGCAGCGTTGTCAGTCGAGCCCGCAAGTATATGCCAGTATTTGGGCCCGGCTCGAACAATCCGAACGAAATCGCATTCAGATTGCCCCTCACCACCGATGCTCGCGCCGGACCGCTCCAGGCCCCCAAGGGTGCCTCCTCCGATAATCCGCACCACATGGCACTCATCACACTCCTCGACGCCCAGTTGGCGTTCGGTCACGTCCCCCTGCTCGATCACGCGGACTTCTCTCTTCTCGAATCGGAGCGCATCGGCCTGATCGGCCGCAACGGCGCCGGCAAGTCTTCGATGCTCAAGATACTCGGGGGCCTGGAGAAGACAGACGACGGCACCCTCCAGCTGCAGCAGAACCTGCGCGTGGCCTATGTGGCCCAGGAGCCCGCTCTTGATATGGATGCGGATGTCTTCACCGCCGCCAGCCAGGGCCTGGGCCCGGTCATCGCGATTCGCGACCTCTATCTGTCGGGGGCCGACGGCCTGGACCTCGACGCCCTGCAGTCTCAAATAGAAGCCTTCGACGCCTGGAACTGGGAACAGCGCGTCGAAGAGACGCTGCATCGCCTCCACCTCGACCGCACGCCCGCGTCGGCTCGCTCTCCGGCGGCACCCGCAAGCGCGTCGCCCTGGCCCAGGCCCTCGTGGCCGCCCCCGACGTCCTGCTGCTCGACGAGCCCACCAATCACCTGGACCTCGACTCCATCGAGTGGCTCGAGCAGCTGCTGATCGATTTCAAGGGCAGCGTCGTCACCATCACCCACGACCGCAGCTTCCTGAACCGTGTCGCCACCCGCATCGTGGAACTGGACCGGGGCAAGCTGAACTCCTACCCCGGCAACTTCGAGCAATACCTCCTGCAGAAGGAAGAGCAGCTTGCGCAAGAGGCCGTGATCAGCGCCAAGGCCGACAAGCTGCTGGCCCAGGAAGAGATCTGGATCCGCAAGGGCGTCGAAGCCCGCCGCACCCGAAGCCAGAGCCGCATCACCCGCCTGCAGGAACTGCGCGCCAGCCGCTCCGCCCGCCGCGAGGTGCAGGGCAGCGTGAACATGGACGTGGCCTCGGGTCAGTCCAGCGGCAAGATCGTGGCCGAGCTCACCGAAGCCACCAAGTCCTTCGGCCCCAAGACCGTCATCCGCAACTTCAGCGGCACCATCCTGCGCGGCGACAAGGTCGGCCTGCTCGGCCCGAACGGCGCGGGCAAGACCACGCTGCTCAAGCTGATCCTGGGCGAGCTCGAACCCGACAGCGGCAAGATCCGCCGTGGCACCAACCTGCAGGTGGCGTATTTCGACCAGATGCGCGACAAGCTCGACCTCGACGCCACGCTCGAAGACTTCATCAGCCCCGGCAGCGAGTGGATCGAAATCGGCAGCCAGAAGAAACACGTCAAGAGCTACCTGTCGGACTTCCTGTTCTCCCCCGCGCGCGCCAACTCGCCCGTGCGCTCGCTGAGCGGCGGCGAGCGCAACCGCCTGCTGCTGGCCCGCCTGTTCGCCCGCCCCGCCAACGTGCTGGTGCTCGACGAACCGACCAACGACCTGGACATCGACACCCTCGAGCTGCTCGAGACCCTGCTGCAGGACTACGACGGCACCGTGTTCCTCGTGAGCCACGACCGGACCTTCCTGGACAACGTGGTGACCAGCACCATCGCCTACGAAGGCGACGGCCGCTGGCGCGAGTACGAAGGCAGCGTGCAGGACTGGCTGATCCAGTCCAAGCGCGCGCGCGAAATCGCCGAGCAGCGGCTGGCCGCGGCGCCGGCCCCTGCACCGGCCCCCTCGGCACCGGCTCCCGCTCCCGCCGCGGAACCCGCCGCCCGCGCCGCCGCGCCTCGCAAGAAGCTCTCCTATAAAGAGCAGCGCGAGCTCGAAGGCCTTCCCGCCCAGATCGAAACCCTGGAAGCCGAGCAGAAGCGCATCACCGAGATGCTCGAGCTCGACGGCGGCGCCATCTACGCCAACGACGCCTCGCGAGCGGCCGAGCTCGCCGAGCGCCACACCCGGATCGACGACGAACTGCTGGCCGCCCTCGAGCGCCAGGAAGAACTCGCCACCGGGCGTTGACCCCAGCCTGTTGCGTCCCGCCGTCCGACGCCGGCGGGGCGCCGACTGCGCTATATATGCGGCTTCGAATCCCACGCACCGGGAAAGCTGCATGCCTTCTTCATTCCAAGCCTTCTTTCGTCGGTCCACCGCGCTCCTGGCGCTGCTGATCCTCGGGGCCTGCGCGCAATTGCCGCAGAACGTCGATCGCCCGGTCTCGACCGCGATCGCCGCTCCGGCCACGGGCACCGCGCTGGCCGACCTCGTGCAACAGCGCAGGCAGGCCGAAAAGGCCCGCTACGAATCCGGCTTCCTGCTGCTGGGCGGACCGCAGGCCGCCTACGGCAGCCGTCTCGCGCTGATCGAAGGCGCCCAGAAGACGCTCGACCTGCAGTACTACGCCATCCACGCCGACGCCAGCACCGGCCGGCTGGTTCGCGGCCTGCGGACCGCCGCCGAGCGCGGCGTGCGCGTGCGCGTGCTGCTTGACGACTTCCACACCACCGGCCGCGACGCGCTGGTGCTGGGCCTGGCCTTCATTCCGAACATCGAGATGCGCCTGTTCAACCCGCTCGCCGGCTCGCGCGACTCCGCCTTCAGCCGCCTGCTCAATTCGATCGATGACGCCTCGCGCATCCAGCAGCGCATGCACAACAAGCTGTTCCTGGCCGACAACGTGATGGCCGTCGCCGGCGGGCGCAACCTGGGCGATGCGTACTTCGGCAATGCGACCACGGGCAACTTCGTCGACGTCGACGTGCTGGCGGCGGGGCCGATCGTGCAAGACCTCTCGCGCAGCTTCGACAGCTACTGGAACAACGAGCGCGCCTACCCCGTGCAATCGCTGGTCACGCGCGAGGAACTGCAGTCGATGCGCGAGCGCGCGAAAAAGGCCGACCAGGAACTGATCGAGCAGGCCGCCCGCGACCACGACGACACCCCCAGCGACAAAGCGCCCCCCACTGCCGAGCAGCGCGCCCGCGCCTGGGACGAGAAGCCGCTCGACCTGCGCACCGCGACCTTCGTCTGGGCGCCCGCCGTGATGCTGGCCGACAAGCCCGGCAAGATCCCCGCCGACTCGGGCCCCGGCAGCGCGAAGGCACCGGGCCTCGTGGTCAGCCAGCCCGACGACAAGGGCGCCACTTCGCGCGGCGCCGCCTCGCTGGAGGCCGCGTCCGACCTGGCCGCCAACGGCGACACGGTGGTCGAGGGCTTGCTGCAGCTGATCGGCCAGGCACGCTCCGAGCTGCTCATCATCTCGCCCTACTTCGTGCCCGGCAAAGACATGCTGCAGGCCTTTTCCGCGGCGCGTGCCCGGGGCGTGCGCATCCAGGTGCTGACCAACTCGCTGGCGTCGAACGACGCCCCCGTGGCACACGTCGGCTACGCGCGCCACCGCGAGGAACTGCTCAAGATGGGCATCGAGCTCTATGAGCTGCGCAGCGAGCAGTCCAGCTTCGGCAGCATCTTCGGCTCTTCTGGCGGAAGCGGCGGCAGTAGCGCCGGCGTCACCGGGCAATCGCGCGCGATGCTGCACTCCAAGGTGCTGGTGATGGACGGCCGGCTGCTGGTGGTCGGCTCGATGAACCTCGACCTGCGCTCGCAGCTGCAGAACACCGAGATCGCGCTGCTGATCCGCAGCAACGAACTCTCGCGCGCCGCCTCAGCCCAGATCGAGCGCGGCATGCGCGAGCGCTCCTGGCACGTCGAGCGGGTCGACGGCGCGCTGGTGTGGCGCGCCCCCGAAGGCAGCGGCCTGAAGGACGCGACCAGCGAGCCCGACACCAGCGCCACCCTGCGGCTGATGCTCAAGCTGTTCGGCCCGCTCGCGCCCGACCAGCTGCTCTAGACCGACTCAGTGCTTGTGCTGGTGCGCCATGCCGCCGGCATCGGCGCCTTCGGGCGCGCCCACCGGCAGCGCCACGTCCAGCGCGGTCTTCACGCCCTTGGCGTCCTCGAACTTCAGCGTCATCGGCACGGTGGCGCCCTTGGCCAGCGCGCCCTTCAGGTCCATCATCATCACGTGGTAGCCGCCGGGCTTGAGCTCGACGGTCTGGCCCGCCGGCAGGTCGAGGCCGCCGGGCAGTTCGCGCATCTTCATGACGTCGCCTTCCATCTTCATCTCGTGCACTTCGGCCGTGCCCGCCGCCGGGGTCGAGATGCTCACCAGCTTCGTGCCCGTGGGCGCGGTGAGCTTCATAAAAGCGCCGGTGCCGCTTTGGCCCGGCACCGACTGGCGCACCCAGCCGTCGCGCACGTCGACCGTGGCCACGCCCTGCGCCACCACGACCAGTCTGGCGGCCGGGCTCTTCAGGCCGGCGGTGGAATTGCCCGAAGCCGGCACCTCGGCCCAGTCGGCCACGCCGGTGTCGCAGGTCTGCAGCACCTTGAACCACAGCGTGCCCGGCGTGCCCGGCACCTTGCCGCGCAGCACGAACTCGGCGCGCTCGCTGCCCGGCAGGGCGCTGTCGGGGGTCTCGGCGGTCCAGCGCACTTCGCCGTCGCCGCTCTTGGCGACGTCGAGCTTCCAGCCCTTGCGCGCCTGGGCGTCGCTCAGCACGAAGCCCTTGGGCAGGCGCACGGCCAGGCCGGTGGTGGCCTTGGCGCCCTCGCAGGCGTGGCCGACGCGGAAGGCGGCGTTGTAGTCGCTGCCGACCGTGGCGCCGCCCGGCGGCAGGGTGACGTGCGCCACGGCGGCGGTGGCGCCGGCCAGCAGGGCGCAGGCGGCCAGGGTGTGGCGGGTGATGGCCATCGGTTTCGTCATGTCGCGGTTCCTTTGCGGTTGGAATGAGAGAGTCAAAGGTCGAACTTGAGTTCGGCCACGTAGGTGCGTTGCGGGTACGGGTGGAAAGCCCAGTACTTGTTGTTGTTCAGGTTGTCGATGCCGAAGGCCGCGCTCCACTGCCGGTCGATCCGGTAGCGTATGCGCGCGTCGACCACGAAGAACCTCGAGAAGCCCATGTACGCGAAGCCGTTGGGGTCGCTGCCGTCCAGCGTGCCGTACTGCTTGCCGCTGTAGCGCGCGCCCACGGTGTAGCTCCAATTGGCGTCGGGCCGGTACGTGGCGAGCAATGCGGCGCGCACCTTGGGCACGCGCGGCTGGTCGTGGCCCACGCTCGCGGGAAAACCGCTGTTGGCGGTGATCTTCGAGCGCGTCAGCGTCAGGCTGCCGCTCAGGTCGAAGCCCTGGATGCCCACGTCGACCGCGTTCAGCGCCACTTCGAGCCCGCGCGTGCGGATGGCGTCGACGTTCTGCACCGTGCTCACGAGGTTGTTCAGCGCCTGGGTGTAGAGCGCGTCCTTGGTGTTCTCGAAGAACAGCGTGGTGCGCAGCACGCCGTCGAGCCCCAGGTTCTTCAGGTCGCGCTCGGCGCTCAGTTCGGTGGTCCACGAGCGCTCGGGGCGCAGGTTGGGGTTGGTGTTGACGATCTGGTTGCCGTTGATCGAGCCCTGGTAGAGCTCGCTCACCGTCGGCATGCGCACCGCGCGGCCGGTCGAGGCCTTGAACAGCCAGTCCGACGTGGCCTGCCAGGCAATCGCCGCCTTGGGCGAGTCGTAGCTGTTCTTGCGCGGCGCGAAGTTCAGCAGCGAAGTCGCGTTGCCGAGCTGTCCGCCGTAGGCCTCCCAGCGCTCGTGGCGCAGGCCGAGCGTGGTCTTCCAGTCTTTCGCGAAGCGCCAGGTGTCCTGCACGTAGAGCGACTGCAGCCGCGTGTTGCCGTTGAAGGCCGAGAACGGCGAGACGGGCGCGCCGCCGGTCCAGTCGAGCGTGTTGCCGACGTTGGTGCGCAGGCGCGCGGTGTCCTGCTGGAAGCCGAAGTCGACCACGTGCGCGCCCACGCCCTCGGCCGAGCCGGTGGGCCGCCAGGTGCCCGCGGCCTTGAAGGTGTTCCAGCCCGAGCCGCCCATGTCGGTGGTGCGGCCGGGCCCGCCGTTGAAGGCGCCCGGCAGCGGCGTGGTGGGCGTGCGCGAGGTGTCGCTCGAATAGTCGAACAGGCTCGCCGCCACCTCCCAGTCGAACACGCCGCCAGTGTGGCTCTTCACCGAGAGGCCGTGCATGTAGTGCGTGAGCGCGGTCTCGGTCGGCGCCAGCGCGGCGCTCGGCGAATCCAGGTTGTAGGTGCGCCCGGCGATGTTCACGCGCCCGCCGTACACGGGCCGCCCGAGCGGGTCGCGCAGGTAGGTGTCGACGCCGCCGTGCGTGGTGTTGTTCCAGGCGCCCAGCGTGTAGGTGGCGCGCACGGTCGGCGAGAAGTCGTACGCCACCTTGAGCTTGGCCTGCTCCTGCGTAGTGTCGTAGATGGTGGCGCCGCCCACCAGCCACCACGGCTGGTTCGACGGGTTCAGTCCCAACACCGCGCCGGTGACGGGCGTGCCCGCGCTGCCCACGGTGCCGGCGCTGACGAGCCGGTTGCCGAACACCAGCGCCTGCCCCTTGCTGTGGGTGCGCGAGGCGCTGAGCCACCACGACCAGTCGCCGCTGCGGCTGCCCAGCGACAAGTCGAGCTGCTGGCCGGCCGGCGACGAATGGCTGTTGTACAGGTCGAAGTTCGACGCGAAGCCGCTGAGCTTGACGTGCGCCTCCAGCTGCGTGGGCATGCGCGTCACGTAGTCGACCACCGCGCCCACCGAGTTGCCCGGATAGACGGCCGAGAACGGTCCGTACAGCACGTCGACCCGCTCGATTTCCTCGGGCGACACCATGCCCCAGCGCGGCGCGTAGGTGGCGCCGTTGCCCAGCGGGTTGGACAGCATGATGCCGTCGGCGTAGACCATCGAGCGCGCGCTGTTGCCCGTGCCCGAGGCGCGCGTGGCCAGCACCGCGTGGTTGAAGTCGCCGATGTAGCGCTTGCGCACCACCAGGCTGGGCAGGTACTTGAGCGCGTCTTCGCTGTCGGTGGCGTTGACGGTCTCGACGATCTGCTCGTGCGTCACGCCCTCGATGGTGGTCGGTATCTGCGCCGGCAGCGAGGTCGGCCGGCCGCCGGTGATGGTGACCGTGCCGAGGGCACGACCGCCGGCCGCCGCCTCAGGGGAATCGGCGGGTTGCTGCTGCGCCAGCGCGGGCGCGGCGAGCGGAAAAGCCATGGCGATCGCCAGGGCGCGGGAATGCTTTTTCAAGGGGAACCTTCTTCACGAAACTTCGAGCCGGACAGGCCGCATGCACACGACGGACGTGCGAATGCGGCAGCGGTTGGAAAGCGTCAGGAGAAAGTCGGGGGCCCGCGCGCCGGCAACGGCGCCGCGGTGGCCGCGGCCAGGCGCGCGGCGGGAATGGACTGGACCACGCGGCCCAGCGGCAGGGGCAGATCGAAGACAGGCACCGCGATGGCCGGCGGCGGCGCGCCGGTCAGCACGCACAGCGGGCAGTCCATGTGCGAGGCGCCCATTTCCTGCGCGCCGTCTTCCGTGTGGACCACCACCTTGATGGGGCCGGCGCCGGAACACACCAGTTCCATGGCCTGCGGATGCACCAGCGGCGACGCCACGGCCACGCCCAGCGACAGCACGAACCACAGCAGCATCCAGCGGCCGATGAGGCCGAGGGAGCGGGTGGGAAGGCGCAGCGCGTGCATGGCGGTCGCGATTATCGGCTCACTTTGCCCTTGGCGACAGGGGCCTTGGCGGGTGCCTTGCCGCCGGCCTTGGCCGGGGCCTTTGCGCCCTTGGCGGCGGGTGCGGCCTTCGCGGCCGGCCTGCCCCCCTTCGCGGCGGCCGCGGGCGCGCCCTTCTGCCCCTTCTGCACGCGCTGGCCCTTCACGGCCTTGCCGCCGCGCGCCCGTGGCGACGGCGACGGGGCCGCGAGCGCCGGCATCGGCACCGCGGTCTGTTCCTGCGCGTTGGTCAGCACCGGCGTCACGGTGAAGCCGCGCGCCGCCATCAGCGTGGGCAGCCCCTGTGGGCCGATCATGTGCAGCGCGCCCACCGCCGCGAACACGCCCTTGCCGCCGGCATGCAGCCGCTCGATGCCGTCGGCCAGGCCGGGGTTGCGGTCGTCGAGCAGGCGCTTCATGAGCCGCTGCTCCGATGGGGTGTTCAGGCAGTTGCACCAGTCGGCATAGCGCGTCAGCTTGGCCGCGTCGCTGCGGGCCCAGACCTCGGCCAGTTCCTTGAGCTGGCCGCGCAGCTTGCCCGACTCCAGCTCGTCGAGCGCGGCGTCGATCTGCTGGCCTTCTTCGTCTTCGGATTCGCCGGTCAGCACCTTCAGCTGGTCGGCCGCGTTCTCGAGCGCGACGATCGGTTTGCTGCTGTTGCGGGCCGAGACCGCCAGCGTTTCGTCCACGCCGAATTCGGGGTACAGCCCGTCGGCGCGCCCCGCCAGGCCGGCCAGCGCCGTGACCTGAAGAATGGGCTGCAGCTTCGAGGTGGTGCCGGGCGGCACGCAGGCCTCGGCGTTCTGGCGCTCCAGCCGGCGGGCGCGCTCGCCGCTGAGCACGCGTGCCACCAGCGCCGGGTCGGCCGGCTGGCCCATGGTGCGGGCCGTGGCCTCGTCGCGCGAGTCGAGCTCCAGCGCCAGCGTGTCGCTCTGCGTCAGCGCTTTCTGGATGGTCGGCCCGGGCCGCACCCAGTCGCCCCGGCCCACGTGCAGGGTGCCGTAGAGCCACGAGGTCCGCCCGTCGCGCTCGATGCGCCACAGCATGCCGCGATCGACGCCGTTGCGCAGGCCGATGCCCGGCTTTTCGAGGCTGGCGATGGCCGACGGGGGGCAGGCGCCTGGACGGCCCCGAATGTAAAGACGCAGCACGCGCCCGCCAGGATCTGGCGCGGCATGCGCTGCACGAGGCGCAGGGGCGCCGAGAAATCGATGTCGCGCATCCGAGCGACGAGTGTCCGGAGTATCCGCAAGGCTTGCTCCACGATGAAAGAAAGTCCGGCATTCTCACAGCACCGTTGCCCATAATCCGAAACCATGCAGAGCATCTTTCACCTTGCCTTTCACGTTCGTGACCTCGATGGCGCCCGCCGTTTCTACGGCGACGTCCTCGGCTGCGCCGAAGGCCGCAGCACCGACACCTGGGTCGATTTCGACTTTTTCGGCCACCAGATCTCCCTGCACCTCGGCGAGCCCTTCGCCACCACCCGTACCGGCCGCGTCGGCGACGTGATGGTGCCGATGCCGCACTTCGGCCTGGCGCTGGCCCTGCCCGACTGGCAGGCGCTGGCCCGCCGCCTCGAAGCAGCGGGCACCGACTTCGTGCTGAAGCCGCAGGTGCGCTTCGAAGGGCAGCCCGGCGAGCAATGGACCATGTTCTTCTGCGACCCGTTCGGCAATCCGATCGAGGTCAAGGGTTTCCGTTCCCTCGACACGCTTTACGACAAGTGACCTTGCCCCGCCTGCGCCCGCGGCAGCTCGCGTTCGGGCTTGCCACCCTCGTGCCGCTGCTCGCGGCCACGGCGGCTCATGCGCAGTCGGACTGCGAGCTCAACGGCCGCGGCGTGAACCCGGCCAACGGCGCCACCACGGCCGGCCAGACCGGCCTGCTGCGCTGCAAGGACCGCGCAACCGGCGAGCTGCTGCGCGAGGAGCAGCTGCAGAACGGCGTGACGATGGGCCTGGTGCGCATCTACGAAAAGGGCAAGCTCGTCAAAGAGCACAGCCTGAACGCCAAGGGCAACCTGCAGGGCCGCGCCCGCGAGTTCTCGCCCACCGGCCGCGTGCTGCGCGAGGCCACCTACGACGACGGCCAGGAGCGCGGGCTGGTGCGCAGCTACCACCCCGACGGCAAGCTGCGCCGCGTCATCTTCTACCCCGACACCGGCAGCGGCAGCGAGCGCGCCTCGGTCGAATTCACCGAGCGCGGCCAGCTGTCGGCGCTGCGCTGCGCCGACGCGCCCACGCTCGCGCCGGTGGTCGACGACGCCAAGCTCTGCGGCTTTACCGCCGGCCCGTCGCAGGTCGACCTGTTCGACGCGCGCGGCAACCTGCGCTCGCGGCTGTCGTACCTGGCGGGCAAGCGGGTGCGCTCGCAGAGCTTCTACGACAACGGCAAGACGGCGGTGCTCGACGAGACCGCCGGCAACCAGCGCACCGAGCAGAACTATTCGTCGGAGGGCGTGAAGCGCCGCGAAACGGTGTACCTGCTGGTCGAGCGCGCGAGCGTGCGCATCCGCGAGCAGGCCTTCTCCGAAAAAGGCACGCTGGTGCGCGACCAGCGCTGGAACAGCGCGGGCGAACCCATCGGCGACGACAGCTACTACCTGAACGGCCAGCCCAACAGCAAGTCGGCCTACAGCGGCAGCGGCGACGCCCGCGTGGTCGACATCACCGAGTTCTACGACAGCGGCCAGCGCGCCGCGCAGGGCCGCTACCAGGTCGTGGGGCGCAACCGGCAGGTGCCGATCGGTACGCACCAGCGCTTCAATGAAAAGGGCACGCTGCTGGCCGAGTCGAGCTTCGACGCCAAGGGCCGCGTCACGCGCGAGCGCGCCTGGGACGAAAACGGGGAGCTGCAGCGCGACGACGAAGTCTTCGAGGACGGCTCCCGCAAGGCGTTCAGTCGCTAGGACGAACGCCCGCCGCCGGCATCAGTCCAGCTTGATGCCGGCCTGCTTGATGATCGGGCCCCAGCGCTTGGATTCCGCGCGCGACAGCGCCGCGAACTGCGCCGGCGTGCCGGGCATCGCTTCCATGCCGAAGTCCTCGAAGCGCTTCTGCACGGCCGGCGTGCCGAAGGCCTTGTTCAGGTCGCCGTTGAGCTTGGTCACCACTGCGGGCGACAGGCCGGCCGGGCCCAGGATGCCCTGGAACGCGAACACCTCGGTGTTGGGCACGCCCACTTCGGCCAGCGTCGGCACGTTGGGCAGCAGCTTGCTGCGCGCGCCCGAGCCGATGGCCAGCACGCGCACCTTGTTGCTCTGCATGATCGACAGGCCCGAGGCCAGGTCCAGGAACATGCACGGCACCTGGCCGCCCATCACGTCGGCCATGGCCGGCGCGGCGCCGCGGTACGGAATGTGGGTGATGAAGGTGCCGGTGCGCACCTTGAACATTTCCATCGCCAGGTGGTGCGGCGAGCCGTTGCCGGGCGAGGCGTAGTTGACCTTGCCGGGGTTGGCCTTCACGTAGGCCAGGAACTCCTTGAAGTTCTTCGCCGGGAAGTCCGGGTGCACCACCAGCGCGAGCGGGAACTTGCCGATGGCGCCGATGTAGGTGAAGTCTTTCTCGGGGTTGAACGGCAGCTTGCTGAACAGGTGCTCGTTGAAGGCCAGCACGGCGTTGTCGGCCGACAGGATGGTGTAGCCGTCGGGCTTGCTCTTGGCGACGATGTCGGCGCCGATGTTGGTCGAGGCGCCGGGGCGGTTGTCGACCACGATCTGCTGGCCCAGCGTCTGGCGCATCGATTCGGCCAGCACGCGCGCGATCACGTCGGTGCCGCCGCCCGCCGGGTAGGGCACGACCCACTTGATGAGCTGCGCCGGGTATTCCTGGGCGCGGGCGAAGGGCGAGGCGGCCACGGCGGCGCTCGATGCGAGCGTGGCGAGAAGGGTGCGGCGATCCATGGATCAGTCTCCGGTTGTTTGTAATTCAGGAAGCGGACAGCGATGGTACGGGCAGTGCGCGCAATGCGTCGGCCAGCGCGGCGCGACAGCGCGACTCGTCGCCGACCTGCTCGAACAGCAGCAGCGCGAGCCGGGCGAGAAACAGCGATTCGCGCTCGGTGCCCGCCTCGCTGATGGCGCGCGCGCACTCGGCGTACAGGCGGTCGCGGGCGTCGGGGTGAAGGGGG
>NZ_MOWM01000202.1 GCF_016082275.1 Variovorax sp. E3
GCCGCCGTGCCGCCCGCGCCGGGCGCCAGGACCAGCGCCGCGCCCGTCGCGCTGAAAGAGGCTGTCGCGGAAATCGGCCGCCACAGCTTCAACGCCAACCCCGAGGGCGGCGAGCTGGGCTCCAACGGCTGGGCCTTCGGGCGCAACGCCACGCCCGACGGCAAGGGCCTGCTGCTGGGCAACCCGCACTTTCCGTGGACCGGCACCAACCGCTTCTGGGAAATGCACCTGACCATTCCCGGCAAGCTCGACGTGATGGGCGCCACCGGCGGCCTGAGCCCGGTGGTGGCCATCGGCTTCAACAAGGACGTGGCGTGGACGCACACGGTGTCGACCGGCAAGCGCTTCACGCTCTATGAGCTGAAGCTCGACCCCAACGACCCGACCGTCTACTGGGTCGACGGCCAGCCGAAGAAGATGATCGCGCGCACCGTGGTGCTGCCGGCCGCCGCAACGGGCGGCGCCAGCACGCCGCCGGTGCAGCACACCTTCTACGCGACCGACTGGGGCCCGGTGATCTCGCTGCCGCGCGCCGGCCTGGGCTGGACGGCGCAGAAGGCCTACGCCATTCGCGACGCCAACACGCTCAACGTGCGCTCGGCCGACGCGTGGATGAAGATGGCGCTGGCCCGCAACGTGGGCGAGCTGCGCGCGGCCATGGGCAACCAGGGCATGCCGTGGATCAACACCATCGCGGCCGACCGCGACGGCAATGCGATGTACGCCGACCTGTCGGTGGTGCCCGACGTGTCGGCCGACATGCTGAAGGCCTGCGCGCCCTCGCCCGCCGCAGCCGCACTGCTCAACGCGGCCGGGCTGCCGGTGCTCGACGGCTCGCGCAGCGCCTGCGCCTGGAACCGCGACAGCGCGGCGGCGTCGCCCGGCGTGATCGCGCCGGCGCGCATGCCGGTGCTGGTGACGCCCGACTACGTGCAGAACAGCAACGACAGCTTCTGGCTCAGCAACCCCGACACCGCGCCCATGGCGGGCGTGTCGCCGCTGGTGGGCCCCATCGGCGTGCCGCAGCGGCTGCGCACGCGCAGCGCCATCATGGAAATTCGCGGCCGGCTGGCGGGCGGCGACGGCCTGCCCGGCAACCGCATGGGCGCGGCCGAGCTGCGCAGCGTGATCTTCCGCGACAAGAACCTGGCCGGCATGCTGGTGATGGACGACCTGCAGGCCGCCTGCCGCGCCGCCGGCGCCGCGCTCACCACCGACCAGGCATTGGGCTGCCGCGTGCTGGGCGCATGGGACCGCACGAGCAACGCCGACGCCAAGGGCGCGCCGCTGTTCCGCGAGTTCTGGCGCAAGACGAAGGACGTGCCGAAGGTCTGGCGCGTGCCCTTCGACCCCGCCCAGCCGGTGGCCACGCCGGCCGGCCTGGACATGGCCACGCCGGCCACGCGCGACGCCGTGTTCAAGGCGCTGGGCGACGCGGTCGGCATCTTGCGCACGGCGGGCTTCGCGGCCGACGTGCCGCTGGGCGTGCCGCAGTCGCGGCTGGTGCGCGGCCAGAAGATCGCGCTGCACGGCGGCGACGAGTTCGAGGGCGTGCTCAACAAGCTGGAGTCGCAGGGCCAGTCGCTCATCGACCCGAAGGGCTACAACGTCAACTACGGCAGCAGCTACATGCAGGTCGTGACCTTCGACACCAACGGGCCGGTCGCGCAGGGGCTGCTGACCTACGGCCAGAGCAGCGACCTCGAATCGCCGCGCGCCTACGACCAGCTGCCGCTGTTCGCGGCCAAGCAGTGGCACCCGCTGCCGTTCCACCCCGCCGACGTGCGGGCGCAGCGCGAGGGCACGCCGTTGCAGCTCGCGTACTGACACCACCCATTTCATTCATGTCGCAACCACAGACTTCCACGCCATCGCACACCGCCGCGAGCGGGCTCGACGAGCTGATCCGCATCGCCGCGGCGCAGCCGCTCGCGCCGGCCTGCGACCACTTCTACTTTCTGCGCCACGGGCAAACGGGCCGCAACGCGCTGCGCGTGTTCCAGGCGCCCGACGAGCCCCTGAGCGAGCTCGGCCTGCAGCAGGCGGCGCGCGCCGCCGAGCTGCTGGCGGGCGAGCCGATCCGCACCATCGTCTGCAGCGACGCACGGCGCGCCTTCGACACCGCGCACACGGTGGCGGCCACGCTGCGCCTGGTGCCCACGGCGCAGGAGGCGCTGCGCGAGCGCAACTTCGGCGCGCTGATCGGCACTTCGTCGGCCAACATCGACTGGGCTTGCGAGCCCGAGGGCGGCGAAACGCTCACGCAGTTCGTCGTGCGCAAGCGCGCCGCGCTCGACGCGGCGCTCAAGCAGCCCGCGCCGGTGCTGGTGGTGGCGCACGGCGCACGCTATATGCGCTGGCCGCGCTGCTGGGCGTGCCGGTCGACTTCAAGCTGCTGGGCAACGCGCAGCCATTGCGTTTTGAACGCAGCGGCCCCACATGGGCCGTGACGCCGCTGCTGCGGCATGCAGACACCGACGGAGAGGCTGCCCTGGCCTAGCGCCCACGCCAAGCGCCCGGAAGCCGCCCCACCGTCCACTCCCAAGGAACCGCCACACCATGGATTTCAAGGACTACTACAGCGCTCTGGGCATCGACCGCACCGCGTCCGACGACGAAGTGCGCAAGGCCTACCGCAAGCTCGCGCGCAAGTACCACCCCGACGTCAGCAAGGAGCCCGACGCCGAGCAGCGCATGCGCGACATCAACGAGGCCAAGGACGTACTGGGCGACAAGGAGAAACGCGCCGCCTACGACGCGCTGGCCGAACGCGTGGCGCGCGGCGGCAGCCCCGACGGGCACTTTCAGCCGCCGCCGGGCTGGGACGAAGGCTTCGAGTTCCGCCGCGGGCCCAACCAGGGTCCGGCCGACCACGCCGACTTCAGCGAGTTCTTCTCGTCGCTGTTCGGCGAGGCCGAGCGGCGCGGCGCCGCGCGGCAGAACTACAAGGCGCGCGGCGAAGACCACCACGCGGCCATCGAGATCACGCTCGAAGACGCACTCAACGGCGCCGAACGCGAGATCACGCTGCGCGCGCAAACGGTCGACGCGCAAGGCCACCCGAAGTGGGACAACCGCACGCTCAGCGTGAAGATCCCGCCGGGCGTGCACCCGGGCCAGTTCATCCGCCTCGCGGGCCAAGGCATGCCGGGCCACGGCGGCGAGCCGCCCGGCGACCTGTACCTCGAAGTGCGCATTGCGCCGCACAAGCTGTACCGCGTGGAAGAGCGCGACCTGTACATGACGCTGCCCGTCACGCCCGCCGAGGCCGCGCTGGGCGCGCAGGTGCAGGTGCCCACGCCCACCGGCGGCGTGGTCGAGGTGACGGTGCCGCGCAATGCGCGCAACGGCCTGAAGCTGCGGCTCAAGGGCCGGGGACTCGCGGGCAAGACGCCGGGCGACCTGTACCTGCTGATCGACATCGCGCTGCCGCCCGCCGACAGCGACGACGCCCGCAAGGCCTACGAGCAGCTGGCGCAAGCCACGGCATCGTTCCACCCACGCCAGCATCTGGGAGTCTGAGCATGGTGAATTTCACGCTTACCACCGCGACCGCCATCAGCGCGTCGCAGCCGCTCGCCGCCAGCGACCTGGCCCATGCCGTGGGCGCCGACACCGCCTGGGTGGTGCAACTGGTCGAGGTCGGCATTCTTCACATCGAGACCACCGAGACGCAGCCCGAGCAGTGGCAGTTCTCGAGCATCGACCTGCAGCACGCGCTCGAAGCGCGCCGGCTGGAGCGCGACTTCGGCGTAGGGCTGGACGCGGCGGCGCTGATCCTTGACCTGCAGCACGAAGTGCGGCGGCTGAAGGCGGTGCTGCACGCGCACAGGCTGGGGTAGCGAGCGGCGCGCATCGCCCTTGCGGTGCCGGGGGAAAGCAGGCCGAACGCTTGACCTTGACACGGTGCGAGACCGAAGACTTCGAGCCTCTTCAACAGGAGGCCGCATGCCCCCTCGCCCCCGCGCACCACACGAACGCTCCCGCAGGCCCGCGCCCCACGCGGCATTCACGCCGACACCGCAAGACGACGGCCGGCGATTCGGCTTCGAAGAGGTGCTGGCCCGCGCCGGCATTTCGGAGAAGCTGGCGCGCGAGTGCGAGGCGCGGGGCCTGATCCAGGGGCTCGAACAGGGCACCGATGCCGTGGGGCACCGCTACACGCACGAGCACATCCGCGTGCTGCGCTTCGCCCGCGGGGCCTACGCCATGGGCTTCGGCATGACCGACGTCGCCAGGCTGCTGGCGCTGCGGCAAGACGCGCATCGCGCGCGCTGCGAGGGCAAGCGCAGCGAGGAACTGCAGGCCATGAAGCACGTGCTGGAGCGCCTGGCCGGCCTGTGCCTGGGCGACCACCAGCCCGCCTGCCCCATCCTGGACGAGCTGCTGGCGCTCCACGGCTTCGCCTCGCAGTGGACCCGCGAGGCGCGCTGGCTGCCGCCTACTGCATCTGCTTGAGGTTGCCGATGCGCACCAGCATCTCGGTGAACATCTGCATGTCGGCGTCGAGGTCGGGCACTTCCTTGTATTCCTTGGCGTTGTGCGCGGTGTACTTCTTGCCGGGCATCGCGGGGCCGAAGTTGATGGCGTTGGGCATCAGCTTGGCCGTGGTGCTGCCGGCGGTGGGCACGGGCTTGGCCTCGAGCCCCGTGGTGTCGCCGTAGATGTTCAGCAGCGTGGAAAGCCACGCGCCCTTGGGGTCGCGCGCCATCCAGTTGCCCTGGTCGTAGGCGACGTCGAGCTTCACGCCGTTGGCGGCGGCCCAGGCGTTGATCTTCGCCGTGACCTGCGACTTCAGCTCGTCGGGCGTGCGCCCGCGCGGCATGCGCACGTTGACCGTGACTTCGAGCTTGCCGTCGCTGCCCATGCGCACGAGGTTGGGCGAGAAGGTCAGCGGCCCCATGAAGTCGTCGGCATAGCCCAGGTCCATCTTCTCGCCGAGGTAGCCGGTGCCGTAGAGGGCGTCGATGTACTTCGCGGCCTGCAGGTAGTGGTTGGCCGCAAGCTGCACGCCCGACTCCCGCAGGAACAGCGCCAGGCGCGGCAGCGGGTTCACGCCCTCTTCGGGCCGCGAGCCGTGGGCCGAAACACCCGTGACCTTCAGCTCGATGCTGTCGGCGCCGCGTGCGATGTCGATCGAGAACTTGCCGCCCTGCGCTTCGTACTTCTTGAGGAACGCGGGCCTGGCGGCTTCAAGCTTGGTCGCCACCGCCGCGAGGTCGCCGCCCTTGAGCGTGGCCATGGCCGTCTGCGAAATGGCGTTGGCCGACGCAGCGCCCGACATGGCGGTAATGGCGGTCGACGCGCCGTCTGCTTGCTCGGCCGGGAACAGCACCTTCAGCGCGCCCGAGCCCTTCTCGGCCACCACGGCCGGGTACTTGCTGTCGAGCACGATGTTGTAGGCCGGCAGCTGCGTCTTCGCGCGGTAGTACTGCATGGCGTCGCCGCCGGTTTCCTCCGTGGTCTCGATCATCAGGCGGATGCTGCGCTCGATGGGCAGGCCGCTGTCCTTCACGGCCTTCATGGCGTAGAGCACGGCGGCGATGGAGCCCTTGTCGTCGATGGTGCCGCGGCCGTAGAGGAAGTCGCCCACGCGCGTCATCTTGAACGGGTCGAGCCGCGTGCCGTCGTCGAGCACCCATTCGGAGAGCACGGCGGGCACCACGTCGGCGTGCGTGAGGATGCCGAACTCCTCGCCGCCCCTGCCCTTCAGGCTCACTTCGAAGATGCGGTTGTCGACGTTGCGAAAGGCCAGGCCGAAGTCGCTCGCCATCTTTTCGACCAACTTGCCGAACTCGACGATCTGGGGGCTTTCGTGCGGCGGCACCTGCACGTTGCGCACGGTCGGAATGGCGACCATGGCGCCGATGCTCGCGATCACGGCCTGCTGGTTCTGCAGGCGGTTGTACAGGCCGAGCAGGCGCGCGATGTCGACGAGCTCGTCGCCGGCCAACGCGGTCTTGTGGGTGCGATAGGCGGCCACGCTGGCTTGCAGCGCGGGGTCGGCCTTGGCGGCCTGCGTGAGGAAGGCGTTGAAGTCGGCGGGCTTCTGGCCGCCTTGCCACGCGGCGGCGAGCTGGTCGAGCTGGGGCTTCTTCAGCGTGTCGGCCTGCGCGCCGAATGCCAGCGCAAGGCCCAGTGAAAGCGCCGACAATGAAAATCGAAATTGCTGCATCAGGGTGACTCCCTCATTCTGAAAACATCTCCCGACGATAGCCGAGCGAAGAACCGAGAACATGAGCCAACAGCCCCCAAAGATCCGCTGCGCCTGGGCCCAGACCGACCCGTTGCTGGCCGCCTACCACGACGCCGAATGGGGCGTGCCCGAGCATGACAGCCGCGCGCTGTGGGAGAAGCTCATGCTCGACGGCTTCCAGGCCGGTTTGTCATGGCTCACCATCCTGCGCAAGCGCGATGCTTTCCGCAAGGCCTTCAAGGGCTTCGTGCCCGAGAAGATCGTCAAGTTCACAGAGGCCGACGTCGAGCGGCTGCTGCAGGACGCGGGCATCGTGCGCTCGCGCTCGAAGATCCAGGCCACCATCGGCAACGCGCGCGCCTACCTGGCCATGCAGGCGGCGGGCGAAGACTTTTCCGAATTCATCTGGGGCATGGCGGGCGGCAAGCCCATCGTCAATCGCACGGGCAGCGTGCCGGTGAAGACGCCGCTGTCCGAAGAAATCTCGGCCGCGCTGAAGAAGCGCGGCTTCAAGTTCGTGGGGCCGGTGATCGTCTATGCGTGGATGCAGGCCACGGGCATCGTGGACGACCACGCGCACGATTGCCATCGGCACGGGGCCAGGCACCAACCAACGCCCCAATGAAAAAACCGGACGCTGCTTTCGCAGGTCCGGTTTTTTCTTGACTTGTGATCGAAGCGGCTTGCGCCGCCTTCAATTACAGGCCGGCTTGACGCGTGAAGGTCAGGCCCTTCGCTTGCGCGGGGATCACGCTGCCGGCGAAGGTTTCGGGACGCAGGTTCTGGCCCGGTGCGTGTGCAGCGGCAACGGCCTGGCTGCGAACGATGGCGCGGTCGACCGAAGCGGTCAGGGCGGGCGTTGCGGTCGATGCAGCGCCTTCGTTGTCACCGTAGGCGTTGCCGACACGGGCGGCAGCCACGGCTTGGGGCGCCACGTCGGCGCGGCTGTAGCCGGAGGTCAGGGGCTGCACGCCTCGTAGGTTTCTGCATGGGCGCCAGCGGCGGCGAGCAGGGACAGAGCAGCGGCGGCGAGGATGTTCGAGGTCTTCATTTCATTTCCTTCTTGATTGGGCTTTGGGTGCCCTGAAGTTTGCACCACGATTCCTAGGGAAAACCCTATTCAATCGAATCGCAGTGTTCATGAAATTGAAACAATGACGAGGAACTTTCCGACAAGGCTCACACAAGTGCCCTGCTGGTCGCTCGAAACGCCTTTAGTTTGCATACTTTCTCGCTAGCCCGTCAAGCCGCGGGGGTTGCACAACACACGGTGCACGTTGCGTGCCAGCCGCCGCGCCCTAGTCTTCCTTCATGCCCGTGGCCTTGACCACCCCGCCCAGCCGCGCGCGTTCTTCGTCGACGAACTTCGCGAAGCTCGCGCGCGTGCCGCCGATGGGCTCGATGCCCATGCCCTTCAGGCGTTCGACCGTGGCCGGCGCCTTCATCGCGGCGTCGATGGCGGCGGCCATCTTGTCCATGATCGCGTCGGGCGTGCCGCGCGGCGCGTGCACGCCGGCCCAGTGGGCAATGCGGATTTCAGGAAAGCCCTCTTCCGCCGCCGTCGGCAGGTCGGGGTACGCCGAGATGCGCTGCGTCCACGTGCCCGCCAGCGCCTTCAGCTTGCCGGCCTTCACGTAGGGCAGCACCACGATGCTGGCCTCCGACGTGGCCTCGACCTGGGCGCCGAGCACGGCGGTGATCGACTCGGAGCCGCTCTTGTACGGCACCACGTCGAGCTTGGTGCCGTACTTCGTCTCGAGGATGCCCTCGACGAAGTGCGGCGTGCTGCCCGTGCCCGCTGTGGCCCAGTGGAAACCGCTGCGGCCTTCTTCGAGGCGGCGACGAATTCCTTCAGGTCCTTGTAGGGCGCGTTGGCCGGTACCACGATGACCGAAGGCGCGAGCCCGATCATCGCCACCGGCACCAGCGCGTCGTCCTTGTAGGGCATGGTCTTCTTGATCATGCTGTTCGACACCACGCCCGCCGCGCTGACGAGGAAGGTGTAGCCGTCGGGCGCGCTCTTGGCGACCACGTCGGCGCCGAGGATCGCGCCCGCGCCGGGCTTGTTGTCGACGATGACCGGCTGGCCGAGTTGCTTCGATGCGCCCTCGGCGGCGGCGCGCGCCATCAGGTCGTTGGCGCCCCCCGCGGAAAAGGGAACGACGAGGTGGATCGGCTTGGTGGGCCACGCCTGCGCGGCGGCGCCCTGCGCGACCACCGATACGGCGAGTCCGATGGCAAGCGAGGCAATGCGGATGGGAAACATGAGGGAGGCTCTCCTGCGTGTTGTCGTGCGGTTTTCAGGCACCCGGAACACCGGGCGGTTTCATGATGCCATGCAGGTTTTGTTCAAGAAATGCCGGCGTGATCACTCGGCCTTGATGCCCGCTTCGCGGATCACCTTGCCGTAGCGCGCGAGCTCCGCGCGAATGAGCGCGCCGAACGCTTCGGGCGTGCCGCCGGCCGCGCCCACGCCCGTGGGTTCGAGGCGGTCTTCGACGTCCTTGCCGCGCAGCATCGCGTTGAGTTCGCTGCTGAGCTTGGCCAGCACGGCCGGCGGCAGGCCCTTGGGCGCGACCAACCCGTGCCAGGCCACCACGTCGTAGTCGGGCAAGCCGCTTTCGGCGACCGATGGAATGTCGGGGTAGGCCGTGAGCCGCTTGGCCGTGCTCACGGCCAGCGCGCGCAGCTTGCCGGCCTTCACGTGCTGCATCAGCGCCTCGGTGCCGGCAAAGAGCATGTCGACGTTGCCGGCCAGCAGGTCGTTCACCGCCGGGCCGGTGCCCTTGTAGGGCACGTGCGTGGCCTTGACCTTGGCCATCTCGAACATGTATTCGGTCACCACGTGCAGATGGCCGCCCGCGCCGCTCGACGCGAAGGTGAGCTTGCCCGGGTCCTTGCGCGCGAGCGCCAGCAGCTCTTGCAGATTGCGCGCCTCGACACGCGGGTTCACGCACAGCACGTACGCGCCGCGCGAGAGCTGGATCACCGGCGTGATGTCGGCAACGGGATCGAAGCTGAGCTTGTAGAGCGCCGGGTTCACCGTGTAGCTGCCCGCCACCAGCAGCAGCGTGTAGCCGTCGGGCGCGGCCTTGACGCCGATCTCGGTGCCGAGCACGCCGCCCGCGCCGGGCTTGTTGTCCACCAGCACAGTCTGGCCCACGCGCTCGCCCAGCTTGGCCGCGGCCAGCCGCGCGATGAAGTCGGAGCCGCCGCCCGGCGCGAACGGACAGACGATGCGAATGGGCTTGGACGGAAACGCCGCCGCCTGTGCCTGCGCCATGCGCGGAACGAGTCCGCTGAATGCGAGCGCGGGGGCCAGTGCGGAGAAGCTTCGACGGTCGATGTTCATGGCGTTTCCCGAAGTTGAGTGGCGCGGTTGCGCGCGGTGCGAGGTACCGGGCATTGCACGCCCTGCGGCCCGTTTTGGGCCTCGGGATTTGTCCTAGCGACCGCCAGGGTCGCGCCGGCGGATCAGGAGCGCGGCCAGGCGCGGACCAGCGTGCGCAGCGCCACGCCGCCGCTGCCCTTGACCTCGGCGCGGTAGGTGCCCACCAGGGCTTCGCGCTCGGCCGCGGCCTGCGGTTCGTTGCGCCAGGCGAGCAGCAGCGCCACGTCGGCATCGGGCAGCGCAGCGAGCAGGGCCTGCGTGATCTGCTTTTCGAATTCGCGCGCCACGATCATCAGGTTGCGCGGGCGCGTCGAAGTCACGCCGCGCGACCACAGCGTGTCGAGCGCCATGTCGAGCGTGCTGTCGGGCAAGCTGCTGAGCTGGCCGCCATTGCCGCGCGCCAGTTGCTTGACCACGGCGCTCATCAGCAGCTGGCTTGAAAAATCGATCTCACGCACATCGCCCACGGCCATGCGTTCGAGCAGTTCGGTACGCACGGGGTCGGCCGGACGCGCGCGTTCGCGCGTGAAGAACTCGGCCCTGCCGGCTTCGCTCATGGCGGCGTAGTCGGTGCGCAACTTCACGAGACGCGCAACGGCGGCGAGCAGCTCCGGGCTCGGCGCGGCGCCGCCGTTGCCGGCGGAGGCCACCTCCTGCTGGATGGCGGCCACCGAGGCCTTGGTGTTGAATGCGCGGCCCGCGGCGGTGTCCAGCGCCTTGAGCGCCTTGTCCGCGATGGCCTGGTCGTCAGGGTCCAGCAGTTCGCGTGCGCCGCGCGCCACGGCGCCCGGTGCATAAGACGCCGCATAGCGCGCCTGGACGCCTCGAATTGCAGCAGTGCTTCCGCACGGTTTTGCGCCCAGCCCATCAAGGGAGCCAGGAGCAACGGAAGCAACAACAGGAAACGGGGCGAAGAAAGACGGTTCAGGGAAAGCATGGCGCCATTATTGGCGCGCCCGCATTTCCCCTTCCTGACCTGCTTTTCGGCTTTCGGCTTCAGGCTTCACGCCGGAGCCAGTTCCTTGCGCAGCTGCTTCGCGGCCGTGACCATGTTCGACAGCGCCGCTTCGGTCTCGAGCCAGCCGCGGGTCTTGAGGCCGCAGTCGGGGTTGATCCAGAGATTTTCGAGCGGCACCACGTCGGCGGCCTTGCGCATCAGGCGCACGATCTCCTCGACCGAGGGCACGCGCGGCGAATGGATGTCGTACACGCCCGGGCCGATTTCGTTCGGGTAGCGAAAGCCGCCCGCATTGTTCTCGCCGCCGAAGCCGCGCAGCAGTTCCATGTCGGAGCGGCTGGTCTCGATGGTGATCACGTCGGCGTCCATGGCCGCGATCTCCGGCAGGATGTCGTTGAACTCCGAATAGCACATGTGCGTGTGGATCTGCGTTTCGTCGCGCACGCCCGACGCGCTGATGCGGAAGGCGCGCGTGGCCGACTGCAGGTACGCGGGCCAGCCGGCCCGGCGCAGCGGCAGGCCTTCGCGAATGGCCGGCTCGTCGATCTGGATGATGCCGATGCCCGCGCCTTCGAGGTCGACCACTTCGTCGCGGATCGCCCAGGCAATTTGTTCGCAGGTGGTGGCGCGCGGCTGGTCGTCGCGCACGAAGGACCACTGCAGGATGGTCACGGGGCCGGTCAGCATGCCCTTCATCGGCAGCTTGGTGAGGCTCTGCGCATAGGCGGTCCACTCCACCGTCATGGCCACGGGGCGCGCCACGTCGCCGAAGATCACCGGCGGCTTCACGCAGCGCGAACCGTACGACTGCACCCAGCCGTTGGCGGTGAAGGCAAAGCCGTCGAGCTGTTCGCCGAAGTACTCGACCATGTCGTTGCGCTCGGCCTCGCCGTGCACCAGCACATCGATGCCCAGCGCCTCCTGCTTGCGCACGGCCAGCGCGATTTCGGCGCGCATCTTCTCGCGGTAGCCGGCGGCATCGAGCTCGCCGCGCTTGAAGGCGGCGCGCGCCGAACGGATGTCCGGGGTCTGCGGGAACGAGCCGATGGTGGTCGTGGGCAGCGCGGGCAATGCAAAGCGCGTGCGCTGCACCGACTGGCGCAGGCCGAAGACCGAAGCGCGGGCGTCGTCGCCGGCCACGCTGCGCGCCAGGCGCAGCGCGACGTCGGGGCGGTGCACGCG
>NZ_MOWM01000203.1 GCF_016082275.1 Variovorax sp. E3
CGCGCGCCGGCCAGTCGCCCAAGGCCTGGTCGCTGCTGCCCAAGGCCATGTCGCGTGGCGACGTGGGCGCGCTGTCCGACCACGCGCCGGCCCAGGCGGTCGGCGCGCTGCAAAAGCTCTGCCACGACCTGATGGCGGTGGGCAACGGCGCGCAGCCCCGTTTCTTCGACGCCGCCGACCTGCCGGCCGCGCCTTCGCGGCTGGCGCTGGCGCGCTGGTCGAAGTCGCTGGCCAGTGCCGCGCGCACCGCGGAACACCCCTTCAATGCGGGCCTCATGCTCGAAGCGCTTGTGAGCGAAGCGCGAACGACCCTAAACTCTGCCGCTCGTCGCCCATGAACCAATCCGCCGCCTCCGCCGCGCCCGCCGCAGCCCCTTCACCCGCTCGGCCGAGCGTCATCCAGCTCGCCATCAAGGAGAAGGGCGCGCTGTACGCGGCGTACATCCCGCTGTTTGCCGAGGGCGGCATCTTCATTCCGACCTCGCGCGAATACCGGCTGGGCGACGACGTCTACGTGCTGCTGACGCTGCCCGAAGACCCGCAGCGCTACCCGGTGGCCGGCAAGGTCGCCTGGATCACGCCGGCGCGCGCCGCCGGCAACCGGGCGCCGGGCGTGGGCATCCGTTTTCCTTCCGACGAAAAGTCGCGCCAGCTCAAGGCGCGCATCGAAGCGGCGCTCGGCGGCTCCATGGCCTCCGACCGCCCGACACAGACCATCTGAGTTCCCCGCCGTCCTCGTGACGCGGAACTCCGGACCCGGCGCCTGCCTCCCACAACGGCGAGCGCCGCGCACCTCACCATTTCCGATGTTCACCGACTCCCACTGCCACCTCACGTTTCCCGAATTCGCGGACCAGATGCCGCAGATCCGCGCCGCCATGGCCGCCGCGCAGGTCGACCGGGCCCTGTGCATCTGCACCAAGCTCGAGGAGTTCGACGACGTGCAGGCGCTGGCTGCCAGCTACGACAACTTCTGGGCCAGCGTGGGCGTGCACCCCGACAACGAGGACATTGCCGAACCCAGCGTCGAAGACCTGGTGCGCCTGTCGGCCCGCCCGCGCGTGGTGGCCATCGGCGAGACCGGCCTGGACTACTACCAGATGGAAGAGCGAAAGGGCGGCCGCAGCATTTCCGACATGGAATGGCAGCGCGACCGCTTCCGCGTGCACATCCGCGCGGCGCAGCAAACCCGCAAGCCGCTGGTGATCCACACCCGCGAAGCCTCGGCCGACACGCTGGCGATCCTGAAGGAAGAGGGCGAAGACGGCGCCGGCAAGGCGGCCGGCGGCGTGTTCCATTGCTTCACCGAAACCGCCGAAGTGGCGCGCGCCGCGCTCGACCTGGGCTTCTACATCTCGTTCTCGGGCATCCTGACCTTCAAGAAGGCACAGGACCTGCGCGACGTGGCCGCCTTCGTGCCGCTGGACCGCATGCTGATCGAGACCGACAGCCCGTACCTGGCGCCGGTGCCGTACCGCGGCAAGACCAACAACCCGTCGTATGTGCCCTATGTGGCGCAGCAGATCGCCGAACTGCGAAAAGTGCCCGTAGAGGCCATCGCGAAGGCGACGAGCGACAACTTCGAAACTTTGTTCAGGGACGTCAAATCATGAAAAACTACTTCAAGAAATCGATTTATCTCATTGTCATTGCTGCATCTTTTGCCGCACATGCGGGATCGTTCGAAGACTTCTTCCGGGCCGTGCGCGGCGACAACGCCAGTGGCGTGCGCAGCCTGCTACAGCGCGGTTTCGACCCCAACACGCTCGACGAGCACGGCCAGACCGGGCTGCTGATCGCGCTGCGCGAGCCCTCGCCGAAGGTCATCAAGGTGCTGATCGACGCGCCCCAGACCAACGTCGACATCGCCAGCCCGAAGGACGAAACGCCGCTGATGCTGGCCGCCATCAAGGGCCAGCAGGACGTGGTCGCGCAACTGCTCAAGCGCGACGCCGCCGTCAACAAGACCGGCTGGACGCCGCTGCATTACGCGGCCACCAGCGGGCAGATCGCGATCATGAAGGTGCTGCTCGAGAACTTTGCGTTCATCGACGCGCAGTCGCCCAACGGCTCCACGCCGCTGATGATGGCCGCCATGTACGGCTCCAACGACGCCGTGAAGCTGCTGCTGGACGAGGGCGCCGACACGACCATGAAGAACCAGCTGGGCATGACGGCCGTCGACTTCGCGAACAAGGCGAACCGCGCCGAAGCCGCCTCGATGATCACGGCCGCCGCCAGCGCCAGGGCCAACGCGCCCAAGGCCGTGCCCAAGGACGGCAAGTGGTAACCGGCCGCTGAAGACGGCCCTTTTTTCAGCGCGGCTGCTGCTGCGTGGTGCAGTGGATGCCGCCGCCGCCCGCGGCAATCGCGTCGATGTCGAGCTGAACCACCTCGCGCTTCGGAAACAGCTCGCGCAGCAGTGAACGCGCATTGCCGTCGGCCCGCGCATCGCCGAACTGCGGCGCGATCACCGCGCCGTTGCACACGTAGAAGTTGATGTAGCCGGCCGCGAACTCGGGCGTTTCGAGCTTCTTGCGCACCGACTCCGGCCCCTTGAGCACCTCCACGCGCAGCTTCTGTCCGCGCGCGTCGGTTGCTTGCTTCAGGATTTCCAGATGCCGCCGCGTCACGGCGCGGTCGTAGGAGTCGGGGTCTTCGTCCAGGCCCGCCACCACCACGCCGGGCGAGGTGAAGCGCGCATAGAAATCGGTGTGGCCGTCGGTGATGTCGCGCCCCGCGATGCCCGGCAGCCAGATGATCTTGCGCAGGCCCAGCAGGCGCTTCAGCTCGGCTTCGCAGGCCTCCTTGCCCAGGCCGGGATTGCGGTTGGCGTTGAGCACGCAGCTCTCGGTGATGATGGCCGTGCCCGCGCCGTCGACCTCGATGCCGCCGCCCTCCAGCACGAGCCGGGTGCGCAGCCGCTGCACCTCGGCCGCGTCGGTCACGTATTCGGCCACCTCGGCGTCGCGCGCATGCGCCTGCTTGCGACCCCAGCCGTTGAAGTTGAAGTCCACGCCGGCCCATTGGCCCGCTGCGTTGCGCACGAACACCGGGCCGGTGTCGCGCATCCACAGGTCGTCGACCGGCTGCACCTCGAGTTCGACCTTGTTGCCGCACAGGCGGGCGGCCAGGTCGTGGTCCTGTTCACTCACCAGCATATGCACGGGCTCGAAGGCGGCGATGGTGCGGGCAATGCCGGCCAGGTGCTCGCGCACCGGCTTCAGCAGTTGCCGGCCCCAGACCTCTTCGTTGGGGCCGAAGGACATCCAGGTGGCGCGGTGCGGATCGCCTTCGTCGGGCATGTGCCAGGACTCGGTCGCGGCCACCGAAGCGGCGGCCCAGCCCAAGGGCGCAAGGCTCAGGCCGCCCAGCAGGCGGCGGCGGGTCAGGGAAGGGCGCATGTCTGTCTCCTCGAAGGGCTGGGGGCGCGCATCACGCCGGTTCCTGCTGTGTCGTGCAGTGAATGCCGCCGCCGCCCGAGGCGATGGCGTCGATGTTCAGCTGCACGATCTGGTGGCTGGGCAACTGCGCCGCCAGCGCGTTGCGGGCGGCCGCGTCGGCCACAGCATCGCCGAATTCGGGCAGGAACAGGGCCTTGTCGGTGATCAGGAAGTTCACGTAGCCGGCCGCGAAGTCCTTGCGCGCGAACTCGGGCCGCGTCTGCGTTGGAGTTTCCAGCGTGACGATCTGCAGCGCCCGGCCGCGCGCGTCGGTCGCGGTGCGCAGCAGCTCCAGGTGGCGGCGGGTCACGGCGTAGTCGAACGAGTTGCTGTCATTGTCCAGCGCGGCCACGATCACGCCGGGCTTGATGAAGCGGGCGTAGAAATCGGTGTGGCCGTCGGTGATGTCGCGGTTGACGATGCCCGGCAGCCAGATGATCTTTTCCAGGCCCAGCAGGCGCTTGAGTTCGACTTCCGCATCGGCCTTGCTGACACCCGAATTGCGGTTGGTGTTGAGCACGCAGCTCTCGGTGATGATCGCCGTGCCTTGCCCGTCGACCTCGATGCCGCCGCCCTCCAGCACCAGCCGGCTGCGCAGCAGCGGCACGCCGCTCAGTTCGGCCATGCGCGCCGCCACGGTGGCGTCGCGCGCATGCGACTGCTTGTTGCCCCAGCCGTTGAAGTTGAAGCTCACGGCCGCCCGCTCGCCGCGGGCGTTGCGCACGAAGACGCAGCCGGTGTCGCGCATCCAGAGGTCGTCGATCTCGTGGGGAATCAGCTGCACGTTGGAGCCGCACAGTTGCCGGGCCGTGGCGAAGTCGGCGGCGCCGACCAGCATCTTGACCGGCTCGTACACGCTGATGGCATTGGCGATACGCGCCAGGGCCTGTTGCACGGGCTGGCGCATGGGCGCGGTCCACACCGATTCGCGCGCGGCAAACGCCATCCAGACCGCGCGATGGGGCGCGCTTTCGTCGGGCATCTGCCAGGTTTCGGCCTGCTGCAAAGGCGAGGGGGCAGGGGCGTCGAAGAAGGGGTGGGAGAGGGCGCCGGCAGGGGGAACATGGCTTGCGAACCGCCGCCACCACCGCCGCATGCGCTGAGCATTCCGCTCATCAGGCCGAGGCCGCCAAGGCCCATCAGGGCACGTCGAGTTGTCATGAAAATCAAGGGTTACTACTAGGACAGTGGATTCTGTCGGCCTTGACTCATTTGCATAACTGATCTTTTCTGGACAGATCAGCCAACCTGGCTCATGTTTCGGTCATTCCACCTTGGCGTAGCTCAGCAGGCTGTCGAACACCTGGCGCACCAGCGGCAGGCGCGGCTCACCCTCGGTGCGCGAAATCCACAGTGTGCCCAGCGGCAGGCTCGGGTAGGCGGCAAGCTGCCGCAACTGGCGCTTGTGCAGCGCCTCGTCGGCCAGCAGCCGCGAGACCAGCGCCACGCCCCGGCCGCGCAAGGCGGCGTCGAGCACGAGGCGCGGATCGTCGTAGATGGCCACCTTGCGCAGGTCGCCGAAATGCTCGCGAATGAACGGGCCGACGTGGTCGCTCGTGAGGTCCGTTTCCAGGCACACCATGCCCACGGGCGGCTCGGCCGAATCCACATGCGCCACCGCCACGAGCTCGTCGTCGAACAGCGGAACCTCGAACACGCCGCGCTGCTTGAGCGGCTCACGCGTGATGGCGATGTCGACGTCCATCTCGTCGATGTAGCGCGCGGTCTCGTCGATCGAGATGATCGGGCACAGCGCCGGGTGCTCCCGCAGCAACTGGTCCACGCGCGGCTGCAGCCAGCCCTTGACGACCGGCGCCGGGCACACGAGCGTGACGAGGCTGTCGTCCATGTAGGTCTCGATGCGGCTCAGGCCGCTGCGGATCTGGTCGAGCGACTTGCCCACGCTGTCCAGCAGCAGGCGCCCCGACACCGTCAGTTCCACGCCGCGGCCCTTGCGGCGAAACAGCGGCTGGCCGACCTGCTGCTCGAGCTGCGCGATCTGATGGCTGACGGCGGACTGCGAAATGCTGAGTTCGTCCGCGGCCCGCGAATAACTGCCAAGGCGGGCGGCTGCCTCGAAGCCGATCAAGAACCTGAAGGAGGGCAGTTTGGCGTTCGTCGACGGCATGGGCGGGAGTTTGCAAAGGTGAATTCGATGCTACTCCCGGTCTGGGCGGAATGGACCGCCCGGCGCTCAGCGGATCGGGCGCGGAGGCAAGGGCGGCGGGAACGGCCGAGGCGGCACCGGCGGACGGTAGCTGCCCGGCGAAATCACCGCGTTGCTGCGCGGACGGCCGACCTGCACGGCGGGGTTCGACGAACTCACCAGCGTGGGTTGCGAGATCTCGAGTGCGTCGTGCTGGCCCAGCGTCAACGCATAGGCGACCAGGTTGGCCAGCTGCGTGATGCCGCCTTCGGCCGCCGACAGCGGCTTGAGCATCGGCCGCGCCGTGTATTCGTAGGGCTTGCCCTTGGCGGCCATGCCCGTGAGTGCCTGCCGGCCGTCGGCGCGGGCCGTGTAGTAGGCGTTCATCACCACTTCGCGGGCGATGTCGACCATGCGCGCGGTGATCTGGTCGGTGTCCTTGTGCATCAACTCCGCGACGCGCTCGGCGCGCATCTGCATGCCTTCCACGAAGGTCGTGACCTTGATGAGCTGCTGGCGCAGGTCGGACGCGGCAATGCGCACCTTGGCCGCGACGCCCGGGTACAGCACAGCGTCGTTGAGGTCGGTGATCTGGTCCGGCATGGAGTTGATCAGGTTGGCGATGTGCTTGTATTGCTTCATCGCCGCTTCGGCGGCGGCCATCGCTTCGCGGTCGTCGCGAAAGAGCTTGGCGGTTTCCTCGTTGCCGCGATTGCCGATCACCGTGTCGGCCTCGCTGATGCTCTTGCCGTGCAGGTAGCCGTCGAGGCCGCCTTCGGCGCCGCTGACCGCTGCAACCCCGACGCTGACGCTTTGCGTGACCAGCGTCTTGAGCACCGAGGTGCCGGGAATCGGAATCTTGCCCAGACCGGCGCGGGCCAGTGCCGCGATGCCCTTGACCACGAGCTTTTGCACGTCGGCGGTGTTGCCGCAGTACTCGCTCAGCAGCATCGTCAGCTTCTTCTTGTACGGCACGCTGAAGCTGTCGTTGGACTTGGCGCGAAAGGCGTCCCAGGTGCGCTCGACCATGTCGGACTTCTGGACGAAAGCCGCGCTCAGCACGCCCCAGTCCTTGGTGCGCATGCGGTCCAGCAGCACACGGGCGCCGGCCGCCATTTCCTTTTCGTAGTACTGGGACAGGTTTCTGCCGACTTCGTCGAAGGTGGTTTGCGGGATATCGAGCATCAGAAAGTTCCAAGGATCCTGGGAGCGTTCGATGCTAGGTGCGATGCGCGGGCGACGCATGGGACCAAAGTCCCATGTTCATGTGGGTTGTTGTGTGGGAGCGTCGGGGCGGCTTGGGTTGGGGGTGGGTTTTGCTACCCCTCATATTGAACACAATGTGCATTATGTTAAATAATATATGCGAAGGATTCTGCGAAAGGTAACGCCCTGCTGTCGCCACTCAAGGCAGCGGAAGCGCATTCAACGGGATGCGAAGGTACGCAACCCCGTTGTCGTCCGCCGGAGGCAGGCGCCCGCCGCGCACATTCACCTGGATCGACGGAAGAATGAGCGTCGGCACGTCCAGGGTCGCGTCCCGGGCCCTGCGCATCGCAACAAACTCCTCGACGCCGATGCCGTCGCGCACGTGAATGTTGTGCGCACGCTGCTGCGCGACGGTGGACTGCCAACTGGCCTGCCTCGACGCTGGCGGATAGTCGTGACAGACATAGACGACGGTGTCGGGCGCAAGCGCCAGCAGCCTGCGTATCGAGGCATGGAGCTGGCGGGCGTCGCCGCCGGGAAAGTCGGCGCGGGCGCTGCCGAGATCTGGCATGAACAGCGTGTCGCCGACGAACACGGCGCCGTCCACCAGGTAGGCCATGTCGGCGGGCGTGTGGCCCGGCACCGACAGCGCGGTGACCTCGACCTCGCCGATCCTGAAGACTTCGCCGTCCTTGAACAGATGATCGAACTGGCTGCCGTCCGCCACGAAAGCCTGCTCGAAATTGAAGAGTTTCCTGAAGGTCGACTGGACGACACGGATGTTCTCGCCGATGGCGGTCCTTCCCCCCGCCTGCTCCTGGATGTACCGCGCAGCCGACAGGTGATCGGCGTGTGCATGGGTCTCCAGGATCCAGTCGACCCGCAGGCCATGACTGCTGATGCAGGCGAGCAGCCGGTCGGCCGACGCCGTGCGCGTGTGCCCGGACTTGAAGTCGTAGTCGAGCACCGGGTCGATGACCGCGGCATGCCCGCTCGCGTGTTCCCACACGACATAGGACACCGTCCCGGTCGCCGGGTCGAAGAAAGCCTGGGTTGTGGTGCGGGTGGTCATGCGTGCAAATAATATATACTTTTATATAATATTTCAACGCAAAGTGAAGCCCGAACCCATGAACGCCTCCGCCGCGACCATCGACCCCGAAGTGCTGCGCGGCGCCGCCGGCCGAGCAGTCGTCGCGCTCAAGCTCCTGGCCAACGAAGACCGCCTGCTGCTGCTGTGCCAGCTGTCGCAGGGCGAGATGTGTGTGAGCGACCTGGAGCAGAAGCTGGGCATCCACCAGCCCACGCTGTCGCAGCAACTGGGCGTGCTGCGCAATGAAAGCGTGGTCGGCACCCGGCGCGAGGGCAAGAACATCTTCTACAGCGTGGCCGACCCGGCGATGCTGGAAATCCTCGCGGTTCTGTACCGCCTCTACTGCCCCAAGGAAGAATGATGTCCATCGACTGGAGCCATTTCACGCCGCTCGCGTCGCTTGCGGGGGGCGTGCTCATCGGCACCGCCGCGGCGATGTTCGCGCTGCTCAACGGGCGTATCGCCGGCATCAGCGGCGTGCTCGGCGGTCTGTTCGGGGCGTCCAGGGGCGACATCGCCTGGCGTGCCGCTTTCGTGCTCGGCCTTGTCGGCGCGCCGTGGATCCATTCGCTCTTCGCGGCGCTGCCGACGGTGCGGATCGACACGGGTTACGGCGCGCTGATCCTGGCCGGGCTGCTCGTCGGCGTGGGCACGCGGTACGCCGCCGGCTGCACCAGCGGCCACGGCGTTTGCGGCCTGGCCCGCCTGTCGCCGCGCTCGCTCGTGGCCACAGCCGCGTTCGTGGGCGCCGGCTTTGCCACCGTGTTCGTGGTGCGCCATCTGCTCGGCGCCTGAGGAGGTTCTTGTGATTGCCCTGGCTTCATTGCTCGCGGGCCTGGTCTTCGGACTGGGCCTTGTCGTCTCCGGCATGGCCGATCCGGCCAAGGTGCTCGGCTTCCTCGACCTTGCCGGCTCATGGGATCCGTCCCTGGCCTTCGTGATGGCGGGCGCCATTGCTGTTGCCATGGTCGGCTTCATGCTGGCTCGGCGTCGCGCGCTGTCGCTTCTGGGCGCCGAGATGCGCCTGCCCTCCTCGCGCCGCATCGACCGCCGCCTGGTCGTCGGCAGCCTGCTGTTCGGCGTGGGCTGGGGCATCGCGGGCTTGTGTCCCGGGCCGGGCCTGGTCGCCCTCGGGATGGGACAACCCAAGGCCCTGGCCTTCGCGGCTGCGATGCTGGCCGGCATGGGCATCTTCGAACTGCTCGAGCGCCGCAAGCTGGCGGCGAGCCGGTCCGGCAATTCAACAGGCGCGCCCTGCAAGAGCCACTGACCGTTGGCCCGTACCATCGCCGCATGAGTACCCATTTCATGGATGACCGGCCGGCGCTTGTCGACATCGGCGTCAACTTCCATTCCGCGCAGTTGGTGTCGCAGACCGCTGCATTGCTGGCGCGGGCCAAGGCCGCAGGCGTGGCGCAGATCATGGCCACGGGCACGTCGCTCACGTCGAGTCGTTTGGCCGTCGAGTTGGCAAAGGCAAACCCGCAGGTCGTCTTTGCGACCGCCGGCATTCATCCCCATGACGCGAAGTCGCACGACCCGAGTGCACAACGCGCATTGATCGAGCTCTGGAAGAGCCCGCAGGTGGTGGCCGTTGGAGAGTGCGGGCTCGACTACAACCGCAACTTCTCCACGCCCCAGGCGCAGCGCCACGCCTTTGACCAGCAACTGTCGGCGGCCGCGGAAATCGGCAAGCCGCTCTTTCTTCATTGCCGTGATGCGTTTGCCGACTTTCACGACATGCTCGCGCCCGTTGTGGCCGACGGCGTGCGCGGCGTTGTCCACTGCTTCACGGGCGACCATGCCGAGGCGCAAGCCTTCCTCGAGATGGGCCTGGACATCGGCATCACCGGTTGGGTGACCGACCTGCAGCGCGGTCAGGCCCTGCGCGCCGCCGTGAAGGCCATCCCGCTGGACCGGCTGCACTTGGAGACGGACGCCCCTTACCTGGCGCCGAAGAATGCCGGCGCACGGCGCGGCCCCAACGAACCCGCCCATCTTCGCTGGATCGCAGTGGCGCTGGCAGCGCTTCTGGATCGCGATGTCGACGAGATCATTCGCGCCTGCAGCGCGAACAGCCGACGGATGTTTGCGCTTCCGGGCCCCTGACGAATCCACGATCAATCGCCATAGACGGCCGCAGGCCGCTCCCCGGCAAGCGCCTGCAGCAGATTCGTCGTGGCCAACACGGCCATGGCGTGACGTGTTTCGTGTGTCGCCGACCCGATATGAGGCAAGGGTGTCACACGCGGGTGCGTCCGTAGCGCGGACTCCCAAGGCAAGGGCTCCTGCGCGAAGACATCCAGTCCGGCGGCTCGCAGACGACCGCTGTTCAGCGAAGCGAGCAACGCGTTCTCGTCGACGGTCGCGCCGCGCCCGCCATTGATGAACACGGCGCCCGGTTTCATGGCGCCGAAGAAGTTCGCGTCCATCGTTCCGCGCGTGGCGTCGGTGAGCGGCAACATGGCAACCACGAAGTCGGCCGCGGCCAACAACTCGCCGCGTGCGACATGGCTCGCCCTGCCCTGCAACTCCGGCGCCTGCGCGGCCAGATCGACTTCCCGCCGAGCGTGATAGAGCACCCGCATGCCGAAACCCAGCGCGGCTCGCCGGGCGATGGCCTGCCCGATCCGGCCGAAGCCGACCAGGCCCAGCGTCTTGCCATGCACATCGAAGCCGAACAGATCCTCGCCGAAGTCCCGAGGCCATCGGCCTTCGCGCACGAGGTTCGACAGTTCGACGAAGCGGCGGCTGGTTGCCACCAGCAAGCCGAACACGGTGTCGGCGACGGTCTCGTCGAGCACGCCGGGCGTGTGGCACAGCATGATTCCAAGCCGGCGCAGTTCGGCGAGGTCGTAGTTGTCCACTCCCACCGAGACACTGGACACCACCTCCAGCCGGGGCGCTTTCGCCAGGAGTTCCGCCGTGATCGGATAGCTGGCACCAATGAGGCCATGGGCCGTGGCAAGCGCCGCGTGGAAGGCATCCGGCGCAAGCTTGGGGTCGGCCACGACAACGTGGTGCGCAGCGTGCAGCCGCGCCATCTGGTCGCTCGGAAGAGGCTTGAAGACGAGGATGTCTTTCATTCGAGGCGCTCTTGGCTTTCCGCTCAGGAATTGGGCAGCGCGGGGAAGTCCGTGCCAAGCCATTTCTGGTAGAGCTTGTTCAACTCGCCATTGGCCTTGTTCCGCAACACGAAGTCGTCCACCTCCTTCTTCAGTTCGGCCTGGCCGGGGCGCAGCACAATGCCCATGACCTGCTGGAACAGCACCATCTTCCGCTCGTACACGCCGGCCGGCGCGCGCTTGGCGATCTGCGCGGCCACGGTCGTGGAGCACCCGATGGCATCGACCTGGCCGGACAGCAGCGCCTGCATGGCCGAAGCGTCGTCGTCGAAGCGGCGGATCTCGGTGCCTTCGGGCGCGGCCTTGGTCACGGCCACGTCTTGCGTCGACGCACGGGCCACGCCCACGCGCAGGCCCTTCAGGTCGCCTGCCGCCTTGATGGGCGTTTTGGTCGCGCCGTACAGCACCACCGACGCGGCGGCATAGGGAATCGAGAACTGCACCTGCTTGGCGCGCTCGGGCGTGATGGCCAGCGA
>NZ_MOWM01000204.1 GCF_016082275.1 Variovorax sp. E3
AGCGCACGCAGGTCGTGCCGCCCCACGGCCGCCGTCGCCGCCTGCTGCGCCCCCGACGACATGCCCGCCTGCGCGAGCGCATCGGCCAGCAGCGACGTGGCGCGCGTGCTCATCAACGTGCCGAGCAGCGCGATGCCGATCAGCATGCCGGCTTGCCGCAGCGCGTTCATCGTCGCCGAGGCCATGCCCGAGCGCTGGGCCGGCACCGACGCCATCACGGCCGTGCTGGTGGCCGGCACCGCGAGCCCCGCGCCCGCGCCGAGGAACACGAACAGCAGCGCCAGCAACACATAAGGCGTGTCGGCCGAGAACAGCGTCAGCAGCAGCATCGAGCCGCCGATGAGCGTGTAGCCCGCGACCATCAGCGTGTGCACGTCGAAGCGCCGCGCGAGGCGGCCGAACTGCGACGCGACAACACCCGTCGCCACGAACTGCGGCACCAGCCGCCAACCGGTGTCGCTGGGCGACCAGCCCTGCACCTGCTGCAGGAACAGCGAGAAGAAGAACAGGCTCGCGTACGACGAGAACCCGAGCACGAACGACGCAAAGTTGGTGACCGAAAAGCGCGCGTCGCGGAACAAGCCGAGCGGCAGCAGCGGCCGCGCCACGCGCGCCTCCACCATCAGGAACAGCGCGAGCCCGATCACCGCCGCGACCAGCGCCGAGGCCGCCTGCACCGAGCCCCAGCCGTGCTCGCCCGCCGCGATCAGCCCGTAGGTCAGCGCGCCCAGCCACAGCACGCTGAGCACCTGCCCGACCGGGTCGAGCGCCGCGTGCTCGGGGTGCGAAGTCTCCTGGATGCCCCACAACCCCAGCCCCACCGTCAGCAGCCCGATCGGCAGGTTGATGAGGAAGATGCTCTGCCAGCCCGCGTGGTCCACCAGCAGCCCGCCGAGCATCGGCCCGAGGATCAGCGACAGCGCCGTGAACGACGACCAGCCGCCGATCACCCGCGCCCGGCTCGCAGGCTCGGGGAACGCATGCGCCAGCAGCGACAGCGCGCCCGGAATCAGCAGCGCGCCGGCCACGCCCTGCACCGCCCGCCCCGCCAGCAACGTGGGCAGGTTGGCGGCCATGGCGCACATCGCCGAACCGATGGTGAACACGATCACGCCCGCCAGCCACGCGCGCTTGCGGCCGTAGCGATCGCCGAGCGGGCCGGCCGAAAGCATGAATGCCGACAGGCACAGCGCGTAGATGTCGATCACCCACTGCAGGCCGGCCAGGTCGGTGGAAAGCGCGCGCTGCAAGGTGGGCAGCGCAACGTTGACGATGCTCACGTCGAGCGTGGCGATGAAGCTGCCGAGGTACACGGCGGCGACGAGCGCAAGGCGGCGGCGCGGGTCGGCCGCCGCCGGAATGTGGGAGTCCATGGACGCCTTCAAGGTCGTTGAAGAAGGCGCCGATACTGACTTCAAGTCAGTTAAATGTCAATCAAATGAGAATTTATCGCATTTGAGAAAGTGGGTTTGCCGCCATCGCCAGGTCAGACCTTCAAACCCCATGTAGCGCGCGCGCCCACCGCCAGCACGCCGCCGACCACCCAGAACACGCCCGCGATGCCGATCAGCGCGCCCAGCGAGCCGAACAGCATCGGCATGGCCACGCTCGATGCGTTGATGGTCATGAGGCGCAGGCCCAGCGCCTCGCCGTGCCGCGTGTGCGGCGTGATCTGGTGCAGCATGCTCATCACCATCGGCTGCACCGCGCCGAGCGCGAACCCGAGCATCACGGAGCACGCGCCCATGGTCCAGGCCGAATCGAGCAGCGGATAGATCGCGAACATCAGCGCCGTGATCACGGTCGAGGTAAGGATCACGCTGCGCTCCGACGCACGCGAGGCGATCAGCGGCAGCACCACGCGAATGACGGCCGCGGCCACCGCGAAGGCGCCGAGGATCGAGCCGATCACCGACGCGCTGATGCCCCGCTCGTGCCCCAGCACCGGCAGCACGAAGGCATGCACGTCCCAGCTCGACGACTGCAGCCAGTTCACGAACAGCAGGCGGCGGAACATCGGCTCGCGCAGCAGGTCCCAGGCCCGCGTGGGCGCGCGCCCGCCACCGGCGGCGTGCGCGGCGGTTCGTGCGCGCCGCGCGCGAGCAACCAGCAGATGACGGGCAACCCCGCCATCACCGCGAAGCAGATGCGAAACGCCAGCATGTCCGCGGGCGCGCGGCCCGCGTGGTCGATCAGCATGCCGGCCAGGAACGGCCCGACAAAATTGGCCGCGGCCGGCGCGATGGCGAGCCAGCTGAACACGCGCTTGAGCTGCGTCGCATCGTGCGCCGAGCGGCCCACGTGCCGCTGCAGCGCAATGACGGTCGCGCCCGTGGCGCCGCCGGTCAGCAGGGCCGACAGGCACATCACCGGAAAGATCGGAAAGACCACCACCAGCCCAGCGCCGAGCGCCGCCGCGATGACCGACAGCCACAGCGGCCGCTTGAACCCGTGCCGGTCGGCAAAGCGCCCCGCGGGCAGCGCCAAAAACACCTGGGTCAGCGCGAACAGCGAAATCAGCACGCCGACAGCGGCGGCGCTGTAGCCCTGCTGCAGCGCCAGCAGCGGTGTGGCCAGGCGCATGCCGGCCATGGTGGCATGCAGGCAGACCTGAGCGCCGATGACACGAAGAAGCTCTGAACCTTTCACGGGGTGTCGTCGCCCTCGCTGTCGGCGGTGGGCGGCAACAGCGCCTGCGACTGCGCTTCGGGCAGGGCCTCGACCTTGCGCAGCGCCAGGCGCATCTGCTTGGCGCGCGTGTCGGCCTTGTCGAGCGTGTCGGAGGCCTTGGCCACCTGCTCCTTGATGCGCGAGACCCATTCACCGTAACGCTCGAACTCGGTCTTCACTGCCCCCAGCACCTTCCAGACCTCGGAGGCCTGCTGCTCCAGCGCGAGCGTGCGAAAGCCCATGTGCAGGCTGTTGAGCATGGCCAGCAAGGTGGTCGGTCCGGCCAGCGTCACGCGATGCTGGCGCTGGATGGCGTCCATCAGGCCGGGGCGGCGCAGCACTTCGGCGTAAAGGCTTTCGACTGGCAGGAAGAGGATCGCGAAGTCGGTGGTGTGCGGCGCCGCGAGGTAGTTGTCGGCGATCGACCTGGCCTCGGTGCGGATGCGCGCTTCGAGCGCCTTGGCGGCCAGCTCGGCGCCGGCGGCATCGGCGCGCTCGTGCGCGTCGATCAGGCGCTCGTAGTCGTCGCGCGGAAACTTGGCGTCGATGGGCAGCCACACCGGCGCGCCCTCCTCGCCCCGCCCCGGAAAGCGGATGGCGAAGTCGACACGCTGGCCGCTGCGCGGCTTGGTCTCGATCTGCTTGGCGTACTGGTCGGGCGTGAGCACCTGCTCGAGCAGCGCCTCCAGCTGCACTTCGCCGAACACGCCGCGCGTCTTCACGTTGGTCAGCACGCGCTGCAGGCTGCCGACGCCCACGGCCAGCGTCTGCATTTCGCCGAGGCCCTTGTGCACCTGCTCGAGCCGGTCGGCCACCTGCTTGAAGCTCTCGCCCAGGCGCGTTTCGAGCGTGCTCTGCAGCTTCTCGTCGACGGTCTTGCGCATTTCGTCGAGCTTGGCGGCGTTGGTCTGCTGCAGTTGCGCGAGCTGGGTTTCCATGGTCGCGCGCACTTCCGACAGGCGGCGCGCATTCGATTCGCTCAGGCCCTGCAGCTGCGTGTTGAGCGTGTCGGCCAAGGTCTTCTGCAGCGACGCGAGCTGCAGCGAGAAGGCGTCCAGCTGTGCGTTCTGCGTGCGCGTGGCTTCGGCGCCCTGCTGCACCAGCGCGCGCTGGAAGGTGGCGAAGGCCTGCACGGTTTCCTGCCGCGCGCCGCGCGAGCTTTCGCCGATGTCGTTGCGCAGCTCGCGCTCGGTGCGCTCGTTGGCCGAGCCCATGGCGGCGAGCACGCGAAGCAGGTCGCCGTGGTCCGCGGGAGGCTGCCGGCGGGCCAGCAGCCAGATCACCAGCACGAGTTGGATGACCGCGAGTACGGCCAGTCCGATCAGAATCAGCGAAGTGTCCAAGGTCTGGGTGTCGACGCTTACTTCGGGGTGGCGGACACGGGAGGAACAGGCGTCACGGGCGTCAGCGGTCCCTTGCCGCCGAAGTACGCAATGAGATTGTCGGCCGCCAGGTCGGCCATGGCGCGGCGCGTGGGCACGGTGGCGCTGGCGATGTGCGGCGTGAGCACCACGTTGGGCACGGTCAGCAGGTCGGGGTGGACCTTGGGCTCGCCCTCGAACACGTCCAGGCCGGCGGCGGCGATGCGCTTCTCGCGCAGGGCCACGGCCAGCGCCGCGTCGTCGACGATGCCGCCGCGCGCGATGTTGATCAGCGTGGCGGTCGGCTTCATCAGCGCGATTTCGGCCGCGCCGATGGTGTGGTGCGAGGCCGCCGAATACGGCACCACCAGCACCACGTGGTCTGCCGTCTTGAGCAGCTCTTCCTTGCTCACGTAGCTGGCCTTGCACTCGGCTTCGAGCGCGGCGTCGAGCTTCGAGCGGTTGTGATAGACCACCTTCATGCCGAAGCCGTGCGCGCCGCGCTTCGCGATGCCCTGCCCGATGCGGCCCATGCCGATGATGCCGAGCGTGGAACCGTGGATGTCGGAGCCCGCGAACATGTCGAAGCTCCACTTCTGCCACTTGCCCGCGCGCAGGAAGTGTTCGCTCTCGGTGATGCGGCGCGCCGTGGCCATGAGCAGCGCGAAGCCGAAGTCGGCCGTGGTCTCGGTCAGCACGTCGGGCGCGTTGGTGCCCAGCACGCCGTGCGCGGCCATGGCGTCGACGTCGAAGTTGTTGTAGCCCACCGCCATGTTGGCGCAGATCTTCAGGTCGGGGCAGGCGTCGAGCACGGCGGTGTCGATGCGCTCGCTGCCGGTGGTGAAGGCGCCCTGCTTGCCCTGCAGCTTGGCGATCAGCTGGTCCTTGCTCCAGCTCTCGTCGGACTGGTTCGACTCGACCTCGAAGTGCTGCGACAGGCGCTCGATGGTCTCGGGAAAGATCGCGCGCGCGACCAGGATCTTGGGCTTGCTCATGGTGTTGTTGTCTCTTGCTCGAAAGAAGGGGGTCAGCGAAAGAAGATGAAGGTGGAGATGATGAACAGCGGCACCAGGATGCTCACCGACCACGCCATGTAGCCGAAGAAGCTCGGCATGGGCACGCCGCGGCTCTCGGCGATAGCCTTGACCATGAGGTTGGGCGCGTTGCCGATGTAGGTGTTGGCGCCCATGAACACCGCGCCCGCCGAGATGGCGGCCAGCGTGGTGGCATAGGTGGCCATCAGCGCGGCCGGGTCGCCGCCCGCGGTGTTGAAGAACACCAGGTAGGTCGGCGCGTTGTCCAGGAACGAGCTCAGCACGCCCGTCGCCCAGAAGTACATCGCCGGGTCGGGCTGGCCGTCGGCGCGCGTCACGGCCGAGACGATGGCGCCGAACGGGCCCTGCGTGCCGGCCTTGAGCATCGCGATCACCGGGATGATGGTCAGGAAGATGCCCGCGAACAGCTTGGCCACCTCGGCCATCGGGCCCCATTCGAACTGGTTGTCGGCGTGCACCTTGGCCGGCGTGATCTTCAGCGACAGCAGCGTGATGGCGATCAGGCCCACGTCGCGCACCAGGCCCGGCAGGCCGACGTGCGTGCCGAAGACGTCGAAGCTGACCGGCGACTTCCAGAAGCCGCTGAGCAGCACGAAGCCGACCACGCCGCCCAGCAGCCAGAAGTTGACCGCGCCGTCGAAGCCGATGCGCTTGGTGTCGGGCGTCGGGTCGACCGGCAGCACGCCTTCCTTGCGGTAGTAGTGACGGTCGATGACGTAGAACAGCGCGAGCAGCACGCCCACGATGAAGAGCGTGTCGGGCAGGATGTTCTTCGCGGTCCAGAAGAAGTCGACGCCCTTCAGGAAGCCCAGGAACAGCGGCGGATCCCCCAGCGGCGTGAGCGAGCCGCCCGCGTTGGAGACGATGAAGATGAAGAACACGACCACATGGACCCGGTGCACGCGGTTGTCGTTGGCGCGAATGAGCGGCCGGATCAGCAGCATCGACGCGCCGGTGGTGCCCATGAAGCTCGCGAGCACGGCGCCGATGGCCAGGATGCCCGTGTTGAGCCCGGGCGCGCCATGCAGGTTGCCCCGGATGTGAATGCCGCCCGCCACCGTGAACAGCGCCGTGAGCAAAATGATGAACGGGATGTACTCCTCGACCATCGCATGCACGAGCTGGGCGCCGGCCAGCGGCGCGCCGTAGGTCGCGGCAAAGGGCAGCAGGAAGGCCAGCGCCCAGACCGCCGCGATCTTGCCGTAGTGGTGGTGCCAGAAACTGGGCGCCAGCAGCGGGAACAGCGCAATCGACAACAGGATGCCGGCGAACGGCACACCCCACAGCGGCGACAGCGTGGCGCCGTTGAACTCGGCGGCCATGGCCAGCGCGGGGAACATCAGCGGCAGCAGCGCGGCCGCTGCAAGGCGAAGAGGCTTTTTCATGGGGCCGTACCGTACCAGACGGGGGCGGTGCGGAGCATGGGTACAGCCTTCAAACGGGGGGTTGTTCGATCTCGAAGACCTGCCGCAGGTAGGCCAGGTATTTCTCGTCCTCGCACATGTTCTTGGATGGCGTGTCCGACAGCTTGGCCACCGGCTGGTCGTTGCAGTGGATCATCTTGATGACGATCTGCAGCGGCTCGTAGCCCACGTCGTTCGTGAGGTTGGTGCCGATGCCGAAGGCCAGCTGGCAGCGCCCCCGGAATTGCTGGTAGAGCTCGATGGTGCGCGGCACCGTGAGGCCGTCGCTGAAGATCAGCGTCTTGGTGCGCGGGTCGACCCGGTTGGCGATGTAGTGGGCCAGCATGCGCTCGCCCCACTGGAACGGGTCGCCGCTGTCGTGGCGGGCGCCGTCGAACAGCTTGCAGAAGTACAGGTCGAAGTCGCGCAGGAAGGCGTTCATGCCGTACACGTCGGACAGCGCAATGCCCAGGTCGCCGCGGTACTCGCGCGCCCAGCTCTCGAAGCCGAAGATCTGGCTGTCGCGCAGCCGCGGGCCGAGCGCCTGGCAGGCCTGCAGGTATTCGTGCGCCATGGTGCCCAGCGGAATCAGGCCCAGCTTCATGGCGTACAGCACGTTGCTGGTGCCCGCCAGTTGCGGCAGCCGCGCGCCCGTGGGAGCCTGCACCGCCGGCGGGGTGACGGCGCCCAGGCGCGCGGTCAGGGTACGCAGCACCTCTTCGTGCCAGTCCTTCGAGAAGCGGCGGCGCGTGCCGTAGTCGGCGATCTTGAGGTCGGAAAGGCCTTCGTCCTGCAGCTGCGAGATCTTGGTTTCGAGGCGGCGGCGGCCTTCGTCGAAGTCGGGCTTCTTCTGCGTGTTGCGGAAGTAGACCTCGTTGACGATGGCCAGCACCGGGATCTCGAACAGGATGGTGTGCAGCCACGGCCCCTTGATGCGGATCTCGAGCTCGCCCGAGGGCTGGGGAATGATGTTGATGTACTTCTCGTTGAGCCGGAAGAGCCCCAGGAAGTCGACGAAGTCGCTCTTGATGAAGCGCATGGAGCGCAGGTAGGCGAGTTCGGCGTCGCGGAACTGCAGTGAACACAGGCTGCGCACCTCGTCGCGGATCTGGCCCGCGAACTGCGCCAGGTTGACGCCGGGGTTGCGGCACTTGAAGCGGTACTCGACCCGGGCCCCGGGAAAGTGGTGCAGCACGACCTGCATCATCGTGAACTTGTAGAGGTCGGTGTCGAGCAGGCTGTGAATGATCATGGTGCTGTACGCGGTGCTGTGCGATGCGGTGCTGCGGTGTCTCAAACTTTCGGCGTCCGTTCGATTATCACGGGGCGCGTCGGCCTCTGCCTACGGGGCCTGAACAGCACGTCCTACCGCTCGGGTAAATGCCGCGGGCGACATTGATTTCACGGCGGCGAAACAGCCCGCCGAATCAACCTCAGCAAGGAGATTCGCATGAACAAGGACACCATCGAAGGCAATTGGAAACAGCTCAAGGGCAAGGTCAAGGAGCAATGGGGGAAGCTGACCGACGACGACTTCGATGTCATCGCTGGCAAGCGCGACCAGCTGCTCGGCCGCATCCAGGAACGCCACGGCATCAGCCGCGACGAAGCCGAAAAGCAGGTCAAGGACTGGGAATCGCGCGACGGCCGCACGCCCGACGCCCTCTGGTTCGAACGCTACTGAGTCTTTCACCCCGACCCGAATTTCATCCACTCCCTCGAAGGAAAATCAAATGAAAAAACATCTGCTCATGCTCGCCCTCGCCTCCACCTGCTTCGTCGCCACGCAAGCCAGCGCGATGACCAAGGACGAGTACAAGGTCGCCAAGGAAAAGATCGAGGCCGACTACAAGGTCGCCAAGACCCAGTGCGACACCATGAAGGACAACGCCAAGGACGTCTGCCAGAAGGAAGCCAAGGGCAAGGAAGACGTGGCCAAGGCCGAGCTGGAACAGCAATACCAGCCGAGCGACAGCCACGCCCGCAAGGTGGCTGAAGAAAAGGTGAAGGCCACCTACGAAGTCGCGAAGGAAAAGTGCGACGACCAGAAGGGTGACGCCAAGGCTGCCTGCGTGAAGCAGGCCCAGGCCGACGAAGCCCAGGGCAAGGCCGACATCAAGGCCATGAAGAAGGCCATGTAAGGTCCGCCAGCCTGCAAAAGATCAACGGCGCCTCGGGCGCCGTTTGTCGTTGGGCGGTGTTTTCAGGCCTTGAGCGAGTCGACCACTTGCTGCAGGGCGTCCGGCAGCGGCACCGGGCGCTGGGTGGCGCGGTCGACGTAGACGTGGACGAAGTGGCCCTGCGCGGCGGCGGTGTCCGAGCCCTCGGCGAACAGCGCGATCTCGTAGCGCACGCTGGAGCGGCCGGCTTGCGCCACGCGGATGCCCGCCTCCACCGTCTGCGGGAACGCGATCGGCGCGAAGTAGTTGCACTGGGTCTCGACCACGAAACCGATGGTCTGGCCCCCGTGGATGTCGAGCGCGCCGCGCTCGATGAGCAGCGCGTTCACCGCCGTGTCGAACCAGCTGTAATAGACGACGTTGTTGACATGGCCGTACATGTCGTTGTCGGCCCAGCGCGTCGGGATGCTGCGAAAGGCGCGGTAGCCGGCGCGCGCGTGCGGTGTGGGTTTGGTGGGGGTGGCGCTCATCGCGCGGCATTTTGCCAGCGGCGCCAGTAGTCCAGCGCCACCCTGAAGGTGCCCAGCTGCACCTGCACCGTTTCGGCGATGTCGCTGGCGTAGCCGCCGGCCATCGCGAAAGCCACCGGCAGGCGGCGCTGCCAGGCCCAGTCGAACACGCGCCGGTCGCGCGCCTCGAGGCCGTCGAAACTCAGCTTGAGGCGGCCCAGCCGATCGCGCTCGAAGGGGTCGGCACCGGCGAGGTAGATCACGAGGCCGGGGGAAAAGCGCCGGTCGAGTTCTTCCAGGGCGTGCTCCAGCGCGGCGAGGTAGTCGGCGTCGCCGCAGCCGTCGGGCAACTCCACGTCGAGGTCGCTCGCCTCCTTGCGGAAGGGAAAGTTCTTCTGGCCGTGCAGCGACAGCGTGAACACGCTCGGGTCGTCCTGGAAGATGCTGGCGGTGCCGTTGCCCTGGTGCACGTCGAGGTCGATCACCGCCACCTTCAGCGGCTGCCCGGCGTCGGCGCGCTCGGCCTGCATGAGCCGGGCGGCCACGGCGGCGTCGTTGAAGACGCAGAAGCCGCTGCCCTTGCAGGCGTAGGCGTGGTGCGTGCCGCCGGCCATGTTGGCCGACACGCCCTGCGCGAAGGCCACGCGGCAGGCCGCGATGGTGGCGCCGGCCGACCGGCGCGAGCGCTCGACCATCGCCTCGCTCCAGGGAAAGCCGATCTCGCGCATCGCCTGGGGGCTGACATTGCCCGCGCTGACGTCGGCAATCCATTCGGCGGTGTGGGCCAGCGCCAGTTCGCTGTCGCTGGCGCGCGGGGCCGTGTCCATGCTGACGGCGGGCAACTGCTCGAGCAGGCGGTCGCGCAGCATGGCGTAGCGCGACATGGGAAAGCGGTGGCCCGCGGGCAGGGGCAGGACGAACTGGCCGGAATAGAAAGCGCGCATGGGCCGCATTCTCGGGTGGCGGGCCGAATTTAGAAGGCGGGTTCTAAATTGCTGCGGGGCAGCAAAAACCCCTTGATCGCAAAACTCAGCTGCCTATACTTGAGGCCATGCTGCACCGCAACATAGACGGCGAGACAGCGCAACGTGAACCGACCACTCAATCATCCCTTCTGGAGATTCTCAAATGGCCCTGACCGCTGACCAAATCCTCGCCGCCCAAAAAGCCAACCTCGAAACCCTGTTCGGCCTGACCACCAAGGCCTTCGAAGGCGTCGAAAAGCTGGTCGAACTGAACGTGACCGCTTCGAAGGCTGCCCTGGCCGAAGCCCAGAGCACCGCCCAAGCCGCCCTGAGCGTCAAGGACGCCCAAGAGCTGCTGACGCTGCAAGCCAGCCTGTTCCAGCCCCTGGCTGAAAAGACCGCTGCCTACAGCCGTCACCTGTATGACATCGCCCAAGGCACCGGCGCCGAATTCGGCAAGGCTTTCGAAGCCAAGGCCACCGAAGCCCAGCAAGCCTTCGTCGGCCTGGTCGACAGCGCTTCCAAGAACGCCCCCGCCGGCTCGGAAACCGCCGTCGCCGTGCTGAAGAGCGCCGTGGCTGCCGCCAACAACGCTTTCGAATCGGTTCAAAAGGCCGTCAAGCAAGCGTCGGACGTCGCCGAAGCCAACTTCAACGCCGTGTCGACCCAAGCCGTCGCCGCCGCGAAGACCGCGACCGCTTCGCGCAAGCGCTAAGCCGCCGACCACCACCAGTTGTCTCCTTGGGTCCTCACGGATCCAATTCAGGGCCTCATCTTCGGATGAGCCTTTTTTTTAGCCCGCCGGGCGTCTTCGATAATGCAAGGCTCATCTCAGGAGACTTTCAATGCAGATCGACGGCAAGGTTTTTATCGTGACTGGTGGCGCTTCGGGCCTCGGCGAAGGCACGGCGCGCATGCTGGCGGCCAACGGCGGCAAGGTGGTCATCGCCGACATGCAGGCTGACAAGGGCGAGGCCGTTGCCAAGGACATCGGCGGCGTGTTCGTCAAGTGCGACGTGAGCCAGGAAGCGGACGGCCAGGCCGTGGTGGCGGCCGCCCTCAAGCTGGGCAAGCTGGTCGGCCTGGTCAACTGCGCCGGCATCGCCCCGGCCGAGAAGACCGTGGGCAAGAACGGGCCGCACGCGCTGGCCGTGTTCAGCAAGACCGTCACGGTCAACCTGATCGGCAGCTTCAACATGATCCGCCTGGCGGCCGACGCCATGGGCAAGAACGAGCCCGAAGCCACCGGCGAGCGCGGCGTGCTGATTTCGACCGCCTCGGTCGCGGCCTACGACGGCCAGATCGGCCAGGCCGCCTATGCCGCCTCGAAGGGCGGCGTGGTCGGCATGACGCTGCCC
>NZ_MOWM01000205.1 GCF_016082275.1 Variovorax sp. E3
CGCTGCGCTGGCTCCACGGCGCCGGCCACGCCGGCGCGGTGCGCGACCAGGCCGCGGCCTATGGCGCCGAAGCCGCCGACGCGGTGGCGCAGCTGCTCGCCATCGCCCCCGAAGACCTGCTGCCCGACAGCCTGCCCGTGGTGCCCAAGACCCTGCCGCTGGCCATGCTGCCTCGCCTGGTGCTGCGGCAAGGCGGCCACGCACTGCCGCAGGCCGCCGTGCCCGACGTGCTGATGGCAATGATGCTCGGCAAGCCCGACATGCCCTATCCGGGGTTGCAGGGCCTGCTGGACGCGCTCACGCCCGACTCGCTCTCGCGCTTCGGCCGCGCGCTGCTGGGCTGGTGGATCGGCAACGGCCGGCCGGCCAAGGAGCGCTGGATGTTCGCGCTGCAGGGCCGCCTGGGCGACGACGAAACCGCGCGCCAGCTGTTCGGCCTGCTGCGCCAGTGGCGCGCCGCGCTCGACCGCGTGCGCGCCTACGACGCGACCGCGATGCTCGGCGAGATCGGCAGCGACGCCGCCCTGATGCACCTGTCCGAACTCGCGCGCCAGACCCGCTACGACGACCTGCGCACCCGCGCCGACCGCATGCTCGGCGAAGTGGCCGAACAGCGCGGCCTGAGCCTGGACCAGCTGGCCGACCGCACCGTGCCCGACCTGGGCCTGGACACCCGCGCGCGGCTCACGCTCGACTTCGGCCCGCGCAGCTTCGAGGTGCGCATGGACGACGGCTTCCAGCCCGTGGTGCACACCAGCGCCGGCAAGGCGCTCAAGACGCTGCCCAAGCCCGGTGCCAACGACGACGCGGGCAAGGCCGCCGCCGCGACCGCGCAGCTCAAGGACCTGCGCAAGCTCGCCAAGACCGTCGCCGCCGCGCAGCTGCGCCGCCTCGAAGCCGCCATGTGCGCGCAGCGGCGCTGGGAGCCCGCCGAGTTCCTGCCGTTCTTCGCCAACCATCCGGTGCTGCGCGTTTTCAGCCGACCGCTGGTGTGGGGCTTGTTCGATGCGTCGAACGCGCTGGCCGGCACCTTCCGCATCAACGCCGAGGGCGAGCTGACCGACCTGCAAGACGACGCGTTCAAGCTGCCCGAGGCCGCGCGCATCGGCATTGCGCATCCGCTGGAACTCGCGGCGCTCGACCCGTCGCTGGCCACCGCCTGGGCCGCCGTGCTGGCCGACTACGAAATCGTGCAGCCCTTCGAACAGCTGATGCGCCCGATCTTCACGCGCGACGAATCGCTGCGCGGTCGCCGCGACATGCCGCACTGGGCGGGCCGCCAGGTGTCGAACGCCGCGTTGATGGGCCTGGAGCAGCGCGGCTGGCTGCGCGAAGTGGGCGACGGCGGCATGGTCAACTGCTTCCACAAGGGCGTGCCCAGCGGGCGCCGCATCCGCCTGCTGCTCGACGAAGGCTGGTTCGTGCAGGACAGCATCGACGGCAAGGACCTGCAGACCGTGGGCACGGTGACGCTCGACGGCGCCGACGGCACGCTGGGCGACCTGTCGCCGATCGTCTTCAGCGAGATCGAGCGCGACCTGCAGCGCGCGATCCGGCCCGCGCCATGAACCGCAACCTCTGGCTGCTGGCCATCTGCCAGGGCCTGTTCCTGACGAACAACGTCACCTTCATCGCCATCAACGGACTGGTGGGGCTGGGCATCGCGCCGCACGGCTGGATGGCGACGCTGCCGGTCATGGGCTACGTGGTGGGCGGCGCGCTCACCACCGGGCTGGTGGCGCGCACGCAGCAACGCTTCGGCCGGCGCGGCTCGTTCCAGATCGGCCTGGCGGTGGCGCTGCTGTCGGCGCTGCTGTGCTGCTACGCGGCGGTCACGAAGAACTTCTGGCTGCTGTGCTTCGCGACCGTGGTCGCGGGCTACTACAACGCCAACGCCGGGCTCTACCGCTTTGCCGCGGCCGAACTCGCGGCGCCGGCGTGGCGCGAAAAGGCGGTGTCGGTGGTGATGGCCGGCGGGCTCATCGGCGCGGTCGCGGGGCCCAACCTCGCATCGGCCACGCGCGAGGCTTTCGCGGTGCCGTTCGCGGGCGCTTATGTTGCGCTGGCGGTGGTCGCGCTGCTGTCGATGGCAGTCATGTGCTTCATCGAATTCCCCCCCACGCTGACGCGCAAGCAGGCCATGGGCGGAAGGCCGCTGCGCGAGATCATGCGGCAGCCGGTGTTCATCGTCGCGGCCGCCTCGGGCGCGCTGGGCTACGGCGTGATGAACCTGCTGATGGCCTCCACGCCCATCGCCATGCAGATCTGCAGCCTGCCGTTTTCCGACGCGGCGCTGGTGCTCGAATGGCATGTGATCGGCATGTTCGCGCCGGGCTTCTTCACCGGCCACCTGATCCGCCGCTTCGGCGCGCTGCCGGTGATGGGGGCCGGGCTGCTGCTCAACCTGGGCTGCATCGCGGTCGCGCTCTCGGGCGTGGAGCTGCACCACTTCATCGTGGCGCTGTGCCTGCTGGGGGTGGGCTGGAATTTCCTGTTCACCGGCAGCACCACGCTCTCGCTCACGGCCTACACCGCCGAGGAGCGCGACCGGGCGCAGGGCGCGCTCAACTTCTGCGTGTTCGCGACGCTGGCGGTGACGTCTTTCGCCTCGGGCGTGCTGGTGACGACGCAAGGCTGGCGCCTGCTCAACCTCGGCTCGCTGGTGCCGGTGGTGCTGACGGGCGCGGCGCTGGTCTGGCTCGCGCGCAGGCAGCGCGCCCTCAGGCCCGCGGCGGGAAGCGCTGGTTGAGCCAGCGCTGCAGGGCCTCGAAGACCGGCTCGGCTTCGAGCTCGTTGAAGATCTCGTGGTACAGCGTGTCGAAGCAATGCGCTTCGACCTTGCCGCCCGCTGCGGTGGCGGCGGCAAACGCGCGGCTCGCTGCCGGCCTCACGAGCCGGTCGTCGCCCGCGTAGAGCAGCAGGGTCGGCACGGGCCAGTTGGCGGCATGCTGCTGCACCGACGTGCCCTCGAACGCCAGAAAGCGCGCGAGCCGGCTGCCGATGCGGTCGTGCGTGAGCGGATCGTCGCGGTAGGCCTGCACCACCGCCGGGTCGTGCGAGAGGTAGTTGTCGTCCAGGCCGTTGCCCACGCGCAGGTTCGGCGCAATGCGCGGCAGCACCGCGAGCAGCGCCTTCTGAAAACCGCTCAGGCCCGGGTCGAGCCCCGGCGACGACAGCACCAGCCCCTCGACCGGCCGCACGCCGCGCGCCACCAGGCTCGCGGCCACCAGCCCGCCGAGGCTGTGCCCCAGCAACACCAGCGGCAGCCCGGGGTTCATGCGGCGCGCGTCGTCGATCACCAGCGCGAGGTCGTCGACCAGCCGCAGCTCGCTCGGCAGCCCGCCCCGCGCGCCGGTCGATTCGCCGTGGCCATGGTGGTCGTGCGCCCACACCGCGAAGCCCCATTCGTGCAGGCATTCCGCCAGCGCGTGGTAGCGCCCCGCATGCTCGCCGAGCCCGTGCACCACCACGACGACGGCCCGCGCCGGGCCGGGCGCCGGCAAGCGGCGCAGGGCCAGCGTTTCGCCGTCCGGCGTGGACAGCGACACGCGCTGCGGCAGAGGCAGCGCCTCGTTCAAGCCGCCACCGGCTCCGATGCGGCGGCGCGGTGCGCGGCCGGCAGCGCGGAGATCACTTCGGCCACGGCGGCCGTGAGCTTCTTGGCGTACGGCACGTGCAGGAACTCGTTGGGGCCGTGCGCATTGCTCTTGGGGCCGAGCACGCCGCAGACCATCATCTGCGCCTTCGGGAAGCCGGCGCTGAGCATGTTCATGAGCGGAATCGTGCCGCCCTGGCCGATGTAGCCGCACGAGGCGCCGAAGTGCGCGCGCGAGGCCTTGTTGAGCGCGTCCTCGAACCACGGCGTGATGGTCGGCGCGTTCCAGCCGGTGGCGCCGCCGTTGCTCTCGAAAGTGACGCGGGCCTGGTAGGGCGCGTTGTCCTCGAGCAGGGCCTTGAGCGTCTGCACCGTCTCGGCCGCGTCGACCAGCGGCGGCAGGCGCAGCGAAAGCTTGAAGGCGGTGTAGGGGCGCAGCACGTTGCCCGCGTCCTTCAGCGCCGGAAAGCCTTCGGCGCCGGTGACCGACAGCGTGGGCTTCCAGGTGCGGTTGAGCAGGGCCTCGACCGGGTCGGTGGTGGTCGGCAGCGCGAACATGGTCGAGCCGCCGCAGTCATAGTGCGCCCACGGGAAGCGCTTGTAGACCTCTTCGCCGAGGATGGCGGCGGTGGCCTTGGCCTGCGCCAGCCGGTCGGCCGGCACTTCGCAGTGGAAGCTCGCGGGCAGCAGGCGGCCGGTGGCGCTGTCTTCGAGGCGGTCGAGCACCTGCCGCATGATGCGGAAGCTCGACGGCACGAGGCCCGACGCGTCGCCCGAGTGAATGCCTTCGGTCAGCACCTCGACCTTGAGCGTGCCGCTGGCCATGCCGCGCAGCGAGGTGGTGAGCCACAGCTGGTCGTAGTTGCCGGCACCGGAGTCCAGGCAGATCACCAGCTCGACGTTGCCCAGGCGCGGACGCAGCGCGTCCACATAGGGCAGCAGGTCGTAGGAGCCGCTCTCCTCGCAGGTCTCGATCAGGCCGACGATGCGCGGATGCGCCACGCCCTGGGCCTTGAGCGCCTGCAGCGCGGCCACGCTGGCGTACACCGCGTAGCCGTCGTCGGCGCCGCCGCGGCCGTAGAGCAGGCCGTTCTCGTACTTGGGCGTCCAGGGGCCGAGGTCGTTGCGCCAGCCGGTGAACTCGGGCTGCTTGTCGAGGTGGCCGTACATGAGCACGGTCTCGTCCATGTCGGTGCCGCTGGCCGGCACTTCGAAGAACAGCACCGGCGTGCGGCCTTCCAGGCGCACGATCTCCAGCTTCAGGCCCTCGACCTTCTGCGCCTCGACCCAGGCGGCGGCATTGCGCAGCACGGTGTCGAGGTAGCCGTTGGCCGACCAGTCCTTGTCGAAGCCGGGCGACTTCGAGGGAATGGCGATGTAGTCGGTGAGTTGGCGCACGATGTCGCCGTCCCATTGGGCGGTGACGTCGGACAGGGCGCGCGCGGCGTCGAGCGTGCCGGCGGGCATTTCACGGTGCAGGGGGGCGTTCATCGGTGGGTTCTCCGCGGGGAAACGAAAAAACGCATTTTGCGCCTTGAGGCGAGCGCGCGTAGAGTGCGGGCGATCTCAACCGGAGGGCCATGTGAGCAAGTCAGCATCGACTCGGATCAAGGTAGACATCAAGGTGGGTATTGGAGGCTGGACCTACGAGCCCTGGCGCGACAACTTCTACCCCAAGGGGCTCGCGCACGCGAAGGAACTGAACTACGCGAGCCGCAAGGTCAGCGCCATCGAGATCAACGGCACCTACTACAGCACCTTCAAGCCCGAGACCTTCAGGAAGTGGCACGACGACACGCCGGCCGACTTCATGTTCTCGCTCAAGGCCTCGCGCTTCGCGACCAACCGCAAGCTGCTGTCGGGCGCGGGCGATTCGATCAAGCGCTTCATCGACAGCGGCGTGGCCGAGCTGGGCGACAAGCTCGGCCCGATCGTGTGGCAGTTCATGCCGACCAAGCAGTTCGATGCGGAAGACTTCGAGGCCTTCCTCGCGCTCTTGCCGAAGAAGGAGGGCAGCCGCGTGCTGCGCCACGTGATGGACGTGCGGCACGAAAGCTTCATGGTGCCCGCGTACAAGGCGCTCGCGAAGAAGCACAAGGTGTCGACGGTGTTCACCGACGCCGACAAGTTTCCGTCGTTCGAGGAGCCCGAGGGCGACTTCGCCTATGCGCGGCTCATGATGGCCGACGCCAAGCTCAAGACCGGCTACGCGCCGAAGGCGCTGGACACCTGGGCCGAACGCGCGCAGGGGTGGGCCGAGTCGCCGAAGAAGCGCGACGTGTTCGTCTATTTCATCAACGGCGCCAAGGAAAAGGCACCGGCCGCGGCCGGTGCCCTGCTGGAGCGCCTGGGATGGACGCCGCCGGCCTGATGACGGGCCGGACAGCGCAGAGACTGCGGTAGGCCTTGGGGGCGGTCAGCCCTTCGCGCCGAAGCTGATCTCGCCCGACAGCTGGCCGCCTTCTTCGATGACGATCTTGCCGTAGCGGATCTTGCCCGTGACCTTGCCGGTCGAGTGGATGACGAGCTTTTCGCGCACGGTCAGGTTGCCGTCGAACACGCCGCGGATTTCGGCGATGTCTATTTCGGCCGAGCCCTTGAACTCGCCCTGTTCGGCGATCTGCATCAGGCGCGAGTCCATGGTGGCCTCGACCAGGCCTTCGACCACGAGCGTGTCGCAATCGGTGATCTCGACGCCCTTGAGCTTGATGTTGGGGCCGACGGTGAGCTTGCTGCCGCCTTCCTTGGCGACGGGGGCCGCCGCTGCATTGAGGCCGCCTTGCTGCGCGGTCAGCGACGAAGGATTGACGGGGGTACCCGAGAGATTGGTGCCTGCGCCGACGAGCGGGGCGGGGCGGGAAGTCAACGAGTCGGTGTCTCGGTCACGCTTGCCGAAGAAGGGGGACTGTGTAGCCAATGGGGAGCTCCTCAAGAAAGGGGACTATCGTAAGAACGCACTCACGGCATGCGGCACTTCATTGCGCAAGAAGCGTAACTGAATAAGTCGCCCTGGACATGACAATGTCCCGCATGACCCGCCCGAACCTCGAAGCCCTCTCCACGCCCGCCGCCACCGACTCGCGCTTCGACAAGCCCGCGCACGGCTGGCGGCGCACGCTGTTCACCGTGATCTTCGAGGCCGACACGCGCGCGGGCCTGTGGTTCGACCTGGCGCTGATCGCGGTGATCGTCACCAGCGTGCTGGTGGTGATCCTGGACAGCGTGCAGTCGATCCGCGACCAGTGGCGCCCGCTGTTCAACGCGCTCGAGTGGGTGTTCACGATTCTCTTCACGCTGGAGTACATCGCGCGGCTGTGCTGCGTGAACAAGCCGCTGCGCTATGCGCTGAGCTTCTACGGCGTGATCGACCTGCTCGCGCTGCTGCCGACCTTCCTGGTGGCCTTCGCGCCCGAGCTGGCCTACCTGATCGACGTGCGCATCCTGCGGCTGCTGCGCGTGTTCCGCATCTTCAAACTATCGCGTTACTCGGTGGAGTACCGCGCGCTGGTTTTGGCGGTGGCCTCGAGCCGCCGGAAGATCACGGTGTTCGTGGGCTTCGTGATGCTGGTGGTGCTGGTGATGGGCACGCTGATGTACGTGGTCGAAGGGCCCGAGCACGGCTTCACGAGCATTCCGGTGGCGATCTACTGGGCCATCTCGACGATGGCCACCGTGGGCTTCGGCGACCTCGTGCCCAAGACCGACCTGGGCCGCGCGATCGCCTCGGTGATGATGCTGCTGGGCTGGGGCGTGCTGGCGGTGCCGACCGGCATCGTGACGGCCGAGATGTCGCGTCGCGGGCCCGATGACAAAGCGCAGCCGCTGCCGGTGGCGCCGCGCGGTGTGCTGGCAATGACGACGCCCGCGCCGGCGGTACCGGCAAAGAGGATCACTCCGTCGGCCAGGCGACGCGCCCTTGCGCGGCATCGCCAAGGCGGGCGATGAAGGCATCGGCGTCGGGCTCGGCAAGCGTGAAGGCGAAGTGCACGTCGCTGTCGTGGCGCACGCTGTCGAGCACCGCCCCGGCTGCCGCGAGTTCGCGCCGCACCAGGCCTTCGAGCGCATAAGGCACCACGCACCGCAGGCTGCGCTGGCGCAGCAGCGGCACCAGCGTGGCGCCGAGCAGGGCCTGCGCCACCGCGTCGGTGTAGGCCCGCACGAGACCGCCCGCGCCCAGCTTCACGCCGCCGAAATAGCGCACCACGGTCGCAAGCGCGCCCTCGACCTGCTGGTGGCGCAGTACCTCGAGCATCGGCCGGCCGGCGGTGCCGCCGGGTTCGCCGTCGTCGTTCGCGGCCGACTGGCCGCCGGCCATGAGCGCCCAGCACACGTGCGCGTCGGCGGGGTGTTCGGCGCGCAGCGACGCGACCACGGCCAGCGCGGCCGCGCGGTCGGCCACCGGCTGCACGCAGCCGATGAAGCGGCTCTTCTTGATGAGCAGCTCGCTGTGGACCGGCTGCGCCAGCGTGAAGCTCATGCGGTGCGCTCCGTCATGCGCGCCAGGGCTTTCAGCCGCCGCCGCGCTCGAACTTGAAGACGGCGGTGCTGGCGCGCGCGTTGGGCAGCCAGCGCACGTCGCGGCCGTTCTGCAGGCCGAAGGCGTCGAGCACGCGCAAGTTGTTCTTGCCCGCCAGCACCTCGAAGTCCTTGAAGGTGCCGACGCGGATGTTGGGCGTGTCGTACCACTGGTAGGGCAGGCGGCGCGTCACGGGCATGCGCCCCCGCGCGATGCTCAGTCGGTTGGGCCAGTGCGCGAAATTCGGGAAGGCGACGATGCCGGCGCGGCCCACGCGCGCGGTCTCACGCAGCATCACCTCGGCATTGCGCAGATGCTGCAGCGTGTCGATCTGCAGCACCACGTCGAACGAGGCGTCGTCGAACATCGACAGGCCTTCGTCGAGGTTGAGCTGGATCACGTCGACGCCGCGCCGCACGCACTGCAGCACGTTGCCGTCGGCGATTTCCACGCCGTAGCCGGAGCAGCCGCGCTCGCGCTGCAGCAGGTCGAGCAGGGCGCCGTCGCCGCAGCCCAGGTCGAGCACGCGCGAGCCCTTGGGCACGAGCTCGGCGATCAGTCGTTGGTGGTCGAGGTCGCTCATTGCGGGAACTCCTTGGCGACGCGCTCGAAGTAGGAACGCACCACGCCCATGTAGCGCACGTCGTCGAGCAGGAAGGCGTCGTGGCCGTGCGGCGCGTCGATCTCGGCGTAGCTCACGTTGCGGCGGTTCTCGAGCAGCGCCTTCACCAGTTCGCGGCTGCGCGCGGGGGAGAAGCGCCAGTCGGTCTTGAAGCTCACGAGCAGGAACTTGGCCGTGGCGTTCGCGAAGGCGGTGCTGAGCTTGCCGCCGTGGCTGCGCGCGGGGTCGAAGTAGTCGAGCGCGCGGGTGATCAGCAGGTAGGTGTTGGCGTCGAAGTACTCGCTGAACTTGTCGCCCTGGTAGCGCAGGTAGCTCTCGATCTGGAACTCGACGTCCTGCGTGGAGTAGCGGTAGTCGAGCCCCACGGTCTCGCCCTCGACGGCGCTGCGCAGGATGCGGCCGAACTTGGCGTTCATCACGTCGTCGCTCAGGTACGTGATGTGGCCGATCATCCGGGCGATGCGCAGGCCGCGCTTGGGCACCACGCCGTGTTCGTAGAAGTGGCCGCCGTGGAAGTCGGGGTCGGTGACGATGGCGCGGCGCGCCACCTCGTTGAAGGCGATGTTCTCGGCCGTGAGGTTGGGCGCGCTGGCCACGACCACGGCGTGGCGCACGCGGTCGGGGTACTGCAAGGTCCACGACAGCGCCTGCATGCCGCCGAGGCTGCCGCCCATGACCGCCGCCAGCGTCCGGATGCCCAGCGCGTCGAGCAGCACGGCCTGGGCGTCGACCCAGTCTTCGACCGTGACCACCGGAAAGTCGGCGCCGTAGACGCGGCCGGTGGCGGGGTTGACGTGCATCGGGCCGGTCGAGCCGAAGCAGGAGCCGAGGTTGTTGACGCCGATCACGAAGAAGCGGTCGGTGTCGACCGGCTTGCCCGGGCCCACCATGTTGTCCCACCAGCCCTCGGAGCGGGCCTGGCCCTGGTAGACGCCCGCCACGTGGTGCGAGGCGTTGAGCGCATGGCACACGAGCACCGCGTTGCTGCGCTCGGCGTTCAGGGTGCCGTAGGTTTCGTAGGCGAGCGTGTAGTCGCTGATCGATGCGCCGCTGCGCAGGGCCAGCGGGCCCGCGAACTGCATCGACTGCGAAGTGACGACCAAGGGAGGTGACGACGACATGAATGAAAAAACCCGGCCTCGCCAAAAACGAGCCGGGTCCGGCAGCCGTCTTTAGCAGAATTTATAAAGCGCCCGCAAGCTGTAGCAAATCGGCGCAGGGGCAGTATATCGCCCCATGGGGTGGCGTTACCAGCCGATGATCATGATCACGCCCAGCACCAGGAAGATCGCGGCCGAGATGCCGTGCACGAGCTTGATCGGCACGCGCTTGACGATCTTGTCGCCCAGCCACACCACCGGCGCATTGGCCAGCATCATGCCCAGCGTGGTGCCGGCGACCACCCAGAAGTAGTCGTGCGTGAAGCGGGCGGCCAGCATGACGGTGGCGATCTGGGTCTTGTCGCCCATCTCGGCCAGGAAGAACGCGATCACGGTGGTGCCGAAGACGCCGAACTTGGAAACGCCCGGCGCATCGTCGTCGTCGAGCTTGTCGGGAATCAGCATCCACACGGCCATCGCGATGAACGAGCCGCCGAGGATCCAGCGCAGCACCTCGGGCCCGAGCCAGCGCGTGATGTAGTTGCCGACCGCGCCGGCCAGCGCGTGGTTGATGATGGTGGCGGCCAGGATGCCGAGGACGATCGGCCAGGGTTTCCTGAAACGGGCTGCGAGCAAGAGGGCCAGGAGTTGGGTCTTGTCGCCCATTTCGGCGAGCGCAACTACGCCGGTTGCAACGAGAAAAGCTTCCATTTTTTGAACGTGGGGTTTCTTGGCCGAAGGACGCAATTGACCGTGCAACACCTTCGGCCATATTCCCGAAGTTGCACGGTCAAAGGTCTCGCCAGGTGTTTTCTCACTGCACGCGCCATGTCCTGTGTGGGGCAGGACAAGTCTGTTGACGCGGGCCCCTCTCGCAAATCGGAAGGCGGCTACTCCCCAATGACGGGCGCAATTCTACCCGCGGCGCCAAGGGCCTCGCCCGATCGGGTAAGCGTGCGCTCGCTTTTGATTGTTTTCACAGGTGCTACCTCAAGACGCAAATTCCTGCTTGCAATTCGGATATTTCACCCATAATGCACGAGCCTCCCTCTTCATTTTGGTGGGGAGGCAGTTCGGTGATCGGTCAGTTTCGCGCGACTCGACGGCTCTCGTTTGAGTGATGCTTTCGGGACTCCATCGCTTTTCTTGATGTGTTTATAGGAGTCCCTTGATGGGCAACAAACTGTACGTCGGCAACCTGCCTTACTCGGTGCGCGACGGTGATCTCGAGCAGGCCTTCGGCCAGTTCGGCGCAGTGACCAGCGCCAAGGTCATGATGGAGCGCGACACGGGCCGCTCGAAGGGCTTCGGCTTCGTCGAGATGGGCAGTGACGCGGAAGCACAGGCCGCCATCAACGGCATGAACGGCCAGCCCCTGGGCGGCCGCAGCGTTGTCGTCAACGAAGCACGTCCCATGGAAGCACGCCCTCCCCGTAGCGGTGGTGGTGGCGGCTACGGCGGTGGCGGCGGTGGTGGTTATGGCGGCGGTGGCTACGGCGGCGGCGGTGGTGGC
>NZ_MOWM01000206.1 GCF_016082275.1 Variovorax sp. E3
CCGGCGTGCCGGGCGGGCGGGTGCCGCGTTGGCATTGGCGCCGCCGGCAGCCTCGGTGCCGAGGTTGTCGAACAGTTCCAGCGGCTGCGGGCCGCTCGCGGGGGTGTCGTCCGCGCGCTGGTCGGCGGCGCGGCGCGAACCCTGTGCGAAGACCGGGCGGGCGCGTCGAGCGCATCCGGCGAGAGCAATGCGGCGCGTTCGTGGGGGCGGGAGGCAATGGCATGTGTCAGGTCGCTCGCAGGAAGTGGGAACCAGAAAACGAAAAAGCCGCCTGAAGACCAAGGCGGCTTTGTTCGGGGGATGCGGTCGTGGAGCTCAACGGCATGAGGCCATTATGCACACCGCAAATGACGCACCGGAGGCTCTTTTGCGCGTTGCGTTGGGCATTTCCCACGCAACGCCGCGAAAGCGCGCTTCCGGCGCTTGCGGTGATCAGGCCGCCTTCTTGAGCGCCTTGACCGCCTTGAGCACGTCGTCGACGTGCCCCGGAACCTTGAGCCCGCGCCATTCGGCCTTCAGGATGCCGTCGGCGCCGATCAGGAAGGTGCTGCGCTCGATGCCCTTGACCTTCTTGCCGTACATGATCTTGTTCTTGACCACGCCGAACATGTGGCACATTTTTTCTTCGGTGTCGGCGATGAGTTCGAAGGGGAGCTCGAGCTTGGCCTTGAATTCGTCGTGCGACTTCATGTTGTCGCGGGACACGCCGAAGACGGTGGCGCCGGCTTTTTCGAAGTCCTTGTAGCGGTCGCGAAACTGCATGGCTTCGGTTGTGCAACCCGGAGTGTTATCTTTCGGGTAAAAATACATGACCAGCACGTGGCCGAGATGCGAGGTATTCGAGACCTTGAGGCGCCCGTGGCGTTGGCGTCGAATTCAGGAATGGGTTTGTTGACAACGATCGCCATGAAACTTGTTTTCTCCGTTAGATTCCGTTCCTCGAGCCCTCTCAGCCTTTTTCGGGCTTGCTCGACGAATGGAGGATTGGTCGTTGCTAACTTTGGGGTAGCTGGCCTGTTCGCAACCTAGTATTTTACCCCGAAAACACCTCTATCAGCCACCCGCCGGGCTCTCGACCAGCAGAGCGGCGATCACGTGGCGGCCTTCTCCGGCCAGGATGTTGTAGGTCCGGCAGGCGGCGGCGGTGTCCATGGTCTCGACGCCGGTGCGCTGCGCCATCAGGGGCTGCAGCCAGGCGGGCTGGGGAAACCGGATGCGGTTTCCGCTGCCGAAAATGATGAGTTCCGCGCCCAGCGAGGCCAGTTGCGCGAAGTGTTCCGGGCCGATCTGGTCGAAGCTGGCGCAGTGCCATTCGAAGCGCTCGCCGCGCGAGCCCACCACCACGCTGCCCTCGACCTTTTCGTTGTTGATCGCCACCCAGCCGGGGCCGTGCGCGGTGAGTGATTGGGCGTCTGATTTGTCGGGCTGGAGCTTCATCTGGGCACTGGGAACTGTGGTCAAATTATAGGTTTTCCCCAGCGCCAGAGGCCTCGCAAGGGCTTTCTTCGACGCGGTTCGCAAGACCGGGTCGGCTTTGTATCTTCACGTAACCAAACCGTCTCAACCCGTTAATCCGCGCCCGGGAGGGCCCTTTGAAGCAGCTCAAGAAATCGGCCAAGCTGGCCAACGTTCTCTACGACATCCGCGGTCCCATCATGGACGCCGCCAAGCAGATGGAAGAGGACGGCCAGAAGATCATCAAGCTCAACATCGGCAATCTCGCCGTGTTCGGCTTCGACGCACCCGAGGAAATCCAGCAGGACATGATCCGCAACCTGCCGACCTCGGCGGGCTATTCGGACAGCAAGGGTGTCTTCGCCGCGCGCAAGGCCGTGATGCACGAGACGCAGAAGCAGGGCATCGCGGGCGTCACCCTCGACGACATCTACCTGGGCAACGGCGCCAGCGAGCTGATCGCCATGTCGACCAACGCGCTGCTCAACGACGGCGACGAGCTGCTGCTGCCGGCCCCCGACTATCCGCTGTGGACCGCTTCCACCAGCCTGTCGGGCGGCACGCCGGTGCACTACCTGTGCGACGAGGCCAACGGCTGGATGCCCAACCTGGACGACATCCGCGCCAAGATCACGCCGCGCACCAAGGGCATCGTGGTCATCAACCCGAACAACCCGACCGGCGCGCTGTATTCCGACGCGCTGCTCAAGAGCATCGTGGCCATCGCGCGCGAGCACGGCCTCGTGATCTTCGCGGACGAGGTCTACGACAAGGTGCTGTACGACGGCGTCAGGCACACCGCCATTGCGAGCCTGTCGACCGACGTGCTCACGCTGACCTTCAATTCGCTCTCCAAGAGCTATCGCTCATGCGGCTACCGCGCCGGCTGGCTCGTGGTGTCGGGCGACAAGCGCGCCGCGCAGGACTACATCGAGGGCCTGAACATGCTCTCGAACATGCGCCTGTGCGCCAACGTGCCGGGCCAGTGGGCCATCCAGACGGCCCTGGGCGGCTACCAGAGCATCAACGATCTGGTGTGCGACGGCGGGCGCCTGCGCCGCCAGCGCGACCTGGCCTACGAGCTGATCACCGCCATTCCGGGCGTGACCTGCGTCAAGCCGAGCGCCGCGCTCTACATGTTCCCCAAGCTCGACCCCGAGGTCTACCCGATCGAGGACGACCGCCAGTTCTTCCTTGAGCTGCTGAAGGAAACCCGCGTGATGCTGGTGCAGGGCACCGGCTTCAACTGGGCCACGCCCGACCATTTCCGCATCGTGTTCCTGCCCCACGAAGACGACCTGCGCGAGGCCATCAACCGCATCGCCAAGTTCCTGGAGCAGTACCGCCTGCGCCGCAAGACGGGCTCATGAAATCCGCCTGCGTCGCTGCCGCGCTGTTCCTGATCGCGTTGTCCGCCGGCGCTGCCGGCAAGGCGCCGGTCGCGTTCACGCACAACGACTGGGAACTGGCCTGCGACAACACGTTGACCTGCCGCGCCGCCGGCTACCAGGCCGACACGGGGGAGCACCAGCAGGTGTCGATGCTGATCACCCGCGTGGCCGGGCCGGACACGGCCCTCGACGTCCAGCTGCAGATCGGCGATGACGACAGTGTCAAGGGCACGCTGCGTTTCAAGGTCGGCAAGGCCACCGTCTCCGGCCTCGAAGCCGGAACCGCCAGCTTCACGGGCAGCCAGGTCCGCGCGGTGCTGCCTGAACTGCTCAAGGGCGACGAGGCCACCGTCACGGCCGACGGCGGCAAGAAGTGGACGCTGTCGCTCGCCGGCCTCAATGCCGTGCTGCTCAAGATGGACGAAACCCAGGGCCGCGTCGGCACGCCGGGCGCGCTGGTGCGCAAGGGCGCCAGGCCCGAGTCTTCCGTGTTGCCGCCGGTGCCCATGCCCGTCGTCAATGTGCCCAAGCCGCCGAAGGCGCGCCCTGGCGACGACGCGCTGGCCGCGCGCATCTTCCCGTCGCTCGACCTGAAGGACGCGCTCGAGCAGTGCAACAACCAGGAGCAGGTCAGCGCCAAGTCGATCGAAGTGAACCGCCTGAACGAGCGCAAGGTGTTGCTGTCGCTGGGCTGCGGCGTGGGCGCATACAACTACGCCACGCTGCTCTGGATCGCCAACGACAAGCCGCCCTATGCGCCCGTGTCCCTCGAGGCAAGCGGCGAATTCAACGACAAGGACGCCAGCGTCAGCTCTTCCATGAAGGGCCGCGGCGTCGGCGACTGCTGGTCGACCGAGACCTGGAACTTCAACGGCAAGGACTTCGTGCGCACCGGCGCCACGGGCGACGGCATGTGCCGTGGCTTCGCCGGCGGTGCCTGGGCCTTGCCGCGCTACGTCAGCCGCGTCGTCGTGACCGCGCCGGCCGCCACCCCATCCAAACCATGAACGCGACTCTCCCAATGAAACCCATCCAAGTAGGCCTGCTCGGCGCAGGCACGGTCGGCAGCGGCACCTTCAAGGTGCTCCAGCGCAACCAGGAAGAAATCAAGCGCCGCGCCGGCCGCGGCATCGAGATCACCATGGTGGCCGACCTGGACACCGCCCGCGCCCGCGAAGTGGCCGGCGAAGGCGTCAAGGTCGTTGCGGACGCGCGCGAAGTCATCGCCAACCCCGACATCGACATCGTCATCGAGCTGATCGGCGGCTACGGCATCGCCAGGCAGCTGGTGCTCGAAGCCATCGCGGCCGGCAAGCACGTGGTCACGGCCAACAAGGCGCTGCTCGCGGTGCACGGCACCGAGATCTTCGCGGCCGCGCATGCCAAGGGCGTGATGGTGGCCTTCGAGGCCGCGGTGGCCGGCGGCATTCCGATCATCAAGGCGCTGCGCGAAGGTCTCACGGCCAACAGCATCCAGTGGATCGCCGGCATCATCAACGGCACCACCAACTTCATCCTGTCCGAGATGCGCGACAAGGGCCTGGACTTCGCGACCGTGCTCAAGGAAGCGCAGCGCCTGGGCTACGCCGAAGCCGACCCGACCTTCGACATCGAAGCGTCGACGCCGGCCACAAGGTCACGCTGATGAGCGCCATTGCCTTCGGCATTCCGGTGCAGTTCGACAAGGCCCACATCGAGGGCATCACCAAGCTCGCCGCGCAGGACATCAAGTACGCCGAGCAACTGGGCTACCGCATCAAGCTGCTGGGCGTGACCAAGCGCACCGCCAAGGGCATCGAGCTGCGCGTGCACCCGTCGCTGGTGCCGTCCAAGCGCCTGCTGGCCAACGTCGAAGGCGCGATGAACGCGGTGGTGGTGCACGGCGACGCTGTCGGCACCACGCTGTACTACGGCAAGGGCGCGGGCAGCGAGCCGACCGCCAGCGCGGTGATCGCCGACCTGGTCGACATCACCCGCCTGCACACGGCCGACGCCGCGCACCGCGTGCCGCATCTGGCCTTCCACCCCGACGCCATGAGCGACCTGAAGGTGCTGCCGATGACCGAGGTCGTCACCAGCTACTACCTGCGCCTGCGCGTGGCCGACCAGGCCGGCGTGCTCGCCAAGGTGACGGGCCTGCTGGCCACGGCCGGCATCAGCATCGACGCCGTGCTGCAGCGCGAAGCCGACGAAGTGGGCGGCGAAGGCTCCACGCAGACCGACCTCATCATCCTCACGCACGACGCGCGCGAAGGCACCGTCAACGACGTGCTGGCCGAGCTGCAGGCGCTGCCGACCGTGCTCGAACCCATCGTGCGTATCCGCAAGGAAGAGTTGAAGTGAACTACCTGAGCACCCGCGGCCACCCCGACCGCAAGCGCTTCTGCGAAATCCTGCTCGAAGGCCTGGCGCCCGACGGAGGCCTCTACCTGCCCGAGCACTACCCGCAGGTCGACACCGCCACGCTCGCCAAGTGGCGCGACCTGTCGTATGCCGAGCTGGCCTTCGAGATCCTGTCGCTCTACATCGACGACATTCCGCCGGCCGACCTGAAGGCGATCTGCGCCAGGACCTACACCGCCGACGTGTTCGGCTCCGAAGAGATCGTGCCGCTGCGCGAACTCGAGGACGGCGTGTACCTCGAGGCCCTGTCCAACGGCCCCACGCTGGCCTTCAAGGACATGGCGATGCAGCTGCTGGGCAACCTGTTCGAGTACGAACTGGCGCGCCGCGGCTCCGAGCTCAACATCCTGGGCGCCACCAGCGGCGACACCGGCAGCGCGGCCGAATACGCCATGCGCGGCAAGAAGGGCGTGCGCGTCTTCATGACCTCGCCGGACGGCCGCATGAGCCCGTTCCAGCAGGCGCAGATGTTCAGCCTGCAGGACGAGAACATCCACAACATCGCCATCACCGGTGTGTTCGACGACTGCCAGGACATCGTCAAGGCGGTGTCGAACGACCTGGGCTTCAAGCGCAAGTACCGCATCGGCACGGTCAACTCGATCAACTGGGCACGGCTGCTGGCGCAGGTCGTCTATTACTTCGCGGGCTACTTCCAGGCCACCGCCAGCAACGACAAGCCGGTGAGCTTCACCGTGCCGTCGGGCAACTTCGGCAATGTCTGCGCGGGCCACGTGGCACGCTCGATGGGCCTGCCCATTCAAACGCTGGTGGTCGCCACCAACGAGAACGACGTGCTCGACGAGTTCTTCCGCACCGGCATCTACCGCGTGCGCGCGGCCGCCGACACGCACGAGACCTCCAGCCCGTCGATGGACATCAGCAAGGCCAGCAACTTCGAGCGCTTCGTGTTCGACCTGGTGGGCCGCGACGCCGCCAAGCTGCGCCAGCTCTTCGTGGACGACCTGGGCACCCAGGGCGCCTTCGACCTGAGCGCCGACCCGGCGTTCAAGCAGGCCGCCGAGCGCTTCGGCTTCAAGAGCAGCCGCAGCACGCACGCCGACCGGCTGGCCGTGATCCGCGACACCGACAAGCGCTTTGCCACGCTGGTCGACCCGCACACCGCCGACGGCCTGAAGGCCGCGCGCGAACACCTCGCGCCGGGCGTGCCGATGGTGGTGCTGGAGACCGCGCTGCCGATCAAGTTCGCGGCCACGCTGGTCGAGGCGCTGGGCGAAGAGCCCGCGCGCCCGAAGAAGTTCGAAGGCATCGAGGCGCTGCCCAAGCGCGTCGTCAAGCTGCCGGCCGACGCGGAAGCCGTCAAGGCCTACATCGCGCAGAACTGTGACTGACCACGGTCGGGCGCGCGCATGAAGGTCGTCGGCTTTGCCGGCTATTCGGGCGCGGGCAAGACCACGCTGCTCGAGCGCCTGATTCCGGCGCTCAAGCGGCTCGGCCAGCGCGTGTCGGTGGTCAAGCACGCGCACCACAAGTTCGACATCGACCATCCGGGCAAGGACACCTACCGCCACCGCGAGGCCGGCGCCTTCGAGGTGGTGGTGGCCTCCGACCGGCGGCTGGCCGTGATGCGCGAGTTCGAGGTGCCCGTCGAACTCAGCGTGCACCAGTTGCTGGCCGAAGTGCATCCGGCGGCCGACTGGGTGCTGGTCGAGGGCTTCCGGCACAGCGACGTGCTCAAGATCGAGATCTGGCGTCCGACCGACGGCAACGAGCCGCCGCGCCCGGCGCTCTACATCGAAGACCCCTTCGTCACCGCCATCGCCACCGACGCGCCCGGCAGCCTGCCGGAACCCACCGCTCGCCCGCTGCTCGACCTCAACGACGCCGAGGCCATTGCGAAGTGGTTGATCGACAGCGGCGACCGCTTCGAATACAACCCCGAACACCATGGCTGATTCACCCGTTCCCTTTTCCGCTTCTTCGTCGCGTCCGCCGCTGATGCCGCTCGACGAGGCCATCGCCGTGCTGCTCGCGAAGGCGCAGCCGACGCTGCCGGCCGAAAGCGTCGGCACCTTCGACGCCGACGGCCGCGTGCTGGCGCAAGACCTCGTCTCGGGCCTCACCGTGCCGCCGCGCGACAACAGCGCGATGGACGGCTATGCCGTGCGCGTGGCCGACTGCGCCGCGCCCGGCGCCGAGCTGGCGGTGGCGCAGCGCATCCCGGCCGGCACCGTGGGCACGCCGCTGGCGGCCGGCACGGCCGCGCGCATCTTCACGGGCGCGCAGATCCCCGAAGGCGCCGACGCGGTCGTGATGCAGGAAGACACCACCGCCACGCCGCAAGAGGGCAGCCTGGGCTCGGTGCGCGTGGCCATCGTGCCGGCGGCCGGCCAGTGGATCCGCCGCGCGGGCGAGGACGTGGCCTCGCGCGACGTCGTGCTGAAAAAGGGCGAGCGCCTGACGCCCGCCGCGCTCGGCCTCGCGGCCAGCGTGGGCTTCGACCGGCTGCAGGTGGCGCGCAGGCCGCGCGTGGCCATGCTCTCGACCGGCGACGAACTGGTGATGCCCGGCGAGGTCGCGCCCGACGCGATGAAGCCCGGTGCCATCTACAACTCCAACCGCTTCTTCATGCGCGCGCTGCTGCACCGCCTGGGCTGCGAGGTGAATGACCTGGGCATCGTGCCCGACAACCGCGAAGCCACCATCGCCGCGCTGCGCGATGCGGCCGAGGCCAGCGACCTGATCATCACGACCGGCGGCGTTTCGGTCGGCGAAGAAGACCACATCCGCGCCGCGCTGCAGTCGCTCGGCGAGCTGCAGCTGTGGTCGCTGTCGATGAAGCCCGGCAAGCCCTTTGCCTACGGCGCCATCGCGCGTGCCAACGGGCAGGGCGCGTGCCATGTGACGGGGCTGCCCGGCAACCCGGTGTCGAGCTTCCTCACTTTCCTGATGCTCGTGCGGCCGTTCCTGCTGACGCTGCAGGGCGCCACGCGCGTCACGCCGGAGCCGGTGCAAATGCGCGCCGATTTCGACTGGCTGCGTGCCGACAAGCGCCGCGAGTTTCTGCGCGCGCGGCGCAATGCGGCCGGCGGGCTCGAGCTGTTCGGCAACCAGAGCTCGGGCGTGCTCACGTCGATGGTCTGGGGCGACGGCGTGGTCGACAACCCGGCGGGCCAGACGATCAAGTCGGGCGACACCGTGAACTTCATTCCTTTCGCGTCGCTGCTGGGCTGAATCGAATGAAAGTCCAGATCCGTTATTTCGCTTCGGTGCGCGAGGCGCTGTCCCGCAGCAGCGAGAGCATCGATACGCAGGTGGAAACGCTCGCGGCCCTGCGCGACGAACTCATTGCAAGAGGCGGCGCCTACGCCACCGCGCTCGCGCGAGGCAAGGCGGTGCGCATGGCGCTCGATCAGGTCATGAGCGACGAGGCTTCGGCCTTGCGCGAAGGCTGCGAAGTCGCTTTTTTCCCACCCGTCACGGGCGGCTGAGCCGGGCGTCGAGCGCGACCAGGCGCTCGCGCAGATCGTCGGATGCGCGGGTCATCGGCGAGCGCAGTTCGTCCTGCATTTCGCCCGCGTGCGCGAGCAGCGCCTTCACCGGGCCGGGGTTCGGCTCGGCGAACAGCAGCTCCACCAGCGGTTGCAGTGCCTGCCACTCGGCGCGCGCCTCGGGCAGCCGGTTCTCGGCCATTGCACGCACCAGCCGCACGAAGCGGCGCGTCTGCACATGGCCGCTGGCCGCGATGGCGCCCACGCCGCCTTCGGCCATGGTGCCGAAGATCTGGTGGTCTTCGCCCGTCAGCACCTGCAGCCGGCCGTCGGCGATCACGGCGCGCGTCTTGGCCATGTCGCCGCCGCAGTCCTTGATGCCGCGAATGCGCGGATGTCCGGCCAGCGCCAGCAGCGTGTCGCGGGCGATGGTGACGCCGGTGCGGTAGGGAATGTCGTAGACCAGCACCGGCACCGTGCTGGCGTCGGCGATGGCGCGGAACCATTCGAGCAGCCCGGCCTGCGAGGGACGAACGTAGTGCGGCGCGGCCACCAGCAGGCCCGCCAGGGGGCGTTCGCAGAGCTTGCGAGCCCAGGCCGTGGCCTTGCCCAGGTGATAGCCCGAAATGCCCATCACGACCGGCAGGTTGCCCGCGGCTTCCAGCACGGTGTCGAGCATTGCCAGTTGCTCGGCCTCGTCGAGCGCGGCGGCTTCACCGGTCGAGCCGCAGGGCACGAAGCCGGTCACGCCGTCATTGGCGAGCCGGCGGACCAGCGCGGCAAGGGCCGCATGGTCTACCGCGCCGTCGCGGAACGGGGTGACGAGCGCCACCCAGAAGCCGGAAAAATCGGGGGCTGCAGCGGTGGCGTTGGATTGTTGTTGAGGCACGCGGGCTTCCTTTCAGGAATCGACCGATGGAAAGAACCACCGTCCGATGCGCGCGCAACCCAATGGGGGCCAAGGCCTTTTGCAGGTTCCGTCGCTCATCCGACGACGGAACCTCGGCTCCGGTCAGACGAGCTTTGGTTTTTTGGCTTTGTTGCTGCCCTGGCACGCACGGCGGCCCTCGGGGTGCGGGGGCACCGGGAAGAGCGTGGCGAGACAAGGCATCACGCCAGTTTATCGCGATGCCACAATCCCGGCATGAGCGGCGCACGTGTTTCCATCCAGACGGCAAATTTCGACCTGGGCCAGGAGGTCGCCGCGTTGCGCGCGGGCGACAAGCGCGTGGGCGCCGTCTGCAGCTTCGTGGGCACCGTGCGCGACCGCAACGACGGCAGCAGCGTCTCGTCGATGGAGCTGGAGCACTACCCCGGCATGACCGAGAAGGCCATCGAGGCCATGATCGACGAAGCGCACAAGCGCTTCGACATCCTCGGCGCGCGCGTGATCCATCGCGTGGGCCTGCTGCAGCCGCTGGACCAGATCATGATGGTGGCGGTGGTGTCGGCGCACCGCGGCCAGAGCTTCGAGGCCTGCGAGTTCCTGATGGACTACCTCAAGACGCAGGCGCCGTTCTGGAAGAAAGAGCAGACGCCCGAAGGCGCCCGCTGGGTCGATGCGCGCGTGAGCGACGACGCGGCGCTGGCGCGCTGGGGCATCAGCGCCCCGAACGCTTAGGGAACATCTGATCAAGTCCACGGATGGCCGCTCTGCACGTTGATCACGCATGCTGAAGGAGCGCCAGCGATGAGCCAGATCAGTTTTTCGGATGCCGAGCATGCGGGCAAGAGGAAGAAGACACGCCGGGAAGTCTTCCTCGCGAGATGGAGTTGGTCGTGCCTTGGAAGGCGCTGCTCAAGGTCATCGAGCCGCACTACCCCGTGGCAGGCGCGGGCGTCGACCGTATCCGCTCGAAGCCATGCTGCGTGTGCATTTGATGCAGAACTGGTTCGCACTGAGCGATCCAGCGATGGAAGAAGCCCTCTACGAGATCACCTCGCTGCGCACGTTCGCAGGCCTGGGGATGGAATCGATCCCAGATGAGACGACGATCTTGAACTTCCGCCACTTGCTGGAGGCCAGCGACCTGGCCGAAGACATCTTCAAGCAGGTCAACGCCCACCTGGCCAGGAAGGGACTGCTTCTGAAGAGAGGCTCCATCGTGGACGCCACGATCATCGCGGCGCCCAGTTCCACCAAAAACGAGAGCGGCGAACGAGACCCTGAGATGCACCAGACGAAGAAGGGCAATCAATGGCACTTCGGGATGAAGGCGCACATCGGTGTGGACGCGGACTCAGGGTTGGTGCACACAGTGACGACTACAGCGGCCAACGAGG
>NZ_MOWM01000207.1 GCF_016082275.1 Variovorax sp. E3
GCCGGCACCGCGAGGTACACCGCCCGCCCACCGCTGGCCACCGCCAGCCGCAACGACCGCAGCGGACCCGCGATGCCCGCGGCCTCGAGCGCCTGCGCCGGCCCCAGCAGCGGCTGCGATGCATCGAGCGGCGGCAGGTGCCGCAGCCGCTCGGCTTCCGTGAGCTTGGGGTAGCCCACGTACATCATCACGACGCCCGAGACGAACCACATCGCGAAGAAGGCGCACACGACCACGCCCAGCCAGCGATGGACCAGGAACAACCAGCGCTTGAGATGCATGGCCGCTCCTTCCGTCAGAAGGCCACGCGCAACGCGACGTCCGCCGTGCGCGGCGCGCCGAGGTAGGCAAAGGTGGCGCCCACGTTGGCCGCGTAGACCCGGTTCGTCGCATTGCGGATGCGGCCCACCACGGTGACGGAGCGGTTCAGCTTCCAGCTCAGCCCCAGGTCGAGCAGCGTGTAGGCCGGCCAGTTGATGGTGTTGGCCGCATCGGCGTAGACCTTGCCCACATGCCGCAGCCCCGCGCTGGCCTGAAGCCGGGGCGTGATCGCATACGAGGCCCACAGGTTCGCGACCACCGCCGGCGTGTTGGTCGGCGTGCGGCCCGCGAGCGACACCCCGCTCTGCGTGAAGTTCTCGTAGCGCGCATCGACGTACGCGAGGTTGCCCTGCAGCGACCACTGCGGCGTGGGCTGCAGCCCGACTGCCAGCTCCACACCCTTGGACGACTGCTCGCCCACGAGCACCGTGAGCGCGCTGTTGTTCGGGTCTTGCGACGCGATGTTGCGGCGGCGGATGCTGTAGGCCGCGAGCGTGGCCGTGCCCTTGCCCTGCCAGAAGTCGAGCTTGCTGCCGACCTCGATCTGCCGGCCCGTGGTCAGCTCGCTGTTGTTGCGCACATCGGCGAACGAAGCCGTCGAGAGCACGCCCGAGGGCGGGTCGGCGGCCGTGGCGTACTGCGCGTAGAGGTTGGCGCCGGGCGCGAAGTCCCACACCAGGCCGACGCGCCCGGTCGTGGGCTGGTAGCCGCGCTGGAAGCTCGCGGGGTTGGCCGCGTCCACCGTGCGGCGGTTCACCACGTCGAGGTCGATGCGCTCGTGGCGCAGCGCCGTCACGAGGTGCAGCGACGGCTGCAGCGCGGTGCGGTTCTCCAGGTAGAGCGCGGTGGTGCTGACTTTGTTGCTGCGGTCGGGGCGAAAGCCCGGCACCATGCCGCGCACGTCGAAGAACTGCTCGGTGGTGAACACATAGGGGTTCACCGTGCTCACGACCGCCGGCAGGCTGTTGGGAAAGCGCGTCTGCCGGTTCACGCTGAAGTCCAGCCCGAAAGACCAGTCGCTTTTCCAGCCGCCGAGCTGGCCCCGGTAGACGCCTTCGACGCGGTTGCCGACCACGTCCTGGTCGTGCCGCTGCAGCAGCGCGCCCGAGCGGATCACCGCCGTGTTGGCGGCGTTGTAGCGGTAGCTCTCGACGTTGCGGTAGTCGCGCAGGGCGTCGTAGGCGTAGAAGGTGTTCTTGAACTGCAGCGCGTCGCTGGCCTGCCACTCGGTCACCGAGCGCAGCCACTGCACGCGCTGCGCGTAGATGCCGTCGGCGCTGTTGTAGTTCTTGAAGCGCGTGGCGCGGTCGATGCGCAGGGTGCCCGCCACGGGGTTGAGCGCGGGCGTTCCCCAGTAGGGCCGGTCGACCTGCTCGTCCTGGTACTCGTAGGCCAGCGTGTGTTTCACGCCGCCGCCGAAGTCCGACACCAGCGAGGCCGCCAGTTGCGTCGACTTGCCGCGCGTGCCGTCGGTCCAGCCGTCGGCCTCGCGGCGGTTCACGTCGATGCGCGCGTAGTGGCTGCCGGCGCCGCCGTCGCCGGCGATGCGGCGGTTGAGCCCGAAGGACGCCTCCCTGAGGTTCTGCGTGCCCAGGCGCAATTGCGCCTCCGCGAAGTCGCTGCGCTCCGCGACCTTGGTGATGTAGTTGATGGAGCCGCCCAGCGCGCCCGAGCCGAACAGGAAGCTCGACGGGCCGCCGATGGCCTCGACGCGGTCGTAGATCCAGCTGTCCACCGGGCGGGCCGCGATCGAATACTGCACGTTGATGCCGTTGAACAGCTGCGCGATGGAGTTGCTGCCGAAGCCGCGATAGCTGACGCCGATGTTGCCCGGCGCGTCGTGCGCGGTCACGCCGGGAATGGCGCGCAGGATCTCCTGCGTGTTCTGCGCGCCGCGCGCGTCGATGACGGCGCGGTTCACCACCGTCACCGAGGCGGGCGTCTCGCGCGGCGTGAGGCCGAGGCGGCTCGCGGTGTCGGAAGGCGTGTCGAGGTCGAGCCGGCCGTTGGGCGCGAGCGCATCGTCGGCGACCTCGACCTGCGGCAAGGCATGCACAGCCGGTTGTTGGGCCCACGCCGGCGCGCAGGCGGTGCCGAACAAGGCCAGCAGCCCGAGCGTGGAAGCGGAGGGAACGGAAAGGGACGGCAGCGTGCGGCGCAAGGCAGCGCCGCCCACGGAAGGGGAACGACGGGACATGGAATCTCTCTTTGCGGCGGCGCGCCCGAACGGCTGCGCCGGCCGCGCAACGACCGGAGGCTCACCGCGTCGCCGCGCCGGGTCAGGCGGCAGCGCCGGGTGAAGGAAGGAACGGTGTCAGGAGAGCGTCGGCGGCCCGCGCGCGGGGAGCGGCGAGGCCGTGGCCGCCGCAAGGCGGGCGGCGGGAATGGACTGCAGCGCGCGGCCGAGCGGCAGCGGTGTCGGCAGCTTCAGTTGCGCCGTTGCCGGCGGCGGACCGGAGACCATGCACAGCGGGCAGTCCATGGCGGCGGTGCCCAGCTCGACGGCACCGTCTTCGCCCTGCACGATGACCTTGATGGTGCCCGCGCTGGAGCACACCAGTTCCATCGCCTGCGGATGCACGATGGGCGAAGCCACCGCGATCAGCAACGACGCCATGAACCACGCGAGCACCAGTCGGTGCAGCGAGCAGAAGGTTCGAAGGGCGTGCATGGCGCCGGATTATGGCCCGGGCCGCCCTACCCTTCGCCCGTTGCCCCTACACCGTCTGCTCGATTGCCTCGCGCATGCAGCGCGTGATGCCGCGCACCGCTACCGAGTCGGGCCGCGCGGCAAAGCGCAGCGCGCGGATCGGCACGGGAATGTTCGGCTCCAGCGTGAGCACGTCGACCTTGCCACCATCTGCCGAGCGCGCGGTGCAGCCGTCGATCAGCGCCACGCCCAGGCCGTGGTGCGCCATGGCCAGCGCCGCGTGATACGTCTGCACCGTCACCACCGCCTGCTGGAAGCCCACGCCGGCCTGCCGGCAGGCCTGGCTCAGGCTGGTGCCGACGGGGTCGCGGCTGTCCAGGCCGATCACCGGCCGGTCGATCAGGTCGTGCAGCGCCACCGAGCCGTTGCGCACCAGCGCGCGCGGCAGCATGCCCTTGGGCGCGACGCACACCATGCGGCTGTCGGCCAGCGTCTCCTGCGTGAGCGAGGGATGCACGGCGGGGCTGAACGCAAAGCCCACGTCGGCCTCCTGCAGCAGCAGCGCCGACATGATCTGCGGCGAGTGCAGCGACTCCACCGTGATCGCATAGCCCGGATGCCTTTCGCGAAAAGCCTTGAGCGCGCGCGGCAGGATGTCGTAGCTCAGCGCCAGCACGCTGAGGATGCGCAGCTCGCCCGAATCGCCCGCCGTGCGCAGGTTGGCGGCGAGCCGCTGCACCTCGTCGAGCTGCGCGAACAGGCGCTCGATGTGCGGGTACAGCGTGAGCGCCTCGGTGGTCGGCGTGAGCCGGCCCTTGGCGCGCTGGAACAGCGGAAAACCCAGCTGCAGCTCCGCATGCTGCAGGGTGCGGCTGACCGCCGGCTGCGTGATGTTGATGAGCCGCGCCGCCGCGCTCACGCTGCCCGTGAGCATGATCGCGTTGAAGACTTCGATGTGGCGCAGGCGCATGGCCGGGGACGAATCAGTTGCCGGAAGCCGTCTTGCCGCGCGCGATGTCCATCACCATGCGCGTTCCCAAGTAGAGGCGCGGCTCGATGGAGTCAACCAGCACGTACTCGGCATCTGCCGAGTGCGCGCCGAAGCCCTGCAGGCCGAAGCGCTCGATGACGGGGGCCTTGGTCTTCAGTGCCGCGAAGGCCGCGTCGGTGCCGCCGCCGGCGGCCTTGTCGTCGGCGCCCAGCGGCAGGCCGAGCTCGTCCTTGTAGATCTGCTGCGCGTGGCGGGCCATGGCGCGCGAGGCGTCGGTGGCTTCGAGCGGCGGACGGCGGCGCTCGAACTTCAGCTCGACCTTGGCCTCGGGAATGAGCTGCTTCTTCACGCGCTCGTTCACCTGCTGCTCGATGCGGTCGTAGTCGCTGACCTTGAGCACGCGCACGTCGCGCCCGCGGTGGCGCTGGCCGGAATCACGTTGCGGTTGGTGCCCGACTTGGAGATGGTCCAGTTCATCTTCAGGCCCGTGGCCGGGTCGGACAGGTCGCGCATCTGCAGGATCTGGTGCGACAGCTCGTAGAGCGCGTTCACGCCCAGCTCGGGCGCCGAGCCCGCGTGCGAGGCCTTGCCCGCCACGTGCAGCGTGACCGAGGCAATGCCGGCCGTGGCCAGCGAGAGCTTGTCTTCCTTGACGTAGGCGCCTTCGAAGGACATGACGGCGTCGTGCTCGGCGCCCATGCGCGTGATGAGCGCGCGCGCGCCGGGCGAGCTGATTTCTTCGTCGCCGTTGATCAGCACGGTGAGCGTGCCGTATTCCTTGAACTTCATGGCCTGCAGCATCGACACGATGTGCGTGATGACCGCGATGCCCTGCTTGTCGTCGGCGATGCCCAGGCCGTAGGCCTTGTCGCCGTCGATGCGAAACGGCTGCTTGTTGAGCATGCCGATGGTGTAGACCGTGTCCATGTGCGCAATGAGCAGGATCTTCTTCTTGCCCGTGCCCTTGAAGGTGGCGCGCACCACGCGGCCCATTTTCTCGGGCGTGTCTTCCATGCGGTAGGCCTCGGCGCTCGGGTCGATCAGCTCGACCTCGCCGCCCAGCGCCTTGAACTTGTCGGCAATGAGGTTCGAGATTTTCTCGAGCCCGTCGAGGTCGCGGCTGCCCGACTCGATGGAGACCAGGTCCTTGAGCGTGTCGAGCAGCGCGGGCTTTTCCTTGGCGGCGAGCGCGGCAATGCGGGCATCGGGCGCGGCGAAGGCGGAGCCGACAAAGGCCGCGCAGACGGCGGCGAGCAGGAACTGGCGTTGCGGAAATTTCATGGGGGAGATGTCTTCTTCTGTTCTGTCTGTGTTGTTCTTCAATGCGCCTTGTCCCAGTTGGGACCGACGCCGATTTCGGCGAGCAGCGGCACCTTCAGCGCGGCCACGCCGGCCATGAGGCGCGGGATTTCGGTGCGCACCCATTCGACTTCCGCCTCGGGCACCTCGAACACCAGTTCGTCGTGCACCTGCATGATCATCCTGGTGCCGCGCTTTTCTTCGTCAAGCACGTTCTGTACCTTCACCATGCTGAGCTTGATGAGGTCGGCCGCGGTGCCCTGCATGGGCGCATTGATGGCCGCGCGCTCGGCGCCGCCGCGGCGCGGGCCGTTGGGCGAGTTGATCTCGGGCAGGTACAGGCGCCGGCCGAACACGGTCTCCACGTAGCCCTGCTCCTTGGCGAGCGCCTTGGTCTCGTCCATGTAGGCCTTCACCCCCGGGTAGCGCGCGAAGTAGCGCTCGATGTACGAGGCCGCGGCCTTGGTCTCGATGCCCAGGTTCTTTGCCAGGCCGAAGCTGCTCATGCCGTAGATCAGCCCGAAGTTGATGACTTTGGCGTAGCGGCGCTGCTCGCTCGACACCTCGTCGGGCGTGGAGCCGAACACCTCGGCCGCCGTGGCGCGGTGCACGTCGATGCCCTCGGTGAAGGCGCGCAGCAGCGATGCGTCGCCGCTGATGTGGGCCATGATGCGCAGCTCGATCTGCGAGTAGTCGGCGCTGGCGATCACGCTGCCGGCCGGCGCCACGAAGGCCTCACGCACGCGGCGGCCTTCGGGCGTGCGGATCGGGATGTTCTGCAGGTTGGGGTCGTTGCTGCTCAGGCGACCCGTGACGGCCACGGCCTGTGCGTAGTGCGTGTGCACGCGGCCGGTGCGCGGGTTGGCGAGCTGGCCGAGCTTGTCGGTGTAGGTGCCCTTGAGCTTCGAGAGGCCCCGGTGCTCCAGGATCTTGGCGGGCAGCGGGTAGTCTTCGGCCAGTTTCTCGAGCACTTCCTCGTCGGTGCTGGGCGCGCCGCTCGGCGTCTTCTTGACCACGGGCAGGCCCAGCTTGGTGAAGAAGATCTCGCCGATCTGCTTGGGCGAACCCAGGTTGAAGGGCTGGCCCGCGATGTCGTAGGCCTCCTGCTCGAGCGCCATGATGCGCGTGCCGAGCTCGTGGCTCTGCGCGGCCAGCGTGGGCGCGTCGATCAGCACGCCGTTGCGCTCGATGCGGTAGAGCGCCTCGCTCGAATCCATTTCGAGCTGGTAGACGAAGCGCAGCTGCTCGTTCTTCTCCAGCTGGGGCCACAGCGTGTTGTGCACGTCGAGCGTCTGGTCGCTGTCCTCGCACGAGTACTCGGCGGCCTTGGCGATGTCGACCTGGCTGAACGGAATCTGGTGCGCGCCCTTGCCGCACAGGTCTTCGTACGAGATGCCGCTGCGGCCCAGGTGGCGCTCGGCCAGGCTCGACAGGCCGTGCGGCTTGTGCACTTCGAGCACGTAGCTCTGCAGCATGGTGTCGTGCGCGTAGCCCTGCACCTCGATGCCGTGGTTGGCGAACACGTGGCGGTCGTACTTGATGTGCTGGCCGAGCTTTTTCTTGTCGGCGTTCTCGAGCCAGGGCTTGAGCCTGGCAAGCACTTCGTCGATGGGCAACTGCGCGGGCGCGTCGGGGTAGTTGTGCGTGAGCGGAATGTAGGCCGCTTCACCCGGCGTGACGCTGAAGCTCACGCCGACGATCTGCGCAACCATCTCGTCGAGCGAGGTGGTCTCGGTGTCGATGGCGGTGAGCTCGGCCGCCTCGAGCTTTGCGAGCCAGGCGTCGAACTGCTCCCAGGTGGTGATGGTGTCGTACTTGAGGTTGCTCGCGGGCGCGGCGGCCTCGAGCGCTTCCATTTCGGAGGGCTCGTCGAACAGGCCGCTCTGGTCCTTGTCGACCTTGGCGGCGGATTTCTTCTTGAGGCTTTCCTCGATCAGCTCGGGCGGCACTTCCTGCGACTCGAGCGTCTTCACCAGGCTCTTGAAGCCGAACTTCTCGTAGAAGGGCTTGAGCTCGGCCGTTTGCGGCGCGCCGACCGGCAGGGCTTCGAGCGACGGCAGGCCGCTGACGTGGCCTTCGAGGTCGCAGTCGGTGCGGATGGTGACCAGGCGCTTGCTCAGCGGCAGCTTGTCCAGGGCGTTGCGCAGGTTCTCGCCGGCGGCGCCCTTCACTTCGGCGGCGCGCGCCACCAGCGCGTCGAGCGAGCCGTATTCGAGCAGCCACTTGGCCGCCGTCTTGGGGCCGACCTTGGGCACGCCGGGCACGTTGTCGACCGTGTCGCCCACCAGCGTCTGGTAGTCGATCATCAGGTCGGGCGGCACGCCGAACTCGGCCGTCACGCCGGCCACGTCGCGCCGCTTGCCGTTCATGGTGTCGATGATGGTGATGTGCTCGTCGACCAGCTGGCTCAGGTCCTTGTCGCCGCTGGACACGATGACCTCGACGCCCTGCGCGGCGGCGATCTTGGCGAGCGTGCCGATGACGTCGTCGGCCTCCACGTCGGGCACGCTGAGCACGGGCCAGCCGAGCAGCCGGACCACTTCGTGGATGGGGTCGATCTGGCTGCGCAGGTCGTCGGGCATGGGCGAGCGGTTGGCCTTGTACTCGGGGTACCAGTCGTCGCGAAAGGTCCTGCCGGGCGCGTCGAAGATGCAGGCCGCGTAGTCGGCGCGCACCTCGCGGCGCAGCGCGGTCATCATGTTGATCATTCCCCGGATGGCGCCGGTGGCCGGGCTCTTGGGGTCGCCGGGCACGGCCCGCAGGTCGGGCATGGCGTGGAAGGCGCGGTAGAGGTAGCTCGAGCCATCCACGAGCAGCAGCGTTTTCTTGTCGGTCATCGAGGCATTTTGCCGTGCCCGGCCCAGCCTGCGGAACCACACCGGGACGAGGTGCAAACCGACACCCCTCTTGCAGGCGCACGCCTACAATCAGCGCATGCCTAGCTCCACACTCCTGGTCGCCCGCCGCATCCTGCTGGCGCTGGCTTTCGCAGCCCCCTTTGCCGCCGTGCACGCGCAGCAGCCCGCGCCCGCATCCGCGGCGGCTCCCGGTCAGCCGCTACAAAATCAGGAGCAAACGCCCGCCGAAGGCCGACGCAACCAGAAGGTGGAAAACCTCCACACCGAAGACAGCGCCGCCACGGTCGACGAAGTCCGCTACGGCGGCCGCACGCAGAGCATCAACGTCAAGCCCAAGTCGAACATGCCGGGCTACGAAGTGATCCCCGCCGACCAGGCCACGGGACGCCAAGGCTCTTCGGAAACGGGCGCCAACGGCCCCCGCGTCTGGAACGTGATGAAGTTCTGACCGTGCGCTTCTTCGTTTCCGCCACATCCCCCGCAACGCGGCGCTGAGCACCGCCATGGCAGTTTTTACCGAAGTCGGATTCGGCGAGGCAGACGCGCTCGTCCAACGCCTGGGCCTGGGCCCGCTGCGCGAACTGCGCGGCATCGAGGGCGGCATCGAAAACACCAACTACTTCGCGACCACCGAGTCCGGCGAGTTCGTGCTGACGCTGTTCGAGCGCCTGAGCGCCGAGCAGTTGCCGTACTACCTTTGCCTGATGAAGCACCTGGCGACCGCCGGCCTGCCGGTGCCCGCGCCCGTGGCCGGCCCGCCCGCGCCCGAGAAAGCGGCCAGGAAGGGCCAGGCCCCCGCACCCGCCGCCGAGGCTGCCTGCGACCTGCTGCACACCGTGGCCGGCAAGCCCGCCGCCGTGGTGCAGAAGCTCTCGGGCCGCAGCGAGCTGGCGCCCGGCGCCGCCCATTGCGCCGAACTGGGCGCCATGCTGGCGCGCATGCACCTGGCGGGGCGCGACTATCCGCGCATCCAGCCGAACCTGCGCGGCCTGCCCTGGTGGAACGAAACGGTGCCCGTGGTGCTGCCGTACATCGAGGAATCGCAAGCTGCCCTGCTGAGCGCCGAGCTGGCCTACCAGAACCACGTCGCCGAATCGTCGGCCTATGCGGCCTTGCCGCGCGGGCCGGTGCACGCCGACATGTTCCGCGACAACGTGATGTTCGCGACCGGTGAAGACGCCGCGTCGCCGCGCCTGACCGGCGTGTTCGACTTCTACTTCGCCGGCACCGACACCTGGCTGTTCGACCTGGCCGTGTGCCTGAACGACTGGGCCATCGACCTGCCCACCGGCCGCCACGACGCCGGGCGCGCCGACGCGCTGCTGTCGGCCTACGAAACCGTGCGCCCGCTGAACGCGGCCGAGCGCGCGCTGCTGCCCGCGATGCTGCGTGCCGCCGCGCTGCGCTTCTGGATCTCCCGCCTCTGGGACTTCCACCTGCCGCGCGAGGCGAGCATGCTCAAGCCCCACGACCCCACGCACTTCGAGCGCGTGCTGCGCGACCGCGCCACCCACCCGCATGCCATGGCTCAAGCGCTCGAGCCCATGGCGGCCTGACCCTCACACATGAAACTCAACCTCGTGCCGGCGCGAACCGGCGTCGAATGGGTCCGCCTCGGACTCAAGAACTTCTGGCGGCAGCCGCTGGCCTTCATCTCCCTGTTCTTCATGTTCATGGCGTTGATTTCCACCATCTCCCAGCTGCCGCTGATCGGCAACTTCCTCGCGATGATGATGCTGCCGTTCTCGACGCTGGGCTTCATGGTCGCGGCCTCGGTGGCGACGTCGGCGTGCCCGAGGACGCGGCGGGCGGCGTGAGGAAGCCGACCGGCGCGGTCATGTTCCTGTCGGTGGCGCAGGCCATGAAGACCGAATGGCGCTCGCTGGCCGTGCTCGGCGTGATCTCGGCCGTGTACTTCTGCCTGACGGTGGTGCTGACGGCGTTGGTCGACGGCGGCCAGTTCATGCGCAACTACTTCCTGAACGAGCCGCTGACGGCCGAGCTGATGGCCAACAGCAGCGTGCAGATGGCCAGCCTGGTACAGACGCTGCTCACGCTGCCGCTGCTGCTGGCCATGTGGCACGCGCCGGCGCTGGTGCACTGGCACCGCGTGGAGCCGGTGAAGAGCATCTTCTTCAGCCTGGTGGCGGTGTTTCGCAATTTCGGCGCCTACGCGCTGTTCGGGCTGGTCTGGTGCGGGGTGTTCCTGCTCGCCATCATCGCCGTGGCGCTGGTGGCAACCGTGGTCATCGGCGTGGGCTCGCTGGGCTCGGGCGCCGGTGCCATGGCCATCGGCAACGTGCTGATGATCGGCACCGTGCTGACGCTGGCCGCAACGGCGCAGGCGCGAACTGGTTCACCTTCCGGGACACCTACAACCCGAACTGACCGGGCCCGGCCGGCGGATGCTTTTCAATCCGCCGAGGCCCCGTCCTTGCGCAGGCTCGCGAACAGCGACCACGCCATGCCGGCCAGCAGCAGCAGGCCGGCCCCCAGAGCGCCCCACAGCCACCACTTTTTCGACGACGGCTCCTTGGCGGGAGCCGGCGGCTCTGCGGTGGCCGCAGCCGCGGTGACGGCCGCGGCCGGCAAGGCGACCGATGCGCTGTCGGCGGCGACGGGCTTGTCCGCCGCATAACCCGGGATCAAGGTCGACAGCGCGAGCGGCGCGCCGGGCTCCGTGCCTGCCACGGTGCCCGCCGCCTCCGGCGCCGCGCGCCAGG
>NZ_MOWM01000208.1 GCF_016082275.1 Variovorax sp. E3
GGCGGCGCCATCTTCCGCGGTGCGGGTTTCGTATCGCACGCCGCCGGCCGCCGCCGCGCCGGCCGCACGCCGGGCAACCCCGTCGCGCCCTGAAGCACTCTGAAGCACCCTGATGCCGCCCCGGGGCCAAGGCCTCGCAGCCAGCAGGGCGGCCCGGACCCGGCCTAACATGGGGGCCGGAGACGCCCGCCCATGACGACCCGCCGACCGCTTCTGCTGCAACTCCTGGCCATGGCCGCCCTCGCGGCCACGGCGCTGCCCCGCGCGGCGAAGGCGCAGTTCACCTACCCCGCCAAGCCCATCCGCTGGATCGTGCCGTACCCGGCGGGCGCCGGCGCCGACATCGTCGCGCGCACCATCGGCACGCAACTGGCCGTCGACGCGGGCCAGCCCGTGTTCATCGAGAACCGCGCCGGCGGCAACACCGCGCTGGGCGCCATCGAGGTCGCGCGCGCCCCGGCCGACGGCTACACGCTGCTGTCGGCCGACAACGGCACGCTGGTGTTCAACCCCGCGCTGTACCGCAACCTCAGCTACAACCCCTCGCGCGACTTCGCGCCGGTCACCCTGCTGGGCCGGCTGCCGATGGTGCTGCTGGTCGGCCCGTCCAGCGGCCAGAAAGACGCGCGGGCCTTCATCGAGGACGCGCGCGCCTTCCCCGGCAAGGTCAGCTTCGCCTCGGCCGGCACCGGCAGCCCGCAGCACCTGGCGATGGAACTGCTCGAACGCGAGGCCGGGCTGGAGATGGTGCATGTGCCCTACCGCGGCGCCGCGCCCGCGCTGGCCGACGTGGCCGGCGGCCAGTTGCCGGTGATGATGTGCGACCTGGCCGCGGCCCGCCGCTTCATCCAGAGCGGCAAGCTGCGCGCGCTGGCGGTGGCCCACCCCCGGCGCCTGGCGCAGCTGCCGGCCGTGCCCACCTTCGCCGAGCTGGGCATGCCGCGCGCGAGGCCGCCTCGCTCATGGGGCTGGTGGTGCCCGCGAACACGCCGGGCGAGGTGGTCATGCGGCTGCAGCAGTCGGTGGCCAGCGCCATCCACAACCCGGTGGTGCTGCGCAAGCTCGCCGAGTTCGGCGTCGAGCCCGTGGGCGACGCGCCCGCGCAGTTCGCGGCGCTGCTGCAGGGCGAGTCGGCGCGCTGGCACCCGCTGATCCGCGACCTCAACCTGTCGCTGGACTGAGCGCCCGGGCCTTTACGGCAACTTTGCGCGGGTGCGCCGCGCTCCTCATTCCTGGCTAAGAGTGGCTGCCTAGATTGACGCATCGCTCAGGAAAGGTCGGCGGGACGGTGTGCAACGGGCAGGCCGGTCCTCCCGAAACCGATGACAACTCGCCGGTTCCATCACGTCATTCTTGCGGACGATTTCTTTCGTTCCGCCGCCAACGGTCTCACGTACCACGTCGCGAACCGGCGATTCCTGCGAGGCTTCTTCGACTCCGTGCTGGGGCGCCTGGGCCTGCCGGTGCGCGAGATCGCGCCGCTGTCCGACGGTGGGCGCATCGACGTCGCGCGGCTCATGGCCCGGCTCGAGTTGCCCTGCACGCCGGCCGGCTGGGCCCGCGCCTGCGTGGCCGACCTGGTGCCGCTGGTGGGGCGCGACGGCCTGCCCGTGTTCGACCCCGGCTGCCTCGTCATCGGCTGGGGCCTGACGCCCGCGCTGCAGCACTGCATTCACCGGGGCGGCGCCAGCTACCTGGACATCGAGATCGACCCGCGCCGCTTCACCGAGCACCTGCATTTCTGCGCCCGCACCAACGACCCCGCCATCGAGGCCGCGCTGCGCGCGCGCCGCGTGGACGAAGAGCTGTTCTGGAACCACGCGAGCGTGCTCAAGGGCTACTTCGCGCGGCGCGGCGCCGCCTCGCTGTTCGACCCGCGCCTGCGCGTGGGCCTGTTCTTCGGCCAGAGCCTGGTCGACCTGTCGCTGGTCAGCGGCGGGCGCAACATGCACCCGGCCGGCGTGATCGCGCCGCTGCGCGAGCTGGCGCGCGGCGTCGACCTGCTGGTCGTCAAGCCGCACCCCTACGAGCCCGCGCTGCACGACCTGGCGCCCATCGCACGGGCCATTCCCAACGTGGCGTGGACCCAGCAGAACACCTACGCGCTGCTGTCGGCGCCCAACGTGCATTTCGTATCGGCGCTGTCCTCGAGCGTGCTGTCCGAGGCGCGCTACTTTCGCAAGTCCGCCCACGCGCTGATCGCGGCCGACCGCAATGCGCCGGCGCAACTGCCGTCGCAGTGCTCGGCCTGGATACCGATCGGCGCCGGGCTGGGCGCGATGGATTTCATGGCCGCCGCCTGCGGCGCCCATGATGATCACGTGGCGCACGCCATGCCCCGCGCGGCGGACTGGCCCGCCGCCGCCATCGAGCAGACCTTCGCGCTGCGCTGGGGCTTCGATCCGCGCAGCCCCGGCCTGCCCGAAGTGTCCGAGCTGCAGCTGGGCCGCCCCTACATGTTCCACCCCGGCAGCCCGGCGGCGGGCTGGCTCAGCCACGGCTGGGCGGGCTTCGACCGCGAGGGCGCGCGCAGCGAGGGCGAGCTGGCCTGCCTGGTGATTCCGCTGCCCCCGCTCATGCAGCCGCAGGCACCGACGCTGTCGCACCAGCGGCCGCACCGCATCGAGGTGCGCGTCGACTACCGCAGCAACGCCAAGGCGACGAGCGTGCACGCCATGTTCGACGGCGTGGTGCTGCCGGCGCAGCGCGTCACGGGCGCGCGGCGGCGCAGCCTGGTGTTCGACATCGAGCCCACGGCGGGGCGCAAGTGCCTGGTGCTGCAGTTCGTGGTGGCGGACGCCGGCCGTGGCGGGTTGCGCCGGCCGCTGGCCCGCCCGAGCTTCACGGTCAAGCGGCTGGAGGTGTCTCTGCGCATGGGCCGCGGCGTGATCTCGGCGCCGCCGAAAGCCGCGTCGATGCGATGGGCCGAGATGCACCCGCTGCGCGCCGCCGCCCGCGTGTTCCGGGCGCTGGTCGATTCGGCGCGCGGGCTCACGGGGCCGGGCTGACCGCCGGCGCCGCGAGGCGCAGCAGCAACGCGACCCAGTGCTGCCGCCTGTCGATGGCGGCCTGCCGGCCTTGCGCCGCGTCCGCGTCGCCGCTGGACGACGCCAGCAACTCGCCGGCCGCCGTGGTCACGGCCCGCGCGAACTTCTGCGCATCGCCGCGCCACACCACCACGCGGTGGTTCAGCCCGAGCTGCGCCGCGCGGCCCGCGTTGATCGCCTGTTCGGGCTGGTCCGTCAGCAGCAGCAGGATCGGCTTGCGGTAGACCGCCGCGATCGACAGCGCCGCCATGCCCGGCGCGGAAACGATGAAGGCGCTGCGCGCGGCGGTTTCGATCCAGTGCTCGTCGCGCGCATGCCAGTGCGGCCGGTGGACATAGCCCTCGCCGACCAGGTGCGCGGGCAGGCCGGCGTCGGCCAGGCCCTGCTCCAGCCCGTCGGCCAGCGCGGGTGCTTCGAAGTGCGGGTTCAGGTAGACCGCCGCAACGCGCTGCGAGGCATCGGCGTGCGCCACCGCATCGACCACCGCGACGGGGGTGGCCAACCGGTGGCCGCCGCGCCCGTCGTGCTGCGGCTCGCCGTAGGCGAAGTCATGCGCGATGCGCGCGCGGCTGCGGTCGATCTGCCACGCCACGATGCCGCCGAACACCTTGGCGACGGGGCCCGGCATGCGGCCCTTGAAATTGGTCTCCAGCGCATGCCGCAGGCTCGCGCCGTACACGTGCACCACCTTGCGCCGCCAGAACGGCAGCCAGCCCATGAGCAGCAGCGCGGGGTGGAACGAGTCGTTCACCACCAGGTCGGCGCCCGCGAACCGGCGGCGCAGCCGCAGCACGTCGCGCAGCATGCGTTCGGGGCGGAACATGTAGTGCGCCACGTTGCGGTCGGTCTCGCGGCGCAGCATGTTCTGCTCGGTGTCGAACTGCACCGCGTAGTGGCGCGACAGCACGGGCGCGTCGATGCCGAAGCCGGCCAGGAAGCGCGCGCCTTCGTCCGACGTGGTGAGCACCTGCACCTGCGCGCCGGCTTCGCGTAGCGCGTGCGTGAGCAACTGCGCGCGCATCAGGTGGCCGCGCGCGTCCGCGGTCGCGAGGTAGAGGATGCGCTGCGGCATCGCTCAGGCGTGCACCGGCCGCCTGACGCCGGGGCGCAGCCGCAGCGCCACGCCCGCCAGCCACATGCCGGCCGCGCCGGTGATGCCGAAGCCGCGCTCGGTGTCGCGCACCTCGCGCATCAGCCGCGCGAGCCGCGCCTGCTCGTGCGGCGCCACGCAGCGCTGCAGCGTGTGGCTGCACAGGCGGATGTGACGGTCTTCGTCGGCCAGCACGCGCGTCAGCAGCGGGTGCAGCGCATGCGCCGGGCCGATCAGCGCGCAGTGGCGCTGCAGGATGCGCGAGGCCATCTGCTCCGCGCTCAGGCCGATGGCATAGGCCGGCACCAGCCCGCCGTGCGCGAAGTGCGGCGCGTGGCGGCGAATCAGCTGCTGCCAGCGCGCGAGCTTGCGGCGGCTGAACCAGTCGGGCCGGGGTGCTTCTTCGGGCGAGGCGGCCGCCTGTGCGCTGCCGCCGCGCTGGACGATGGCCTCGGCGAACAGGCGCGCGTGCAATTGCTCGTCGGCCAGGTGCTGGTCGAGCTGGCGTGCAAGCCACTCGGGCGGGTCGATGCGCAGCTCGCGCTGCAGCGCCTGCTCGGACGACTCCTCGCCCACGAGGTAGAAGCGCAGCAGCAGCATCTCGCCCGCATTGCTCGCGTGCAATTGCCGCAGCGCCGCGCGCTTGATGTGATGCACGAGGCGCGCCTGCAGCGCGGGCCAGCCGCGCAGTTGCGGCGGCGCGAGGCAGTCGAACCCGGCCGCCGCGACAGCGCAGGACAGGTCAGCGGCCATTGGCCTTTGCTTTCGCGGCCTGCACCGGGGCGGCCGCGGATGCCTGCTGTTGCTGCCAGCCCAGCACGAGGCCGATGAAGCTGTCTTGCAGGAACGCACGCGCGGCCGCGTCGGCGCCGGCGAATTCGCGCTGCTGGCCGTCGTAGCGCACATAGCCCTTGCCGTTGGCGGCGCCCAGCACCAGCTTCTCGTTCTTGTGGAAGCCGCGCTGCAGCAGCGGTTGCAGCAGCGACTGCGTTTCGAGCCCATACAGGAAGAGGTCGCGCTGCACCACCTGGCGCGGGATCTTGCCGCTCAGTGCCTGCAGCTCCAGCGTCCAGTTGCCCTGCTGCATCGCGTCGGCGAGTTGCTGGCCCTTGGCGCCCGGTGCATGGAAGCGCGCGCGTGCCACCGACTTCGAGGCCTTGCTCAGCCCCAGGCCGATGGTGATGTCTGCGTCCTTCGCGCCGTTGGTGCGGTTGTCTTCCACCTGCACCAGCACGTTCGCGAGCCGCGCGGTCAGCGAAGGCCTGGTCAGCGCTTCGCCGACCTGCGCGGGCGTGAGCAGCACGCGGTCGGTGCCGGCGTCGCTGACCACCACCTGGTAGGGGTCGATGCGGATGTCGCTGAACTCGTCGCCCACGGGCGCGTGCGCATGGCTGCTCACCGACCAGTCGCTGCCCGAGCGGCTCAGGAGCGCATGGAAGGTCAGCGGCACGCGCTGGCCGCCGTTGCGCGCCTGGCCGGAGCCTTGGAGCAGCACGTCGCCGACGATGGTCTTCTCGGCGTAGTCGCGCGTGTTGGTGAAGCGGATGGTGTGCGTGGCGCTGTCGAGCGCGGCGCGCGTGTCGGGGTCGTCGAGCGCGAGGCGGTTGCAGTCGTTGCCCGTGCCGGCCAGCGCGGCGAAGGGGCAGCCGGTGTCGGACTTGAAGTTGAAGACGCCGCGGCCGGTGAAGTCGGCCGCGCCGGCCAGCGTGAAGGCGCCCGCGAGCGCAAGGCCGAGCGTGGCGCGGCGAACGAAAAGCGAAGAGCGGATGGGCATGGTTTCTTGTTGTTGTCGTTGTTCGTGCGAGGTGCGGCGTTCAGGGCCGGTGATAGGACAGCGCCTGCGCATCGGCGTTGGTGCGCCCCGTGGTGTGCCAGCCGATGCCGCGCGCGAACGCGCCCAGCATGTCGACCGCCGAGAAGCCCAGGATCAGCGCCACGCCCCCGAGCCATCGCAGGCCGCGCAGCGGCGGCAGGTCTTGATGGTTCAGCGCCTTGATGCTGAAGCCCAGCCGCGTGAACAGCACGCACAGCGGGCCGATGGGGCCGCTTTTGGCCAGCCACTGCCAGCGCGACGACACGTAGCTGCGCAGCAGGTGCGGCGTGAGCGAGTAGGTGTCTTGCCCGCGCATCCAGCGCAGCTTGAGCGCTTCGAGGCGCGTGTCGGGCAGGCGGTGTTCGGTGTGGGCCTGTGCCGCGTAGTGGATCGGCACGCCCGCCGCCTTCAGCCGCATGCCCAGCACCTGGCAGTGCGCGCGGTACACGCCGTCCAGCGCCTGGTAGCTGTGCTGCTCGAACACCTCGCGGCGGAAGGCCACGTTGTTTGCGTAGAAGTTGCTCGTGGCGCCGTCGTGGTCGGCGTTGGGGAAGTACATGAAGTCGATGGTGGTCAGCGCGGTGCCGACCACGTTGGCCGCGTAGCTGGTGCGACCGGCCACCACGGCGGGCGCATCGGCGCCTTGCGTGAACGGCAGCAGCATCTGCAGCAGCCAGTCGTCGTCGGGCAGGCAGTCGGCGTCGGCGAACACCACGTGCGTGCAGCGCTGCGCATCGGTGGCCGCGAAGCCCACGTTCTTGGCGTCGTAGTAGCCGGTGGCCGCATCGATGCGCACGAAGTCGACCGGGCGGCCCGCGAGCGCGCTCACCGCGTCGCAGGTGGCGGGGCTCAGCCCGTCGTGCGTGACAACCACCTGCGCGAGCGCCGTGAGCGGCAGTTTCTGTTTCGCGAGCAGGGCCACCAGGCGCTGCAGGCTGGTGCTGGCCTTTGCCTCGGCATCCGCTCCGCCGCGCAGGTTGTTGGTCTCCAGGACCAGCGCGCAACGCGCGGCAACTTGATCGGGCATCATCGAATTTTCCTGTCCGGACACGGTTTTGAAAGAATCCATCCTGCTTTTATCGCACAACCGCGCCGTCCACCAGTGCCGGGCGTCATCGGGCCGCCCATGAAAGTCAGCATCTTCGGCGCCGGCTACGTGGGCCTGAGCTTCGCGGCCTGCCTGGCCGAGGCCGGGCACGAGGTGCTGTGCGCCGACGCCGACCTGGCGCGCATCGAGGGCCTGCAGCGCGGCCTCATGCCCTTGCACGAACCGGACCTGGACGCGCTGGTGGCCACCGGCCTGGCCGCCGGCACGCTGCGCTTCACCGCCGACCCGTTGGCCGCGTGCCAGCACGGCGACGTGCTGTTCATCGTGGTCAACACGCCGGCCGATGCCGAAGGCCGTGTCGACCTGCGGCACGTGATGGCGGTGGCCGCCGGCATCGGGCGGCACCGCGAGCGCGAGGCGCTGGTGGTGTGCAAGTCGACCGCGCCGGTGGGCACCGCCGACCAGGTCGAGGCCGTGCTGCACGGCGAGCTTGCGCAGCGTGGCGCGTCGCTTCGCATCGCGGTGGCGGCCAACCCCGAGTTCCTGCGCGAAGGCGCGGCCGTGCGCGACTGCCGCCGGCCCGACCGCGTGGTGATCGGCTCGCAAGACCCGTGGGCCGTCGAGCTGCTGACGCGTCTTTATCAGCCCTTCGTGAGCGAGCCCGGAAAACTGCTGGTGATGGACCGCCGCTCGGCCGAGCTCACCAAGTACGCGGCCAACGCGATGCTCGCCACCCGCATCAGCTTCATGAACGAGATGGCGCGCGTGGCCGAGCATGCGGGCGCCGACATCGAGATGGTGCGGCGCGGTATCGGCGCCGACCGGCGCATCGGCCCCGACTTTTTGCAGGCCGGCGCGGGCTATGGCGGCTCGTGTCTCGCGAAAGACGTGCGCGCGCTGACGCGCATGGCCGGGCGCGACGGCCACGCGCTGCGCATTCTCTCGGCGGTCGAGGCCGCCAACCACGAACAGAAGGGCCGGCTGTTCGACCTGATGACGCACCACTTCGAGGCCGCATCGCGGGCAAGACCGTTGCCGTGTGGGGCCTGGCCTTCAAGCCCGACACCGACGACATGCGCGATGCGCCCAGCCTCGTGCTGCTGGAGCGGCTATGGGCCGCCGGCGCGCGCGTGCGGGTGCACGACCCGGCCGCGATGGCGAATGCGCGCGCCCTCGTCGGCGAGCGCGACGACGTGCAATGGTGCGCCTCGGCCGAAGAGGCGCTGCAGGGCGCCGACGTGCTGGCGCTGGTGACCGAGTGGCCCGCGTTCCGCGAGGTGCCGCTCGCGCGCATCGCGCAGGCGCTGCGCACGCCCGCGATCTTCGACGGCCGCAATGTCTACGACGCCGCGCAGGCCGAGGCCGCGGGCATCGCGTACTACGGCATCGGGCGCGGGCGCCCGGTGCTGCGCTGAAGCTCAGTCTTCCTTCGGCAGGAAGGCGTCGCCCGGCGTGAGCGGCGCGTGCCGGTAGCTGGCCGGCGTGCGGCTCAGCTTCACGGGCGCGCCGATGCCGCGGTAGCCGCCGGGCATCTCGACCACCATTTCGCGGTGCAGCGTGTGCGGGTGCTGCAGCGCGGCATCGACCGGCAGCACGGGCGCGGCGGGCACGCCGGCGGCCATGAGCTGTTCGACCAGCACGCGCCCGTCGAAGGCGGCCATGGCAGCCTCGAGTTGCTGCTTGAGCCCGTCGCGGTGTACCGAGCGCGCGCCGGCCGTGCGGTAGAGCGGATCGTCCGACAGCGCGGGCAAGCCGATGCAGCGGCACAGGCTCGCGAACTGCCGGTCGTTGCCCACGGCCACGAACACGGGGTCGGTGCCGGTGGCCAGCGCGTCGTAGGGGTAGATGTTGGGGTGCGCGTTGCCGGTGCGGCGCGGCGCGGTGCCGTCCATGAACCAGTTGGCCGCGTGCGGGTGCAGCAGCGACAGGCCGCTGTCGTACAGCGCGGCTTCCACGAACTGCCCGCGTCCGCTGCGGTTGCGTTCCTGCAGCGCGAGCAGCACGCCGATGACGGCGTTGAGCCCGGTCACCATGTCGACCACGGGCAGCCCCACGCGCAGCGGGCCGCCTTCGGCTTCGCCGTTGACGCTCATGATGCCGGTCATGGCCTGCACGGCGGCGTCGTAGCCGGGCAGCGCGCCGAGCGGGCCGTCGGCGCCGAAGCCGGACACGCGGCACCACACGAGGCGGGGGAAGCGTTGCGACAGCGTCTCGTAGCCGATGCCCCAGCGTTCCATGGTGCCGGTCTTGAAGTTCTCGATGAGCACGTCGGCCTCGGCCACCAGCGCGAGCAGTGCCTCGCGGCCTTCGTCGGTCGAGAAGTCCAGGTGCTGCACGCGCTTGTTGCGGTTGAGCCCGTGGTAGTAGGAGGCCACGCCTTCCTTGAACGGCGGGCCCCAGGTGCGCGTGTCGTCGCCCTGCGGCGGCTCGACCTTGAGCACGTCGGCGCCGTGGTCACCGAGGATCTGGCCGCAGTAGGGGCCGCCGAGGATGCGCGAGATGTCCAGGACGCGAATGCCCGCGAGGGCGCCTTGGGGGGCTGATGTCATTTCGATGTTCCGTGTTCTCTAGGCGTTGGTTTATTCGGGGAGCGCGCCCCGAACGAACAGCGGCGTCAAATCAATCGAGTTGAGCGCCCGACTTCTTCACCACGTCCTGCCACTTGACCGACTCGTTGGCGATGAACTGCCCGAGCTTCTGCGGCGACGTGTCGGCCGAGGCTTCGAGCCCTTGCGCCGCGAACATCTGCTTGACCTTGGGCGAGTTGAGCACTTCGGCAAAGGCGTGGTTGAGCTTGGTCACGCGATCGGCGGGCGTGCCGGCCGGGGCCACGATGCCGAAGAACACGCTCACGTCATAGCCCTTGTAGCCCTGCTCGGCGATGGTCGGCACGTCGGGCAGCGCCTGCGAGCGGGCCGAGGTGGCCACGCCCAGCGCGCGCAGCTTGCCGGCCTTGACGTAGGGCAGCGCGGTGAGGATGTCGGTGAAGGTCATGCTGACCTGGTTGCCCAGCAGGTCGTTGAGCGCGGGGCCCGTGCCCTTGTACGGAATGTGCTGCAGGTCGGTGCCGGCCACGGAGTTGAACAGCACGCCCGCCAGGTGCGACGACGCGCCGTTGCCCGATGATGCATAGCTCAGCTTGCCGGGGTTGGCCTTGGCGTAGGCGACGAGCTCGGGCACGGTCTTCACGGGCAGCGCGGGGTTCACCACCAGGATGTTGGGCAGGTAGCCGACCTGGATCACCGGGGCGAAGCTCTTGACCGGGTCGTAGTTGATCTTGCGGTACAGGCTCTTGTTGATGGCCAGCGGGCCCGAGGTGCCGAACATCAAGGTGTGGCCGTCGGCTTCGGCGCGCGCGACGTATTCGGCGCCGATGTTGCCGCCGGCGCCCGCGCGGTTCTCCACGATCATGGGTTGGCCGAGACGGTCCTTCATCTCGGCGGCGAGCGTGCGCGCCATGGCGTCGGTGGGGCCGCCGGGCGGGAAGGGCACGACCAGCGTCAGGGGCTTGGTGGGGAAGGCGTCGGCGGCCTGTGCAACAGGTGCGACGGCCGCGAGCGTGGCGCAGGCGGCCAACAGGATGGTGAGGCGTTTCAAGGGATGTCTCCAGTTCTTGTGTGTGAGGTGAAAAGGCAGCTCAGGCGATGGCCGGGGCGGGGCGCGCCGCGGTGGCGTCGTTCCAGTCCGCGGGCATCGCGTCGGGCGAGAGCGGGTCGCGCGGCAGCACGCGGTGCAGCAGCACCAGCTGGGCCCAGCGCAGGCGCGGGGCCGAGCCGCCTTGCGCGG
>NZ_MOWM01000209.1 GCF_016082275.1 Variovorax sp. E3
CCGGCAGCGGCGAGCGGCAGGTGTTCGCGGCGCTGCTGCGCGGCAACGCCACCGGCGGCGGGGCGCGGCCATGACGGCGGTTCCATCTTTTTTTCAGCACCCGGAGGTGACATGGCATCCATAGACGACGGCTCCTGGAGCCCAGAAGACGCCCGCCAGTCTACGAACTGATCGGCACCGGCTCGGCCGACACCGACCTGGTCATGATGATCGAGAACAAGGGCTCGCCCGTGGAGGGCGAGCTCGACCGCAGCTTCGACGACGGCAAGGCGCGCCTGGGCATCGGCGGCTACTACTGGTCGGTGCAGGTGCCCGAGTCGTCGGCGCAGAACCAGGTGGTGCCCAACAACCTGATCGTCGCGCGCCGCAGCGACGCGGCCACCGCCACCCTTGCAAGCCTGCTGCGCGCGCAGGAGAAAGACCTGAAGGTCGTCATCAGCGCGTTCAAGGCCGGCGGCGACCAGCGCTCGCCCGACGCGCAATCGACCTTCGAGCTGGTGCTGGAGAACGCACGCATCTGCCGGCTGGTGCTCAGCTCGGGCGGCCACTGGGGCGAGCCTTCGGAGCTGATCTCCATCAGCTACCGCACGGTGAAAGTGCGCTCCGCGCCGCAGAAGACCACGGGCGCGCGCGGCGCGGTGCGCGAATGCCAGTTCACCCGCGCCTGAGCGCGGTCACGTCCGTTTCATCCGCCCCAAGGAGCCGCACCCCATGACGACCGCCGCCGAATTTCTCAAGGCCGCCGACCCGGCCGCCGCCCTCAAGGCGCTGACCGACGACGTGCGCGCCAAGCCCGCCGACAGCAAGCACCGCGTGTTCATGGCGCAGCTGCTGTGCGTGCTCGGCCAGTGGGAGCGCGCGCTCAACCAGCTCACCGTGGCCGCCGAACTCGACGCGCTGGCCGTGCCCATGAAGCAGGTCTACGGCGACGCCGTGCGCTGCGAGGGCCTGCGCGCCGAGGTGTTCGCGGGCGCGCGCACGCCGATGATCTTCGGCCAGCCCGACGCGTGGCTGGCGCTGCTCATCGAGTCGCTGCTGCGCCAGGGCCGCGGCGAAACCGCGCTGGCCGAAGACCTGCGCCAGCGCGCCTTCGACGGCGCACCCGCCATCGGCGGCACCATCGACGGCACGCCCTTCGAGTGGCTGGCCGATGCCGACATGCGCCTGGGCCCGGTGCTGGAGGCCTTCGTCAACGGCAAGTACTACTGGATTCCGTACGCGCGCCTGGCGCACATCAAGATCGAGCCGCCCGAAGACCTGCGCGACTGCGTGTGGATGCCCGCGCACCTGCAGTTCGAGAACGGCGGCGAAACCCTTGCGCTGATTCCCACGCGCTACGAAGGCACCGAGAAAGTCGCGGACGGCGAACTGCTTCTCGCGCGCAAGACCGAGTGGCGCGAGCTGCGCCCCGAGGTCTGGGCCGGCCACGGCCAGCGCGTGCTGGGCAGCGACGCGGGCGAGTACGCGCTGATGGACGTGCGCGAAATTCTCTTCACGCCGCAAGCCGAATCGCAAGAAGAACCGGGCAACGCCGATGGCTGAACTCACCGCGCAGGAGCGCCTGCAACCCTCTCTGCTGGACCGCCTCGTCGACCACGCGCCCGACGAGAAACGCGAGAGCGACGAGAAGCGCACGCTGACCAAGCAGGCGCTGCGCCAGGCCGTGCTGCGCGACCTCGGTTGGCTCTTCAATGCCACGGGCCACGGCCTTGCCATGGACGACAGGCAGTACCCCAACGTGGCGCGCTCGGTCATCAATTACGGATTGCCTATGCTGTCTGGCCAGTTCACCTCGTCGGTGCAGCGTGTCAGCATGGAACAGGCTTTGAAGAACGCAATCCTGCAGTTCGAGCCGCGCATTTTGTCCCGCACTCTCGAAGTTGAACTCGTCATGGAAGGCCCCGCCCTGGACTCCCACAACAGCATCGGCCTGCAGATACGCGGCATGCTGTGGGCGCAGCCGGTGCCCCTGGAGTTCCTGATGCGAAGCCGCGTAGACCTGGAAGAGGGCCGCATAGAGATCGTGGACATGGCGCAAAACCCAAGGTAAGTCCGCCCATGGACCCTCGGCTGCTGAGCCTGTATGAACAGGAGCTGCGCTACTTCCGCGAAAGCGCCTCGGAGTTCGCGCGTGCGTTCCCGAAGATCGCGCACCGCCTGGGCATCGAGGGGCAGGAGGTGGCCGACCCGTATGTGGAGCGGCTCATCGAGGCCACGGCTTTCCTGTCGGCGCGCGTGGGCCTGAAGCTCGACGCCGAATACCCGCGCTTCACCGGCCACCTGCTCGACATCGTCTACCCGCACTTCCTGGCGCCGACGCCGGCGATGGTGGTCGTGTCCTTCGTGCCCGACCCCGACGATGCCAACCTTGCGACCGGCCCGGCCTTGCCGCGCGGCAGCGGCCTGCGCGCGCGGCAGGCCGTGGGGCAGAACACGCACTGCGAGTTCCGCACGGCCAGCGCGCTGCGCGTGTGGCCCGTCGAGGTGCAGCGCGCGCAGTACTTCACCTACGCGCCCGACCTGCCGCTGAACACGCACCCGCAGTCGCGCGCCATTCGCGGCGGCCTGCGCATTGCGCTGCACGCGACGGCCGGGCTCCACTTCGACCAGATCGCGCTCGACGAGCTCGTGCTGCATTTCGGCGGCGCGGAAGACGTGGCCTGGCAACTGCACGAATGCGCGCTGGGCCAGCCCGTCGGCGTGCTGGTGCGGCCGCTGTCGCCGGCCGGTGCGTTGCAGGGCACGGCGCGGAGCCTGCCGGCCAGTGCCATCGGCGCGGTCGGCTTCGAGGAAGACGAGGCGCTGCTGCCCGCCACCGCCACGGGCTTCTCGGGCTTCCGGCTGCTGCAGGAGTACTTCGCGTTTCCGCAGCGCTTCCAGTTCGCGCGCATCGGCGGCCTGAAGGCGCTGCTGGCCGCGATGCCCGTGGCCGATGTCGAGATCGTGCTGCTGTTCTCGCGCGGCGACGCGGCACTCGAAAAGCTCGTGAGCGCCGACAACGTGCAGCTGCACTGCGTGCCCGCCGTCAACCTGTTCACCAAGCGGCTGGACCGCGTGGCGCTGACCGAAGGCGTGAGCCAGTTTCACCTGGTGCCCGACCGCACACGCCCGCAGGACTTCGAAGTGCACACCGTGACCGAGGTCATCGGCCATGGCGCGCCCGGGGTCGACGCGGCGGCGGCCGAGCAGCCGTTTCGCCCGTTCTACTCGGCCTTTCACGGCAGCCGGATCAGCCACCCCGCCTACTTCACGACCACGCGCGAGCCGCGCATGCTGTCGGTGCGCCAGCGCACCGAGGGCAACCGCAGCAGCCACATCGGCTCCGAGGTCTACATGCAGATCGTCGACCCGCAGCAGGCGCCGTACTCGGCCGCGCTGCGGCAGCTCGCGGTGACGGCGCTGTGCACCAACCGCGACCTGCCGCTGCTGATGCCGCTGGGCCGCGACAACGACTTCGACTGCGTCGACTCCTTCCCCGTGCAGCGCGTGCGCATGGTGCGCGGGCCCTCGCGGCCGGTGTCGCCGGTGGTGAGCCAGGGGCTGGGTTGGCGCGTGGTCGATCACCTGGCGCTCAACTACCTGTCGCTGTCCGACAGCACGCCGGAGCAGGGCGCCGCCGCGCTGCGCGAAACGCTGATGCTCTATGCGGTGCATGCCGACGAGATGCGCCAGGGGCAGGTGCGCGGCCTCTTGTCGGTGAAGAGCAAGCCCGTGGCGCGGCGCCTGCCGCTCAAGGGGCCGATCGCGTTCGGGCGCGGGCTCGAGGTGACGCTCGAAGTCGACAAGGACGCCTTCCACGGCCACAGCGTGTTCCTGTTCGGCGCCGTGCTCGCGCGCTTTCTCGCGCGCCATGTCGAGGTGAACCATTTCGTCGAGACCGTGCTGCGCATCGCGGGCAAGGGCGAGACCATGCGCTGGAGGCCGCTGTGCGGGACGCGCCAGATTCTGTGAGCACCCGTGTCGACAACGCGCTGCGCGAGTGGTCGGCCAAGCCGTGGGCTTTCGACTATTTCGCGGTGATGCGCCGGCTGGAGTCGGTCGCGGCCACCACGCCGCGCTGGGGCCGCGCGCTGCTGCCCGGCGCCGAGCCGGTGCGCGTGGGGCAGGAGCCGTCGCTGTCGTTCGCGCCCGCGAGCTTCAGCCGCTTCGAGCCCGCCACCGCGCATTCGCCGCCGCGCCTGCGCCAGCAGTTCTTCGGCTACATCGGCCCCAACGGGCCGTTGCCGGTGCACCTGAGCGACTTCATCCGCGAGCGCAGCCTGAACCATGGCGACCCGACCTGGCTCGCGTTCCTCGACAGCTTTTCGCACCGCTTCTCGCTGCATTTCTACCGCGCGTGGGCGCAGTCGCGGCCCGCCGTGGCGCTCGACCGTCCGGGCGAAGACCGCTTTCGCCTGCAGGTGGGGGCGCTGGTCGGCATCGGCACGCCGGGGCGCACGGGGCGCGACGAAATCCATGACGACGCGCGGCTGCATTTCTCGGGCTGGCTCGCGCGCCGCGTGCACAACGTGGAGAGCGTGGAGTCGGTGCTGTGCCACTACTTCGGCGTGCCCGTGACGCTGGAGCGCTGGGTCGGCCACTGGATGCGCCTGCCGGCCGGCGAACTCACGCGGCTGGGGCAGGGCGAGAGCTCGCGCTCGATGGGCATGGGCGCGATGCTCGGCACCCGCGCGTGGGACCGCCAGCACCGCGTGCGCCTGCACATCGGGCCGCTCACGTTCGCGCAGTACCGCATGTTCCTGCCTCTTCCCGAGGTGGGCAATGCGCGCCCCGTGCTGCAGCGCTGGATGCAGCAGCTGCTGGGCGACGAGCTCGAGTGGGACGCCGAGCTGGTTCTCGAGAAAAAGCAGGTGCCGCCCACGCGCCTGGGCGACGCCAGGGGCAACGGCCCGCGCCTGGGTTGGGTCTCGTGGCTCGGCGAGCGCGCGCGCTCGCGGGATGCGGCCGACGTGCGCATCGCCAGCCAGGGCGTCTTTCAATAAACCCATCGTCATTCGTTCAGAACACAGATACGGAGTCCTCCATGAGTGAAATCAGCCGCACCGCCCTTTTCGGCAAACTCAATTCGCTGGCCTACAAGGCCATCGAGGGCGCGACCGTGTTCTGCAAGATGCGCGGCAACCCCTACGTGGAGCTGGAGCACTGGTTCGCGCAGCTGCTGCAGGCGCAGGACTCCGACCTGCACCGCGTGATCCAGCACTACGGCCTGGACGTGTCGGTGATCGCCAAGGACATGACCACCGCGCTCGACCGCCTGCCGCGCGGCGCCACCGCCATCAGCGACTTTTCTCCGCACATCGAAAACGCCATCGAGCGCGCGTGGACCTACGCCACCCTGCAGTTCGGCGAGGCGCAGGTGCGCACCGGCTACCTGCTGGTGGGCATGCTCAAGACGCAGAGCCTGCGCAACCCGCTGTTCGGCTTGTCCAAGCAGTTCGAGAAGGTCAAGGTCGAGGACCTGGCCGACAACTTCGCCAGGATCTGCGACGCCTCGCCCGAGGCGCAGATGCGCGCGCAGGACGGCACCGGCATGGGAAGCGGCGCGCCGGGCGAAGACGCGGGCGCGATGGCGCCGGCCGCCATGGGCAAGGGGGACGCGCTGAAGAAGTTCGCGGTCGACCTCACCGAGAAGGCGAAGAAGGGCGAGATGGACCCGGTCACGGGCCGCGACGAAGAGATCCGCCAGATCGTCGACATCCTCATGCGCCGCCGCCAGAACAACCCGCTGCTCACCGGCGAGGCCGGCGTCGGCAAGACGGCCGTGGTCGAGGGCTTTGCGCAGCGCCTGGCGCGCGGCGACGTGCCGCCGCAGTTGAAGGACGTGAAGCTGCTCACGCTCGACATCGGCCTGCTGCAGGCCGGCGCGAGCATGAAGGGCGAGTTCGAACAGCGCCTGCGCCAGGTGATCGACGAGGTGCAGAGCTCGCCCACGCCCATCATTCTTTTCATCGACGAGATCCACACGCTGGTGGGCGCGGGCGGCGCGGCCGGCACCGGCGACGCCGCCAACCTGCTCAAGCCCGCGCTGGCGCGCGGCAACCTGCGCACCATCGGCGCCACCACCTGGGCCGAGTACAAGAAGTACATCGAGAAAGACCCGGCGCTCACGCGGCGCTTCCAGGTCGTGCAGGTGCCCGAGCCCGACGAGACCAAGGCCATCCTCATGCTGCGCGGCGTGGCCAGCGTGCTCGAGAAGCACCACCGCGTGCAGCTGCTCGACGAAGCCATCGAGGCGGCCGTGAAGCTGAGCCACCGCTACATTCCCGCGCGCCAGTTGCCCGACAAGGCCGTGAGCCTGCTCGACACCGCGTGCGCGCGCGTGGCCGTGTCGCAGCACGCGACGCCGCCCGAGGTGGAAGACTGCATGCGCCGCATCGAGGGCCTGACGGTCGAGCAGGAGATCATCGGCCGCGAGGAAGCCATCGGCATCGACGTGACCAGGCGCGCGGCCGCGGTGGCCGCGCTGCTGGCCGAATCGAAGGTGCAGCTCGATGCACTCAATGCGCGCTGGCAGGAAGAGAAAGGGCTGGTCGATCGGCTGCTCGAACTGCGCGCGAAGCTGCGGGCGGGGAACAAGCCGGTGGATGCGGCGTCGGCCGAGGGCGATGCGAAGGCCGTCGTGCCACCACCCCAGCCCTCCGCCAGCGAGGGAGGGAGCGAAGACCGCGCGGCGCTGCTTGAGGAACTGCATGCGCTGCAGGCAAAGATCCACGCGGTGCAGGGCGAGAGCCCGCTCATTCTTCCGTCGGTCGACGAGCAGGCCGTGGCTTCGGTCGTCGCCGACTGGACCGGCATTCCCGTCGGCCGCATGGTCAAGAATGAGGTCGAGGCCGTGCTCAAGCTGGCCGACACGCTCAACCAGCGCGTCATCGGCCAGAAGCACGGGCTGGAGATGATCGCGCGCCGCATCCAGACCTCGCGCGCGCGGCTGGACAACCCGCAAAAACCCATCGGCGTGTTCATGCTGTGCGGCACCTCCGGCGTCGGCAAGACCGAGACCGCGCTCGCGCTGGCCGAGGCGCTGTACGGCGGCGAGCAGAACATCATCACCATCAACATGAGCGAGTTCCAGGAGGCGCACACCGTCTCCACGCTCAAGGGCGCGCCCCCGGGCTATGTGGGCTACGGCGAGGGCGGCATCCTGACCGAGGCCGTGCGCCGCCGCCCCTACAGCGTGGTGTTGCTCGACGAGGTCGAGAAGGCCCACCCCGACGTGCACGAGATCTTCTTCCAGGTGTTCGACAAGGGCTGGATGGAAGACGGCGAGGGCCGCATGATCGATTTCAAGAACACGATCATCCTGCTCACGACCAACGCCGGCAGCGAGCTGGTGATGAGCATGTGCCGCGACCCCGAGCTGCTGCCCGACCCCAACGCGCTGGCCGATGCTTTGAAGGCGCCGCTGATGAAGGTGTTCCCGCCCGCGCTGCTGGGCCGCATCGTCACCATTCCCTATTACCCGCTGTCGCCCGACATGATGAAGAAGATCGTGCGGCTGCAGCTGGGCCGCATCAAGAAGCGCGTGGAAGCCAACCACGGCGTGCCCTTCGACTACAGCGACGCGGTGGTCGACCAGGTGGTGGCCCGCTGCCAGGACCCGGAGTCGGGCGGCCGCGTGATCGACGCGATCCTGACGAACACCGTGCTGCCGACGATTTCGGTCGAGTACCTGCAACGCCTGGCGTCGGGCGGAGAGATCCGCCGTGTTGCGCTGGACGTGAAGGACGCTGACTTCACTTATGCCTTCGACTGAGATGACGAAACGTCCTTCTGTTCGTCGCCCCGAATAGCCGCCTCCAAGAAGAGAAGCAAACAATGGCCGACAACGAGTTCCGCATAGAGACCGACTCCCCCGCCAAGGACGACCTGATGTTCTGGCGCATCGTCGGCCATGAAGCGCTGGCGCGTCCGTCGGCCTATGAACTTACCGTGTTGTCGAAGAACAAGGCCATCGAAGCCAAGGACATCCTGGGCCGCGCATTCGACGTGGTGATCGTGTTCCAGGACGCGGACGGCGGCACGCACGAGCGGCACTGCCAGGGCCACGCCGTGCGCTTCGTGCGCTCGGGCCACGTGGGCCGCCACTACGAATACCGCATCGCCCTGCGCTCCTGGTTCTGGCTGCTCACCAAGCGCAGCAATTCGCGCATCCTGCAGGACAAGAAAGTGCTCGACGTGCTCGACGCCGTGTTCGAGGACAGCCCCATCAAGCGCTTCAAGAAGACCAAGGCCGACAACGTCATCGGCACCCACAACCCCCGGCGCTACTGCGTTCAGCACCAGGAAAGCGACTACGGCTTTCTCTCGAGACTGCTCGAAGACGAAGGCATCTACTACTGGTTCGACGCGCACGACGCTCCCGGCACCATGCACCTGTCGGACGCCAGCGACATCGCGCACGACAAGCTGCCCGCCAACGACACCCTGCGCCACATGGCCACCGACGCCGCCGAGGCGCGCTTCAACGAAGTGTCGCGCTGGGTCAGCGGGCGGCAGTTCGACACCGGCAAGCATGCCTCGCGCGACAGCGACTTCAAGGCCATCAAGAAAAAGCTCGGCGCCGACATCGACGCGTCCGACGACCACGAACTGGCCACGCTCGAGATGTTCGAGTTTCCGGGCGGCTACTTCACCGGCGACGACGGCGAGAGCCGCGCCAAGCTGCGCGGCGACGAACTCAACGCGCGGCGCGACCGCCACTGGGCGCTCACGCCGTGGCCCGACGTGGCGGCCGGGCGCGGTTTCAAGTTCGAGGACGACCCCGACGGCACGCGCAACGGCGACTACATCATCGCGGCCTGCACCTTCGTCGCGAGCCATCGCGGCTACGAAGGCGTGAGCGCCAACGCGGGGGCCGCCGCCGCGCGCTCGGTGCAGGCGGCGCTGGGCGAGGTGCTGCGCGACGACGCCGTGAACGCCGACACCCTGCAGGTGCTCGAAGACCTGATCGCCGCCACGCCCGCGCTCGCGGCGGGGCAGACCGGCGCCAGCGCCTTCCTGCTCACCGTGATGCCGGCCGAGCGGCCGTTTCGCGCGCCGCGCCTCACGCCGCGCGTCACCATGCCGGGGCCGCAGACCGCCATCGTGGTGGGCCCCAAGGGCGACGAGCTGCACGTGGACGACCACGGCCGCGTGAAGGTGCACTTTCACTGGGACCGCTACGACGAGAGCAACGAGAAGTCGACCTGCTGGGTGCGCGTGTCGCAACCCTGGAGCGGCAAGGGCTGGGGCGGGTACTTCATTCCGCGCATCGGCCAGGAGGTGATCGTCGACTTTCTCAACGGTGACCCCGACCGCCCGATCATCGTGGGCCGCGTCTACAACGACGACCAGCCCATTCCCTACAAGTCGCCCACGCAGAGCGGCTTCAAGACCCGCTCCACGCCCGGCGGCGGTCCCGCGAACTACAACGAGATCATGTTCGAGGACAAGAAGGGCGAGGAGAACATCAACATCCACGCCGAGCGGAACATGAGCCGCAGCGTGGAACTGGACGACGCGACCACGGTGGACCGCGACCAGACCGTGACCGTCAAGCGCGACCAGAGCTCGACCGTGGTGCGCGACCGCAAGAGCGAGGTGGAGAACAACGACACCACCACCATCCACCAGTTCCAGAAGCTCACGGTCGGCAAGAACCAGGACAACCACATCGTCGGCTACCAGACCACCCACGTGGACATCGACCACGCGCTGCTGGTCAAGGGCAACCACAAGATCGAGGCCAAGGGCGTGCGCACCGACGTCACCGGCGGCAACGAGAACCGCTTCGTCACCGGCAACCAGACGGTCGCGGTCACCGGCAACATGAGCCAGAAGGCCGCGCGCATGACCTTCGAGGCCGGCCACATCGAGTTCAAGGTGACGGGGGCCAACTCCATCAACTGGGACGGGGGCGCGGCCCCCTACACGGCGGCGTTCCAGAAGTACAGCCTGCTGAGCAACACGCACCTGAACCTGATCGCGGTCGGCGACATCAACCAGACGTCGCTGGGCTCCAACACCACCGTGCTGGGGGCCAACACCAGCGGCTACATCGGCAACAACACCGAGGCCAACCTGGGCATGGCGCAGTCCACCTTCCTGGGCATGAGCACCGACAACGCCATCGGCCTGGCCATGAGCAACTTCCTGGGCATGCAGATCGAGAACACGGTGGCCATCCAGCTGATCTCGGTGGCGGCCATCGGGGTCGAGCGCAAGAACGGCGACCTGAAGGAGGCGCCGTTCCACATCCTCAAGGCGGGCGGCGGCGGGGGCGGCAGCGGCGCCACGCCCCGCGTCGACAAGGTGGCGGGCGCCTTCTCGGCGGTTAGCGCGATCTGGGGCATCTATACCGGGCGGGCCGGCGTCAAAGCCACCTTCAAGCAGTACGAGGACGCGGCCCAGCAACTGCGCGACGCCGCCGAAGACCCGTCGGTCTCGTCGGTGCCGGGGCTCAAGGGCCGGCTGCAGCGCATGGCCGCGGTGGCCGACGCGCGGCTGGAGCAGGGCCGCGCGCTGGCCGGTTCGCACTACGGCACCGACACCGCCATCGGCGCGGGCACCGGGGCC
>NZ_MOWM01000210.1 GCF_016082275.1 Variovorax sp. E3
GCCGCCGCCGCGCACGCGCTGCATGCCGTAGTTCAGGCGGATGGCCGCCGGCTTGGTGGTGCCGTAGGCCTTGGCCAGCGACACGATCTGTTCTTCGGGAATGCCGCAGACCGCGGCCGCGCGCGACGGCGGCCACTGCAGCGCGCGCTCGCGCATCTGCTCCCAGCCCAGCGTGTGGTTGGCGATGTAGTCGTGGTCGAGCCAGTCGTGCACGATGAGTTCGTGCATCAGGGCCAGCGCCAGCGCGGCGTCGGTGCCGGGCAGCAGCGCGATGTGTTCGTCGCACTTGTCGGCGGTTTCGGTGCGGCGCGGGTCGATGCACACCAGCCGCGCGCCGGCGCGCTTGGCGGCCTGGGCGTGGCGCCAGAAATGCAGGTTGCTGGCAATCGAGTTGCTGCCCCAGATCAATATGAGCTTGGCCTCGGCGAAGAACTCGATGCGCATGCCGACCTTGGCGCCCAGCGTGTAGACCATGGCCTCGCCGCCCGCCATCGAGCAGATGGTGCGGTCCAGCAGGGTCGCGCCCAGCTTGTGGAAGAAACGCCGGTCCATCGACTCGCCCTGCACCAGGCCCATGGTGCCCGCATAGCTGTAGGGGACAATGACTTCGGGTTTTCCCTGTAATACTCGAAGATGCGCGGCGATGTCGTCCAGCGCGGCGTCCCAGCTCACCGGCTCGAACTGGCCGCTGCCCTTGGGGCCGACGCGCTTGAGCGGCTGAACCAGTCGCTCGGCGTGGTCGTTGCGCTCGATGTAGCGCGACACCTTGGTGCACAGCACCCCGCCGGTGTGCGAATGCGCGGCATTGCCCTGCAGTTTCACGGCCACGCCGTCCTTGACGGTGGTGACGAGTGCGCACGTGTCCGGGCAGTCGTGGGGGCAGGCCCCCAGCACGGTGGACGTGGCGGGCGGGGGTGGTGCTTCTTCGAGCAGGGAATCCGGTGCGTGGGGCATCGGACAAGTCTAATTTGTGCGCGTATCAGAGCGCGGGAGGGGGTTTTCGAAATGACGATGATGAATCGACGCCGTTTTTCATTGGCCGCGGGCGCGGCCGCCACGCTGGGCCACTTCGGCATGGCCCGGGCACAGGGCGAGACGCCGCTGGTGCTGGGCCAGTCGGCACCGTTCACCGGGCCGTCGGCGCAGCTGGGCATCCAGTTCAACCAGGGCGCCAAGCTGTTCCTGGACCAATACAACGCGCAGCCGGGCCGCCGCAACGTGGTGATCAAGAACCTCGACGACGGCTACGAGCCCGACCGCTGCGCCGCCAACACGCAAAAGCTGATCGAGGAAGACGTGTTCGCGCTCTTCGGCTACATCGGCACGCCGACCAGCCTGGCCGCGCTGCCGCTGGCGGTGAAGGACAAGGTGCCGTTCATCGCGCCGGTGACGGGCGCGATGTCGCTGCGCGAGCCGTTCCAGAAGAACGTGTTCCATCTGCGCGCGTCGTACAACGACGAGACGGCGATGATGGTCAAGCAGCTCACCACGCTGGGCCTGAAGAAGATCGCGGTGTTCCACCAGAACGACGCCTACGGCAAGGCCGGGCTCGACGGTGTGACGCTGGCACTGGCGCAGCAGGAGCTGAAACCGGTGGCGCTGGCGACGGTGGAGCGCAACTCGGTGGACGTGGCCCCGGCGGTGAAGGCCATCGTGGCGGCGCGGCCCGACGCGGTGGTGCAGATCGGCGCCTACAAGGCCTGCGCCGCGTTCATTCGCGAGGCGCGCAAGGCGGGCTACGGCGGCACGTTCTTCAACCTGTCGTTCGTGGGCACGCAGGCGCTGGCGGACGAGCTGGGCAAGGAAGCGGCCGGCGTGATGGTGACGCAGGTGGTGCCCTCGCCCTACAACGCGGCCAATGCGCTGACGCGCGAGTTCACGGAAGCGGTGCGCAAGGCCGGCAACGGCGCGAGCGCGAACTTCTCGAGCATGGAAGGCTACCTGGCGGCGAAGGTGCTGACCGAGGGGCTGCGCAAGGTGTCCGGCAAGCCGACGCGCGACGGGCTGATCGCGGGACTGGAAAGCATCGACCGCCAGCCGTTCGGCGGGTTCGAGGTGTCGTTCTCTTCGAAGAACCACGTGGGGTCGAAGTTCGTCGAGCTGTCGATGCTGACGGGGGATGGGCGGGTCCGGACCTGAACCGCCGGTGCGGGGTGAGTGCCCATGGCCCAGGGGGCCCGGGCTCAAGCAAGCTCAGCCGCTGAGCCCATCCACAGCCTGGAACATCGCCTGCCGCGCCTGGCTGACGATCTGCCCGCGCCACGCATCGGTGTCGGTATAGAAGGCTTCCACCATCCGCGCGCGGATGCCGTCCGCCAGGTCGGCCGGAGCCTGCGGGTGCTTGTGCAGCCAATGGTCGGCGCGCAGGGCACCCGTCACCTCGAGGATCGGCAACGTGCCGTATTCGAGCGCGATGCCGGTGTACTCGGCCTGCGGGCACTCTTCGTACATCGCGTCCCACATCAGGCCGCGCAGCAGCGCCGAGGTCGACGAGCCGTCGTAGATCGACGTCACCGGCGCGGCCGGCGTGCCCCACCACGCGTTGGCGCGCTGGTAGGCGACCTTGTCGTCGCGGCAGGCGAAGATGCGCTCGCCCAGGCCGTTGGGGCCCAGGCCCGTGTGCAGGTCGATCCAGGCCACGCGCCTGGCCTTGGCCGCATGGCGCTTGAGCACGCCACGAATGGTCTTGTTGCTCCAGGTCGGGGCCTTGCCGCCGAAGAACAGGCCGTCGTCGAACTGGTACTGGCCGCTGGTGACGGCCGCCTGGTACGCCGTGGCGCCGTGCTTCTCGATCCACTTGGCCACGGCCGCCTGGTTCTCGGGCGTGGGCGGCCAGGTGGCGGGCAGCAGCAACTCGTGCAGCTTGGCGTAGGGCTCGTTGACCGGCACCGGCTTCGAGAAGTCGATGAAGTTGCGGTTCAGGTCGACGTTCTCGTGCGTCACGCGCCGGCCGTACGAAAAGCCGTGCGGGTTGAGCGCGTGCACGTACAGCACGGCCACGCCCTTCGCCCTGGCCTTTTCGCGCCACTCGGCGTCGTGCAGCGCGAACACCTGCACGCCGCTGCCGCAATGGCCCTCCACGCCGTGGCAGGCGCTGGTGACGATCAGCAGGTGCTCGGCATTCGCGTCGCCGTCGAGCGCGACGTCCATCGACAGGTCTTCGCCGTCGCGGCCCTTCAGCGGGTGCGCATGCGGCTCGACCGTGAGGCCGGCGCTCACGCAGCCTTGCAGGAACTTCTGGCGCGCCTGGGCGTAGCGCGGGGAAAAGGCTTCGGCGATGGCGATCATGGCGCGATCAGTCGGCCGCGCCGCCGGGCTTGCCGTTGCCCAGGAACTGCTCGGCGATCTGCACCCAGCAAGTGGCACCCAGTGGAATGAGGTCGTCGTTGAAGTCGTAGCTCGCGTTGTGCAGCGTGCACGGGCCCTCGCCGTGGTGCACGTCGCGGTGCGCGCCGTCGCCGTTGCCGATGAAGGCGTAGGCGCCGGGCTTGGCCTGCAGCATGAAGGCGAAGTCTTCCGAGGTCATGGCGGCCTCCTGCTTGAGCACGTTGTCGGGGCCGACGATGCCGCCCATCACGCGGCGCGCGAAGTCGGCCTCGGCCTCGGTGTTGATGGTCGGCGGGTAGTAGCGCTCGAAGCGGAACTCGCAGGTGGCGTCGTGCGCGGCGCAGATGTGCTCGGCGATCTGCTTCATCTTGGCTTCGATCATGTCGAGCACCTCGAGCGAGAAGGTGCGCACGGTGCCCGACAGCTCGCAGTTGTCGGGGATCACGTTGTTGGTCTCGCCAGCGTGGATGGTGGTGACCGAGATCACGGCCGAGTCGGTCGGCTTCATCTTGCGCGTGAGGATGGTCTGGAAGGCCTGCACGATCTCGCAGGCGATCGGCACCGGGTCGATGCCGGTCTGCGGCAGCGCCGCGTGGCCGCCCTTGCCGATCACGTTGACGAAGAACTTGTTGCCCGACGCCATCACCGGGCCGGGGCTCACCGCGAACTGGCCGGCCTTCATGCCGGGCCAGTTGTGCATGCCGAACACGGCGTCCATGGGGAACTGCTCGAACAGCCCTTCCTTGATCATTTCGCGGGCGCCGCCGCCGCCTTCTTCGGCCGGCTGGAAGATCAGGTACACGGTGCCGTCGAAGTTGCGGTGCTTGGCCAGGTGCTGCGCGGCGGCCAGCAGCATCGCGGTGTGGCCGTCGTGGCCGCAGGCGTGCATCTTGCCGTGGTGCTTGCTGGCGTGGGCGAAGGTGTTGAGTTCGGTGACGGGCAGCGCGTCCATGTCGGCGCGCAGGCCGACGGCGCGGTGGCTGGTGCCGTTCTTGACGATGCCCACCACGCCGGTGGTGCCGAGCCCCCGGTGGATGGGAATGCCCCATTCGGTGAGCTTGCCCGCCACCACGTCGGCGGTGCGGACTTCTTCGAAGCAGAGTTCGGGATGGGCGTGGAGGTCACGCCGCACGGCGGCGATGCCGGCCGCCTGCGTGACGAGCGAATCGATGAGTTTCATGGCGGTGGAGATCTCAAAACGCCAGTCTATCCACTCTGCCCGCCGGAGGCACCGCGTAGATACGCGCAACCCCGCGTGCCATTCGCCCGCCGGCCGGGTCGCTCAGTGCCCGGCGTTCCAGAAGCCCCGATGCGGTGCGGCCGCCTCGTCCTCGAGCAGCGGGCCGACCACCTCGACCTTGTGCTGCCCGCGCACGAAGACCTCGCGGCAGGGCAGCGAGAAGGTCGGGTTCTCGGGGTGGTCGCCGGTCAGGCCGAGCAGCGTGTGCTCCGACAGCGCGTAGACCACGCGCCCGATGTTCGTCCAGTAGATGCGCCCGAGCACATGCAGCAGGGCTCGGCGCTCGTGAACAGCGTGCAGCGCGCCAACTGCTCGGGCGTGAGCCGGCGCGCGGCCTGCGCGGCGGCCACCAGCTCGGCGTGCTGCGTGGGGTCGCCCTCGGGCGGCATCGAGTTGTTGCCGGCGGTGACGACAACCTCGCCGTGTTCGTCGGCCACCAGCGCGGCGAACGGATGGCGCCCGCGCGCCTCGATTCGTCGGACAGGCGGATGGTCATGCGCAGCAGCTCGAGGTCGCGGGGCGACAGGTCGGCGGCGGGGGTGGTGGGGGTGGAGGAATGTGCGTGAGCGTTCATGTCGGCAGGATGTCTTTGAAAAGGAAAAAGGAAAAGGTCGTGTGACGCTCAATGCACCACAACGGCTTGCTCGTCGGCCGGCGCCGCATCGGCGGCGCCCCGGTTCAGCACCAGGTTGAGCAGCACCGCCGTGATGGCGCCCAAAAAGATGCCGCTCTCCAGCACCAGCCGCAGCGGCCCGCTGGCGTGCGCGAACAGCGCGGGGAACGACATCGGCAGCACGCCCACGCTCACCGACACCGCCACCACGATGGCGTTGCGCGTGCCTTCGAACTTCACGCGCGACAGCTCCTGGATGCCCGCGACCGTGGTCATGCCGAACATCACGATGGCGCAGCGCCGAGCACCGGCCGGGGCACCGACGCAATGAGCGCGCCCAGCTTGGGGAACAGCCCCATCAGCACCATGATGGCGCCGGCCGAGGCCACCACGTAGCGGCTCTTGATGCCCGACAGCGCGATGAGCCCGGTGTTCTGCGTGAACGCGTTGTATGGAAAGCTGTTGAACACGCCGCCGATCACCGTCGAGAGCCCGTCGGCGCGAAAGGCGTTGCCCAGCGTGGCCTGCGTCGACGGCCGCCCGACGATCTGGCCGATGGCCAGGCAGTTGCCGGTGGTCTCGGCCATGATCACCAGCATCGCGAGCGTCATGATGAGCGTGGGCACGATGCCGAACGCCGGCAACCCGACGCGAAGGGCGCGCTCAGCTCGAACCACGCCGCGTGCCCCACCTGCGCGAAGTCGGTGAGCCCGAAGGCCGCCGCGATGGCCGTGCCCGCCACCAGCCCCAGCAGCACCGAGAGATTGCCCACGAAGCCGCCGAAGCGCGCATAGACGAACAGCGTGACGCCGATGGTCGCCAGGCCCAGCAGCAGGTTGGGCGCGCTGCCGAAGTCGGCCGCGTCGGGGTTGCCGCCGCCCAGCCAGATGGCCGCGGCCGGCATCAGCGAGATGCCGATCACGGTGATGAGGCTGCCGATCACCACCGGCGGAAAAAAGCGCAGCAGCCGGCTGATCACCGGCGCCAGCAGCATCGTGACCGCGCCGCCCGCGATGACCGCGCCGAACACGTGCGGCAGGCCGTACTCCTTGCCGATCATGATCATCGGCGCCAGCGCGATGAACGAGCAGGCCTGCACCAGCGGCAGCCGCGCGCCGAACTTCCAGAAACCCAGCGTCTGGATCAGCGTGGCGATGCCCGAGGTCAGCAGGTTGGCGTTGATGAGCGTCACCACCTGCGCCTGCGTGAGCCCGAGCGCGCTGCCCAGGATGAGCGGCACCGCCACCGCGCCGGCATAGAGCACCAGCACGTGTTGCAGGCCGTAGGTCGCCATCTGCTGCGGGGGCAGCACTTCGTCCACGGGGTGGACGCCGGAAGAAAGGGTCATCGAAAGTCTCCGCGTTGTTTGTTGTCGCTGTCGTGTGCTGCGGTGCATGCCCGAAGCGGTGCGGATGATCGATGGCCCGTCAGGGGAATCAAAGTTAGTATCCATCGCTTTTTTCGATGGAAGGATGCCCGCCGTGCGCTATTCACTGGAGCAGTTGGAGACCTTCGCCGCCGTTGCGCGGGCAGGCTCTTTCTCGGCGGCGGGGCGGCTGCTCGGCCGCACGCAGTCGACCGTGAGCGCGGCCATCGGCAACCTCGAGGTCGACCTGGGCGTGGCGCTGTTCGACCGCGCCACCAAGATCCCCACGCTCACCGAGGCCGGCCAGCGCCTGCTGCGCGAAGCCACCGAGGTGCTCGACCGCTGCCTCGTGCTCGACGCCCACGCGCAGAGCCTGGCCGACGACGTCGAGCCCCGGCTCACTCTGGCCATCGAGATTCCCTACAACGTGCTGATGCCCGCGTTCACCGCGTTCGCCGAGCGTTTTCCGTTCGTCGACCTCGACGTGCGCCACCCGCTGGACGGCGACGTCAGCGCGCTGGTGCTGACGGGCGAGCCGCAGCTGGGCATCGCGTTCGCGCAGCCCGGCTACGCACGCGAGCTCGACTTCGTGCAGATGGGCAAGCTGGTGATGGTGCACGTGGCGGCGCGCGCGCATCCGCTGGCGGCATTGGCTTCGGTGAGTTTTGCCGACCTGCACCGGCACCGCCGGCTGGCCTTCAGCGCGCACAGCGAGCGGCTGCCGACCACCGAGTACCTGGGCGCCACGCAATGCTGGCGCGCCGAGAGCTACCTCGCGCTGCTGGAGATGACGCGCGCCGGCCTGGGCTGGACCACGCTGCCGCGCCGGCTCATCCAGCGCGAGCTCGACAGCGGCGAGCTGGTGGCGCTGCAACTCGACGCCTACCCGCACACCGACTGGCTGCTGGGCGTGGACCTGCTGTGGAACAAGACGCGCCCGCCGGGCAAGGCGGGCGCATGGCTGCGCGCCGAGCTGGCGCGCTTCAAGGTGTCGGAGACCGACAGCGCCGGCCACCCCACCACGTTCTGAGCAGGCACGCGGCGCCGACTTCCGGGAGAATGTGCCGCATGCTCCACACGCTTTCCCCCCAAAGCCTCCTGCTGGCCCAGACCCTGGTGCGCATGAACACCGTCAGTGCCAACAGCAACCTCGAACTGATCGACTTCGCGCAGAGCCACCTGAAGGCCCTGGGCGTGCAAAGCCGCATCACCTACAACGCCGAGCGCACCAAGGCCAACCTGTTCGCCACGCTGGGCGAAGGCAAGCCGGCCGGCGTGATCGTCTCGGGCCACACCGACACGGTGCCCTGGGACGGCCAGGACTGGAGCGTCGACCCGCTCTCGGCCGTCGTGCAGAACGAGCGCCTGTACGGGCGCGGCTCGGCCGACATGAAGAGCTTCATCGCGATCGCGCTGGCCAATGCCCACCGCTTCCTCGAGAGCGACTCGCCGTTCGCGGTGCACTTCGCCTTCAGCTACGAGGAAGAAATCGGCTGCTTCGGCGTGAAGGAACTGATCGCGACATGCGCGACGCGGGCATCAAGCCCCTGGCCTGCATCGTGGGCGAGCCCACCAGCATGGTGCCGGCCATCGCGCACAAGGGCGTGTACCGCTACAAGTGCTGCGTGCGCGGCAAGGAAGCGCATTCGTCGCTCACGCCGAAGTCGGTCAACGCCATCGAGATGGCGGCGCGCGTGATCGGCAAGGTGCGCGACATGGCGGAAGACTTCGAGCGCAACGAGCCGCGCTATGAAGGCTTCGACGTGCCGTTCAGCACGGCGAGCGTGGGCCAGTTCCACGGCGGCATCGCCGACAACGTGGTGCCGCGCGACGCGGAGTTCCGCTACGAATTCCGCGACCTGCCGACCGCCGACGCCAAGCGCATGCAGGCCGACGTGATCGCCTATGCGGGCAGCATCGAGCCGGCCATGAAGAAGGTGGCGCCCGACGCGGGCTTCAGCTTCGAGACGATCTGCGAGATCCCGAGTTTCCTGGGCGCGGCCGACAACCCGGTCACCAGGCTGGCGCAGCGCCTGGCGGGCGAGGAAGGCACCACGCTGGTGGCTTTCGGCACCGAGGCGGGCCTGTTCAAGAACGCGGGCATTCCCACGGTGGTGTGCGGGCCGGGCAGCATCGAGCAGGCGCACCAGCCTGACGAGTTCGTGAGCCTCGAGCAGCTGGCGCGTTGCGAGCTGTTCATGGAGCGGCTGGCTGCTTCTCCTGCCATCGGTTGAGATGAGGCGTTGCCGTTCGGGGCGCGCCCGCGCCCCGGGCCCCCACCCATCGGCTCTCCATTGACAGAAGCCAGCAACGGTCTCCAGCGCATGAAGCGCGTCGCGCTCGGCCTGCTGTGCGGCGCCGCCGTGCTCTATGCGGTGGCGAGCGTGTTGCATGCACGGCACCCCGCCTGGGGCTACGTCGCGGCCTTTGCCGAGGCCGCCATGGTCGGCGCCATTGCCGACTGGTTCGCGGTGGTCGCGCTGTTCCGGCATCCGCTGGGGCTGCCGATTCCGCACACGGCCATCATTCCGAGCAACAAGGACCGCATCGGCGCCAAGCTCGCGGGGTTCATCTGCGACAACTTCCTGAGCACCGCGCAGGTGCTCGACAAGCTGCGGCAGTTCGACACGGCCGGGCGCATCGCCGACTGGCTGGCGCGGCCCGAGAGCGGCAAGAAGCTCGGCGAATGGGGCGTGGCCGCCACGCGCTACGGGCTCTCGGCCTTCGACGACGAACGGGTGCGCGACTTCATGGGCCGCGCCGCCGCGGCGGGCCTCGAAAAGATCGATCTCTCGCGGCTCACCGGCCAGGCGCTCGACGCACTCACGGCCGGCGGACGCCACCAGGCGCTGCTCGACGACGTCTTGCAACAAGTGGCCGGCCTGCTCGAAGGCGACGAGGTGCAGGCGCACATCACCGAGGCCATCGCGCGCGAGATCAAGACGCTGCGCTACGTGGGCCTGGACCAGGTGGCGGCCAAGCTGGCCACGCGCAAGATCGTCGCGGCCGTGGCGCGCACCATCGGCGAGCTGGCGGCCGAGCCCGAGCATCCGATGCGCAGGCGCTTCGACCACTTCGTCGACGACTTCGTGGTGCGCCTGAAGCTCGACCCCGAGTTCCAACAGCGCGGCGAACAGATCCGCGCCGAGCTCATCGCGCACCCGGCGCTGGGCGACTACCTGCATGGCCTGTGGGGCGAGCTGCTCTCCTGGCTGCATGACGACCTGGGCCGCGGCGACTCGACCATCCGCCAGCGCATCGCCTCGATGGCCGGCGCGCTGGGCACACGGCTGCAGGGCGACGAGGCCATCCGCCGTTGGATCAACGAGCAGATCGAGGCCGCGGCGCCGCTGGCCATCGAGCGCTACCGCGAAGACATCCGCCGCTACATCGAGGAGCGCGTCGGCGAGTGGAACGCGAAGGAAATGACGCTCGAGCTGGAGCGCCACATCGGGCGCGACCTGCAGTTCATCCGCATCAACGGCACGCTGGTGGGCGGGCTGGTGGGGCTGCTGATCCACACGGTGACGCAACTGCTGCGCGGCTGAACGCGCGGCCAGGCGAAGGCTAAACAAAGGCTGAAGGCCCCGGGTAATCCACAGCGGACGAAAGTGCGCATCCTGTCCCGGGAGCGACGCCGCGGACACATCCGCCTCCTAGACTGCTGCGCGCAGCCCCCTAAGAGGAGAAGAACGCATGCCCCGTCGAAGCCTTCGCGCAGCCGCGCTGGCCACCATCGCAGCCCTCCTGGGCGCCTGCGGCACGGTGGTGACCACGCCCCCGGTGTCCGCGCCGCCGTCATCGGCGCCGCCCGCCGCTTCGCCGGCATCGTCCGCTGCGCTGAAGCCGCCCACGCGCCCCG
>NZ_MOWM01000211.1 GCF_016082275.1 Variovorax sp. E3
GCGCTACAGCGGGGCCGGCGCGGCGCCGTTCCCCTGGCCGCCGGCCTTGTTGCCGGGCGGCGAGGGCGATGCCGCGCCGCGCGAGGCCGTGTTGCTGTGGTTCGACGGCAAGCCGCTGCTGCAACTGCGCGACGCGAAGGCGCGCGTGCGCGTGGTCGATGCCGCCAGCGGCGCCCCCGCATCCATCGCCAAGGACGACATCGTGCGCGCCGCGTCGAAGCTGCGGCCCGGCGCCCATGTGACCGAGGCCACGCTGCAGGCCCGCGAAGACTTTCACTGGTACGGCCACCACCGCGAGCGCATCGTGCCCGTGTGGCGCCTGCAGTTCGACGACGCCGGGCGCAGCTGGATCTACATCGACCCCGCCAGCGGGCAGGTCGCGGGCAGCAACGACCGCAATTCGCGGCTGCGGCGCTGGCTCTTCAATGCGGCGCACAGCCTCGACTTTCCCTGGCTGATCCAGTACCGGCCAGCGTGGGACGTGGTGGTGTGGCTGTTGTCGATCGTCGGCGCGGTGGCCTCGGCCAGCGGCGTGGTGATCGGCTGGCGGCGGCTGCGGCGCAAGCCGAAGCCCAAGGCGTCGGCCGTGCCCGAAGTGCGGGGTGCGCCCCAGCATTCATGACGGGGCTTGCGTGAGCCAGCCCCTAAACTAACAATCAACTTTCGCACCACGGTGCAATTCAGGAGGTGCTCGATGCACATCGAACCAGGTCTCGTCGACGGATCCAAGATTTTCCTCAGCTACGCCACGGCGGCCGCTGCCATCGCCTACACGGGCAAGGTCGCGTTCGACACCGCCATCAAAGACGGCGTCGCGGCGCTGGTGCTGCGCTCGGCCATCGCCGTTGCGCTGGTGTTCTGCTTCTTCGAGGTCCTGCCGCATCACCCGGTGGGCGTGTCGGAGGTGCACCTGATCCTCGGCACGACGCTGTTGCTGGTGTTCGGGCTGGCGCCCGCGGCCATCGGCCTGGCCGGCGGGCTGCTCATCCAGGGCCTGTTCTTCGAGCCGCAGGACATTCCCCAGTTCGGCATGAACGTCACCACCTTGCTGGTGCCGCTGTTCGCCACGGCCGCGCTGGCGCGGCGGATCATTCCGCAGAACGTGGCCTACGTGGACATCAGCTACCGGCAAGCCTTCAAGCTGTCGGTGGCCTACCAGGGCGGCATCGTCGTGTGGGTCGGCTTCTGGGCGCTCTACGGACGCGGCACGGGCATTGAGAACCTGGGCCAGATCGCCAGCTTCGGCGCGGCCTACATGACCGTCGTGCTGGTCGAGCCGCTGGTCGACCTGGGTGTGCTGGCTGCAGCCAAGGCATGGCGTCGGCTGCAGGGCACCGTGTTCGTCGAGCGCCGCCTGTACGGCGGCGTCTGAACGCGGCCGGTTTCTCTCGCGCGCCTTTCGCTTTTTCTGCCCCCCATCTTCCGCCGTGCCGAGCGCAGTCGCCCGAAAGGGCGCCTTGCGCTCGTTCACCGTCCAGCCGCGCCGCCCCAGGCGCCTGAAAGAACGTTTCCATGACCCAAGCAACAAGCAACGCCAAGATTCCCGTCACCATCGTCACGGGCTTCCTCGGCAGCGGCAAGACCACGCTGCTGCGCCACATCCTCGGTAACGCCGAGGGCCGCCGCATCGCGGTGATCGTCAACGAGTTCGGCGAACTCGGCATCGACGGCGAAATTCTTCGCGGTTGCGGCATCGGCTGCGACGACGAGGGCAACGAGCGCGAAGGCGCACTGTACGAGCTGGCCAACGGCTGTGTCTGCTGCACCGTGCAGGAAGAGTTCCTGCCCGTGATGCTGCAACTGGCCGAGCGGCGCGGCGACCTCGACGCGGTGCTCATCGAGACCTCGGGCCTCGCGCTGCCCAAGCCGCTGGTGCAGGCCTTCCAGTGGCCGGACATCGCCAACATCTTCACCGTCGACTCGGTGGTCACCGTGGTCGACGGCCCGGCCGCCGCGGCGGGCCAGTTTGCCGCCAACCCCGAAGCCGTCGACGAGGCCCGCCGCGCCGATCCCAACCTCGACCACGAGTCGCCGCTGCACGAGCTGTTCGAAGACCAGCTCTCGGCCGCCGACCTGGTGGTGCTCAACAAGACCGACCTGATGGACGACGCCGCGCGCGCCCAGGTCGAGGCGCTGGTGCGCGAAGAGCTGCCGCCCGAAGTGAAGATCGTTGCCGCCACCGAAGGCAAGCTGCCGCTCGCGCTGCTGCTGGGCCAGGGCCGCGCCGCCGAGGCCACCATCCACCTGCGCGAAAGCCACCACGACCACGAGGAAGACCATGACCACGACGAGTTCGACTCGCTCGTGATCGAGCTGCCGCCCGTGGACCGCGACAGCCTGCTGGCCGTGCTCGGCAAGCTGGTCGAGCAACACACCATCTACCGCGTGAAGGGCTTCGTCGCCATTCCGGGCAAGCCGATGCGCCTGCTGGTGCAGGGCGTGGGCCGCCGCTTCGACCACCACTTCGACCGCCGCTGGCGCGATGGCGAGGCGCAGCGCACCCGCCTGGTGTTCATCGGCGAAGACCTGGACGAAGGCGTGCTGCGCAAGGCGCTCGATGAGGTGAACGCCGTCGCGGCCTGATGTGACTCCATGCACCTGCTGAGCACCCAGCCCGGACGCTTCGTCGAGGACGACAGCGTCGTCACCCGGCTCGACCAGACCCCGGGCGACATCGTGGTGCTCAGCTCGGCCGACACCACGCTCGCGTTGCTGGCCGCCGCGCGCACCGCGCTGGCGGCCACCGACCCCGGCTACCCGTCGCTGCGGCTGGCCAACCTGATGTACCTGCGCCAACCGGCCTCGCTCGACCTGTACATCGACGAGGTGCTGCAGCATGCGCGCGTGGTGGTGGTCGACCACCTCGGGGCCGAATCGGCATGGGCCTACGGGCTGCAGCAGTTGGAAAAGCTCGCCAGGCGCAAGGGCCAGCAGCTCGCGATGTTCTCGGGCGACCTGCAGGAAGACGAAGACCTGCTGGCGCGAAGCACCGCGCCGCGCGCCGTGAGCCGGCAGCTCTGGCAGTACATGCGCACGGGCGGCGCGGGCAATGCGTTGCAGTTCCTGCGCGCGGTGGCTTTTCACGGGCTGGGCCATGGCGAGGCACCACAGCCGCCGCGCAGCCTGCCGCAGGTCGCGCTGCATGTGCCCGGCTACATGCAAGGCGTCGATGCGGCGCACACCGTGGCCGGCATCGACGACCTGCGCGCCGGCTGGCACGCGGGCGCGCCGGTGGTGGCGCTGGTGTTCTATCGCTCGCACCTGCTGTCGGGCAACACCGTGGCCTTCGATGCGGTTGCCGCCGCGCTGAGCGCCGAGGGGCTGAATCCGCTGCCCGTCGCGCTCGATTCGCTGAAAGACCCGCTGTGCCTGTCCGCGCTGCGCGAGCTGTGCGCGGCGCACGACGTGCAACTGGTGCTCAACACCACGGCCTTCGCCGCGCTGGGGCAGGGCGCGCAGAACGAAGAAGGCGAGGCCATCGCGCTGGCCGGCGACGCACCCGTGCTGCAGGTGATCGTGAGCGGCGGCAATCGCGAGGACTGGCTTGCCGACAGCCAGGGCCTGCGCCCGCGCGACATCGCCATGCAGATCGCGCTGCCCGAGATGGACGGCCGCATCATCACGCGGGCCGTGAGCTTCAAGGGCCTGTCGCACCGCTGTGAACTCACGCAGACCGAGGTGGTGAACTACCAGCCCGAGCCCGACCGCGTTGCGTTCGTGGCCGAACTGGCGCGGCGCTGGTGCCGGCTGCGCGCGCTCGATGCGGCTGACAAGCGCATTGCGCTGATCCTGGCGAACTACCCCGGCAGCGAAGGCCGCATCGGCAGCGGCGTGGGGCTGGACACGCCGGCCTCGGTCATCGCCATCCTGCGTGCGATGCAGGCCGAAGGCTATGCGCTCGGCGACCCCGCCGCGCTGCCCGAAGACGGCGATGCGCTGATGCGCAAGCTGCAGGAAGGCATCGCGAACGATCCCGCGCAATGGGCCGCGCGCCCGGCCTGGCAGAGCTACGCAATGGCCGACTACCGCGCGCGGCTTGCGTCGCTGCCCGAAGGCATGGCCGACGCCATCGATGCGCGTTGGGGCACGCCCGAGCAAGACCCGCTGGTGCGGCAGGGCCGCTTCATGATCGCCGGGCTGCGGCTGGGCCGCGTGTTCGTCGGCATCCAGCCCGCGCGTGCGCTGGGCACGTTGGGCGCGGCGGACTACGCGAGCTATCACGATGCCGAGCTCGTGCCGCCGCACAGCTACCTCGCTTTCTATTTCTGGCTGCGCGATGCCTTCGCCATCGATGCGGTCGTGCATGTAGGCAAGCACGGCAACCTCGAATGGTTGCCGGGCAAGAGCATCGCGCTGTCGCAGACCTGCTGGCCTGACGCGATCCTGGGGCCGATGCCCAACGTGTACCCGTTCATCGTCAACGACCCGGGCGAGGGCGCGCAGGCCAAGCGCCGCACGCAGGCCGTCATCATCGACCACCTGATGCCGCCGCTCACGCGGGCCGAGAACCACGGGCCGCTGCAAGACCTGGAGCGGCAGGTCGACGAGTACTACGACGCGCTGCTGGTCGATGCGCGCCGTGCGAAGGTGCTGCGCGCGCAGATTCTTGCGGCGGTGCGGGCGCAGCATCTGGTCGAAGAGCTCGACATGCCGGGGGCCGAGGACGACGCCGTGCTGGCACGCGTCGATGCGTACCTGTGCGAGCTGAAGGAAACGCAGATTCGCGACGGGTTGCACGTGTTCGGCGCGTCGCCCGGTGACCGGCTGCGGCGCGATACGCTGCTGGCGCTCGCGCGATACCCGTCTGGCGACGGCGCGGGTGCGAACGCCGGCCTGCTCGGCGCGCTCACGCAAGACCTGCTGCCCGGCGAAAGCTTCGATCCGCTCGACATCGATGCCGCGAAACTCTGGCAGGGCGCGCGGCCTGCGCTGCTGCAAGCGGTCAGCACCGACGCGTGGCGGCACCAGGGCGACACGCGCGAGCGGCTGGAGTTGTTAGCACAGCAACTGCTCGAGGCGCGCGATTGCCCGGTGGAACTGCCGCACACCGCCGCCGTCATGGGTCGCATCGAACAAAGCCTCGCACCCGCGCTCGATGCATGCGGTGGGCAAGAACTGCTGCAACTGTCCCGCGCCCTGCAGGGCCGCTTCGTGCCGCCGGGCCCGAGCGGTTCACCGTCGCGCGGCCGACCCGACGTGCTGCCGACGGGCCGCAACTTCTACGCGGTCGACACCCGCGCCATCCCCACGCCCACCGCCTGGATGCTCGGCCTCAAGTCGGCCGCGCAACTGGTCGAACGCCACATGCAGGAGCACGGCGACTATCCCGTGGCGATGGGCCTGTCGGTCTGGGGCACGGCCACCATGCGCACGGGCGGCGACGACCTGGCGCAGGCCTTCGCGCTGATCGGCGTGCGGCCCAAGTGGGCGCCGGGCAGCCAGCGCGTGGTCGATTTCGAGGTGCTGCCCACGGTCGGCCTCGGGCGTCCGCGCATCGACGTCACGCTGCGCATCTCGGGTTTCTTTCGCGACGCTTTTCCCAATGCCGTGCAGATGTTCGACGCCGCCGTGCAGGCCGTCGCCGCGCAGGAAGACGAAGACGCCGAGCGCAACCCGATCCGCGCGCGCATCCTGCGCGAAACGGCGGCGCTCGAAGCGCAGGGCGTCGCGCCCGACACGGCCCGCCTGCAGGCCGGCTGGCGCGTGTTCGGCTCCGCGCCCGGCAGCTACGGCTCGGGCCTGCAACCGCTGTTCGACCATGGCGACTGGCAGAGCGACGACGACCTGTCGAAGGCCTATGTAGGCGGCAGTGCCCATGCCTACGGCCAGGGCAGCGACGGCGTGCCCGCGGCCGATGCGCTGACGCGCCGGCTGCGCGCCATGAACGTCGTCATGCAGAACCAGGACAGCCGCGAGCACGACCTGCTCGACTCCAACGACTACTACCAGTTCCAGGGCGGCATGGCCGCTGCCGTGCGCCACCTGAGCGGCCGGCAGCCGGCCATGTACCACGGCGACCACGGCAACCCGCAGGCGCCGCGCGTGCGCACGCTGAAGGAAGAAATCAGCCGTGTGATCCGCGCGCGCGTGGTCAACCCCAAGTGGATCGACGGCGTGAAGCGCCACGGCTACAAGGGCGCCTTCGAGATGGCGGCCACGGTCGACTACCTGTTCGGCTTCGACGCCACCGCGCGCGTGGTCGGCGACCACCAGTACGCCATGGTGGCCGACGCCTACGTGCTCGACGACGCGACCCGCGACTTCGTGAACGAACACAATCCGCGCGCGCTGCACGACATGCTGAGCCGTTTGCTCGAAGCCATGCAGCGCGGCCTGTGGCAGTCGCCCGGCGACTACCGCACCCAACTTGAAGACCTGCTGCTCGACCACGAGCAGCGGATGGAAGGAAGCGAGCGATGACCACTGCCGCCCCGATGCCGGTGCCTTTTCCGTTTGCCGCGATCGCGGGCCAGCCGCGGCTGCGGCAGGCGCTGCTGTTGGCGGCGGTCGATCCCGCGCTGGGGGGCGTGCTGATCGAAGGGCCGCGCGGCACGGCCAAGACCACGGCGGCGCGTGCGCTGGCCGAGTTGCTGCCCGGCGCGCCCTTCGTCACGCTGCCGTTGGGGGCGAGCCTTGAGAGCCTTGTCGGCACGCTCGACCTGGGCCACGCGCTGGCCGGCCACGAACTCAAGTTCGCGCCCGGCCTGCTGGCGCGCGCGCATGGTGGCGTGCTGTACGTGGACGAGATCAACCTGCTGCCGGATGCGCTGATCGATTCGTTGCTCGACGCGGCAGCCAGCGGCGTCAACGTGGTCGAGCGCGACGGCATTTCGCACCGGCATGTCGCGCGCTTCGTGCTGGTCGGCACCATGAACCCGGAAGAGGGCACGCTGCGGCCGCAACTGCTCGACCGCTTCGGGCTGTGCGTGCAGCTGCGCAACATCGAGGATGCGGCCGAGCGGCAGGCGATCGTGCGCGCGCGGCTCGCGTTCGATGCGGATCCGCAGGGCTTTCGGGCCAGGCATGCACGGGAGGAGGCGGAGCTTGCCGCGGCGCTGGTGCGGGCGCGGGCGCTCGTCGCGGATGCGTCGGCGTTGCCTTATGGCGATGCGGTGCACGAGGCGGTCGGTGCGTTGTGCATCGAAGCGGGGGTCGACGGGTTGCGCGCCGACCTCGTGATGCTGCGCTCGGCACGTGCGCTGGCTGCATGGGAAGGCGCGGCGGCGATCACGACCGACCATGTGCGGCAAGTGGCCGAGGCCGTGCTGCTGCATCGTCGCAAGCCGCAATCAGAAGGCGCATCGCCTGCCAGCGCACCGACGCCGTCTGCGCGCGGCGCGGATGCCAATGGCGCAGCTTCGTCGAGCGCGAACAACGCGAGCGACGAAGACTGGGGCGCCATGCCACCAGAGCCCGTCGGCATCGAGCGCGTGAAACCGTTGCGCCCGCTGATCCCTTCCCAGCAGCAGGCCGCACCAAAAAAGCCTGAGCCTCCGGGACACCGCACCCGCTGGCGCGCGCCAGGGTGAACGGAGGCAGGGCACGCAAAGGGATGCATGGCACGGTGCCGCGCGGCAGGGCACGGCCTTCGACTGGCCGCGCACTTTTGCGGCACGCGGTGCCGACGCATTGCGCGCCGGGCATCTGCGCCATCGCCCGCAGGAGACGCGCAGCGGCGCGCTGCACTGCTTCTTGCTCGACTGCTCAGCCTCGATGCGCGACGACGGCAACCTCGCGCGCGCCAAGGGCTTGCTGCTTGCGTTGATGCAAGAGGCGTATCAGCGCCGCGACCATGTCGCGCTGCTGTGCTTTGCCGGCGAGGTCGTCGAGCTGCGCCTGCCGCCGCGCCGCGCCAGCGCGTGGAACGACGACTGGATCGCGCCGATTGCCGCAGGCGGCGGCACACCGCTCGCGCTGGGCGTGCAGCGCGCCGGCCAGTTGCTTGCGAAGAACGAGTCGCGGCAACGCTGGCTGTGGCTGCTGACCGATGGCCGCAGCAGCGAGAGCCCGGCGCGGCCTGAAGCCGCCGATGTCGCCTGCGTGGTCGACTTCGAGGCCGCGCGCGTGCCGCTGCACCGAGCGCGGCAACTGGCACAGCGCTGGGACGCGCGCTACCTCGTCGGGGACAAGGCCGCCTGAATCACAAGCTCTGTGTATCTGCTCAAGAAAGGGTATCCCGGCAGCCACATTGCCCGGACCGCCTGATGGCTGTGCGGTTTCTCAAATGGAAGTTCGGGTACTGTGCGGCATGTTTTTCAAACCCTGCTTCCTGGCCCTTGCACTGACCCTGGCCGCGCCTGCTTTTGCACAGCCAGCGCAGCCGTTGCCAGGCGAGGACTGCAAGGCGCAGGAAGCCCTGCTCGAGCGCGACATGGACCTCGCCCGTTCCAGGGGCCAGATGCTGCGCCGCCGCGAGCTGGCCGATGCATTGAGCGCGTTGCAGGCGACCTGCAAGGCGCCGGCCGCGCCGCAGACCCGCGAGGCGCGCATCGAACGGCTGGAACAGGACATCCGCCTGCTGCGCTCGGAGCTCGAGCAGGCCGAGGCACAGTTGCGCAGCCTGCGCAACGAGTCACACTGACCGCTGCGCCGCGCCGTTACAACGCCAGCGGCTCGGCCTCCACCGCCACTTCTTCCGGCGGCGCCAGCATCGTCCCCCGGCAATTCACCGACCCGCAATGGCACGGGTACTTCGACGGCGGCGACCGACGTCGGCCACTGCGGGTCGACTTCGAAGTGCGCACGCGTGCTGTTGCGACAGGCGCGGCTACTGGCGCGACCCGACAGAGCAGACCGACTGCTCGAGATCCAGTGCATTGCCCGAGTGACAGCGACCTCTGAACGAACCTGCCTCACCACCTATTGCGATAACTCGCCCGGCGCGAAGTTTTTATTGCGGTCGCGGCAAGTAGCAAAGGTCAACAATTGATATGAATTGCAATAGCTAAGCTACTTCTCAATCCGCCTTTGCAGATTGTGATGAAGTGCCAGCATGGGCTGGTGTGTTGGAGTTTGATGTTCCTGGTTTCCAAAACAATATGAGGGTGCTTCAGAAAATACTGCCGAGCGGATCGGTCAAGTGGGGATATATTGATGGCCGCAGTTATCGGGTTATTAAGCCCATAGATAGAAGGTGGAAATCATGCGAGAAGGGCAATTTGTGATCCATTGCGAGAGCGACGGGTTCGGTGAATCCTGGCATGCCTTTGCTGTCGAGGGACTTCCAGCCTCTTGTTTGACCCGAGCAAATAGTGGTGAGAGCGAAGTTTTTTTATTAATGATAGAGGAGGAAGAATGGGGGAGCCTTTCATTGCGGGAGGAGGAGTTTTACTCAATATCCAAAATCATCGATGGCAAGGAAGAATCTTTTGCAGTATTTTTTTGCAAGGAGATAATTTCCAGAGTCGGCGGCCGATGTTATTTGTATGCGGCAATTGAGTATTCTGATGTTTTGATAATTTCTATTCTTGATGCGTGGGAAAAAGGCATAAGAATTAATTGGAGGAATCTGAGTGGCTCTTATGGCCCGGCGTGGCTCTCGAACTGCGCGAAGCGGGGAGGGGAAAATGGGTGGATTCAAAATTATGTATCTGAAAATGTGTTGATTTCCTCCGCTGGTCTTAGAAGCCATGAAGATTTTTACTGCTATCTTGGAGAGAGTTTTTTTGGATATAAGGGTTATGCGGGGAGAGATCTCGATGGGTTGCGAGAGGTGTTGCTTGCAAATAAAAATGAAAAACTCGTCGTTTCGTTGATTGATGCGCCAAGAGTTTTTGATTTTCTTTTGAAAATTTCGGGGAGAGAGGATTATTTTCGGCTCTTTGAAAGCGCATTGATGGATGCGGGAATAAGGTTGATTCCGTGATTGAGATGCCTGCTGTCAATCCTGCATTGTTTGAGATGAATTCAATACCCGACCGCCGAGGCCGACATCCAGATCGAACCTTCGACGGCTCCCAACGCCCGTCCCGGCGACAGCGACCTCGTCGTCAAGTACATCCAATCCAAGAAGTGGCGCGTCACCCTCAGCCTCGACGACAGTGGCACCGAAGCCACAGGCCGCTACCAATCCGGCGCCACTGTGTCCCTGGACAACCCCTTCGGCCTGAACGACCTGTTCTACGTCAGCGCCAATCACAACATCAACAACCACGTCTTCAGTGATCCGGCCAA
>NZ_MOWM01000212.1 GCF_016082275.1 Variovorax sp. E3
CTGGGCCGACGGCTTCGAGAAGCTGCAGATCATCCCCTTGATGATCGTCACGCCGCTGACCTTCCTGGGTGGGAGTTTCTATTCGATTCACATGCTGCCGCCGTTCTGGCAGAAGGTGTCGCTGTTCAATCCGGTGGTCTACCTGATCAGCGGGTTCCGGTGGAGCTTCTATGGCATTTCCGACGTCAGCCTGCCGATCAGCATGGGGGTGACGCTGGGGTTTCTGGCGCTGTGCCTGATCACCGTGCGCTGGATCTTCAAGACGGGGTACAGGCTCAAGACCTGATCGGGCGCTTGCCCGGCGTCGGTCTTGGCCCCGGGCTGGGCCGATTCGTCGCCTCGGAGGGTGTGCACTCAAGACGAAGAAACCCACTTCGCCTGAAAGCGGAGCGAGTCTCGAGTCGGTCTTGATGTGTATTGGCGCTGACCCGGATGCGAGTCGACCTCTGCTGCAAGTCCACAGGCGATACATTTGCATCGTGAACACAGCTCTTCTCGCCTTCTCCTATCCCGAGTTCGTCGGCGAACTCAAGCAGCGCGTCGATTCCGCACGTCTTTCGGCCGCGCAGGCGGTCAATCGGGAACTCGTGGGTCTCTACTGGGACATCGGCGGTGCCATTCGCGAGCAGCAAACCCGTGCCGGATGGGGCGATGCGGTAGTTCCTCAACTGGCCCGGGACCTGAAGACGGCCTTTCCGGGCATGTCGGGTTTCTCGGCAGCCAACCTGTGGCGAATGCAGCAACTGCATCAGAGCTATACCTCGCCTGAGTTTCTCTCACAGCTTGTGAGAGAAATCAAACCGCGAAAGCGTGGCCGCGTCACGCTCGATGCGGCCGAATCCCAGACGCTCTCACAGGCTGTGAGAGATATCGTGACTGCGGTGCCCTGGGGGCACCATGCGAACCTGCTCGCCAAGATCGAGGATGTCGGGGAAAAGCTCTATTACCTGCGTGCCACAGCCAAATTCGGATGGAGCCGCAACGTGCTGCTGAACCAGATCAAGGGCCGTGCGTACGAGCGCTCGAGTCTGGAGGAGAAGGTGCACAATTTCTCCTCCGCCCTGCCCGAGCATCTGGCGGAACAGGCCAACGAAGCACTCAAGAGCAGCTACAACCTGGAGTTTCTGGGCGTGCAGCACGCCATTCGCGAGCGCGACCTGGAGTCGATGCTGATCGATCGGCTGCGGGACTTCATCCTCGAGCTCGGCTACGGCTTTTGTTTCGTCGGTCGGCAATACCGGCTGAAACTTGGCCGCAAGGAGTATTTCGTCGATCTCCTGTTCTATCACCGCTTTCTCAAGTCGCTGGTGGCGGTGGAGCTCAAGATCGGTTCGTTCGAACCGGAGTTCGCGGGCAAGATGGACTTCTACCTGAACCTGCTCAACGAGACGGAACGAGCGGACGACGACAATCCGTCGATCGGCATCATCCTGTGCGCGGAGCGCGACAGCCTGGAGGTCGAGTTTGCTCTCAAGACCAAGGCGAATCCGATCGGTGTTGCCGAGTACCAGTTGCAGCCCAGCCTGCCGGCAGGCATGAAGGGCAAGCTGCCTTCGCCGCGCCAACTCGAGGACGCCTTGCGCACAGCGCTGCCAGGCGGGCCTTCTGCCGCGTAGCCGGCAGAGGCGGCGTCGCCAGCCCGGGCCAATCGGTTGACTATGCCGTTTCGTCAGGTTTCAGGATCACGTCCTGGCCGTTCCTGAGGGCATCCAGAATGACAGACTCCGAAGCCGCATCACTGCCAGGTGGCAGGCTGACCGTGGCGATCGCGTTCGCGACACTCACGCGCACGATGCACAGACCTACCGGCGTGTAGGCGCCGCCCGACTGTGCATACGCGTGCGATCTGACCAGGTTGAGGCTCGGGTCTGCCAGGTGTGCGCTGATCTTCTCGATCACCGGGCGCATCATCGGATGGGGTGGCCAGCGTGTGAGGAAGTCCCGAACCTCCGCCAGCAGATCGAGAGACTCCTTGTGGCGCTGGTCAGTTGAAAGTTGCAAGGTATCTCCTGTTGCCCGACAGACCAGATAGGTGGCGCAGGCTCATTGCAATTTTAGTTCTGCCGCACAGGCCTGAACTTCAAGCGCGGCCGGATGGCCGAGCCTGCGCCATCGACGCTTCACCGCCCGAGGGAACGAGACTAGCATCGAAGGCAACGAACCAAGGGTGCCCGGTGGCTTCGTTAATCGAAAACGACGACCTGGCGAATCGCCCGCCCGTCGTGCAGCAGGTCGAAGGCTTCGTTGATGTCGTCCAGCTTCAGCCGGTGCGTCAGCAGCTTGTCGACCGGCAGCCGGCCCTGCTTGTACAGATCGATGGAGCGTGGAATGTCGCGCGAAGGCACGCAGGTGCCGATGTAGCTGCCCTTGAGCGTGCGCTCCTCCGCCACCAGGCTGACCGCAGACAAGGCGAAGCTCGACGTCGAAGTGGGCAGGCCCGCCGTCACGGTCATGCCGCCGCGCCGTGTCGCGTCGTAGGCCAACGACACTGCCCGGATGGCTCCGGCGAACTCGAACCCCACGCCTCTGCTCCAGTCTCGGTGACTTTGCACATTGTTACGGCTGCGGTCGATTCCTTGCCCTGGCAGACCCTGCCGAAACGCGAACACCGCCGACTCCGAAATCTGGAATGGCCTTGTGCAGGTGTTGTGGTTCCATTCCTGGCAAGAACCTCGGTGGCCGGCCAGCGGCGAGACATGCTCCCACGGGAGCTAGGTCCGCCGGCGTTCACCTTCAGTGCAATGCCCCCGCTCGACGCGCACTGCGCGTGCGACCTGGTACCGCGGCTGTGGCCCGCGATGGGCCCTGCCACCGGGCGAAATCATGCGGGCGCTGCCCCCTTTCTCGCACCAAGCCATCCCAGATCGGCGCGAGCGAACTCTGCGAGCGTTAAATACACTAACGGCATAGCTGTCTCGACACCCGGACGGTCCCCCATGACGACAAACTGCAAATCCAATAAACTCAGCGCTCGCCGTTAGCGTATTTTTTATGTCCTCCACTTTGCCGCTGTTCGCCGATCCGCAAGGGCATGGCCACGCCCTTGCGTTCGATCGCTGGCTGGCCGAGCAGCAAGCCATGGGCTCGCTGCGACAGAGCTCGTCCATCGAGGTCTATCGCGACATGTGGGGCAGTTTCGCGGCATGGTGTCTGGGCCAGTCCCCTGCCGTCTCGCTCGAGACGCTGGACGTGCTGGACCTCGAGGCGTTTCAATCCGCGCGATTCGGCCTCAAGAGCGCCGACCTGTCGCTCTCCCCGCGCCATGCCTTGCGGCTGCTGCGATTGATCGACCGCGTCCTGCATCACCATGCCGCGCACACGGGCGCGCCCGTCAACAGCGCGGTCGCGCAATGGCTCGCGCGTCGGCCGGACGTGCGGTACGCCGACGCCCCGCAGGCAGATCCCCTGCCCGAGTTCCTCTCGGTGGCCGAGGCACGGCATCTGATTTCTTTCCTGTCCAACGCGCGGCCGCGCCCGGGACTGTCCGCACTGCGGCGCGACAGCCACCTGGGGTTCACCTGGCAAGAGCTGCGCAACCGGGTCTCGGTGGCGCTGCAGTTGGGCGCGGGACTCTCGCCCGGGGACGTGCGGCTGCTGCGCACACAGGCCCCGACCCTTCTGGGTGGCCGCACGAGCACGCGTCCCTGGAAAGTGGCGGTCCCGGGCAACGGCAACGCGCCGGCGCGCGAGACGCCCGTGGCGCCCTGGGCGGGCGAGCTGCTGCAGCATTGGCTCACGGTCCGCTCGGACAGCGGCATCCTGGGCGATTTCCTGTTCCCGTCGACGCGCAGCGGCAAGCCCTGGAGCAAGGAGTCTCAGTACAAGACCGCGCGCCTTGTGCTCGAGGAAGCGGGACTCGACGCATCCGAAGGCGGTTCCTTCAAGTTGCGGCACACGTTCGCGCTGCGCCAGCTGCGCCGCGGCACGGCCTTCGACGAAGTCGCACGCTGGCTCGGTATCGAACCTGAAGCGATGGACAAGTACCGCCGCGTGCTCACTTCACCGCCCGACGTGGTCTGAAAGCCCCTGGCCGTCGCTGCACGGCCAATGCCAGGCGCGCAGCGACCACGGGCCAGGTGCGTCCTGCGCAGGCGCAAGGACAAGTCAGCTCAGGCCAGAAAGCGGCTGCCTGCATGCCGTGGGCGCCGAACCCTGCGCCCTGCGCCCGGGGGCCGGGGGCCGTCACAATGCGGCCAGGCCACCTCCGGTCTGCGCCGCCCCTTCTCACCCCCAGCCGCCGCGTCCAGCCGCTACGGCGCCCAGGCTGGCGCAAGCGCTTGCGGCCAGCGGGTATTCGGACATCTGCGTGCTCCAGGACCAGGTGTGCGCGGTGAAGCAGTTCAACTTCACCACGGCCGTGGTCGTCGGACTCGATGACGTCGGGTATCAGCGCCGATATTGCTACGAGCACCGCGCGCACGCTCAGGCTGCGCTGCGGGCCTGGGATGGCCGTGAGCATCCATCGGGGCCCTGGATCAAGTGCAAGGGCGCGGGCATCGATCTCTTGAACCCGAATTTGCGCTGAGTGACCCGCCAAGGCGAATCCATGCGCTGGTGAGCCGTCGCAACGAAAGAGGACGGCCGCCTCCCCGAGCGAAGGCGTCAGGCCGCCAGCTGCTCCAGGGTCTGCCCTGCCGCGAGAGCGTCCTTCAGCCATTGCGGCCGCGGGCCACGCCCCGCCCAGGCGTTGCCTGCCTGATCGCGATAGGCCTTGCTCGGGCTGCGCTTCTTCGACGCCTTCGGCTTCACGGGCTTCTGCGCCTTGGCGGCCGCAGCACCCGCCGGCGAAGCGAAGTCTTCCGGGCTCTTGCCAGCAGCCACCGCGGCCTTCAGCCACTGCGGGCGCGGTCCGCGACCACTCCAGGTGTTGCCAAGGCCGTCCGAGTACGCGGGCACGACGGCGCCACCAGCAGCCTTCGGGGCCTTGGCCTTGGCGCGCAGCGATCCCCCACCATAGCCCAGCTGCTGCGCCGTCAGTCCGTAATGCGCGATCGCCTCCTTGATGCGGGCGACCACGCCGGCAACCTCTTGAGAGCGAAGCTCATCGGCCTGGCGTTGCAAAACCTCGATTTGCTTTTGGATTTGAGCGTAACTTTTCTTCGACATTGCCATACCTATTCTGTGTGAGGGCTGGCCGGAACTTTAAACCTGTTCGTCAATGCCCCGGAAATCGATCGCGCAGCCCCGCATCAAGCGCCGTTGAAGCCATGCGCTGCCTTCCCACGAGGAGGTACGCGGCCCCTTTCCCCGTGGGGTGAGTGACTCGGGGGCCAGCTTTGCCGTGCGAGCGACAGGCCGCGCCGGCCGCAGACTCTGCCGCAGCGCTTCGCATCTTGGGCATGGCCGCCCAGCTGCGGCTGCGCCTGCGCGCAATGCAGTCCGACGGGCTCGTTGCCTTGGCAAACCTCCTCGGTCGTGCCCGTTTCGCGGCGCCAGCGATGCGATCAGCGCGCCAGGGCAGGAATCTGCCAGTAGGCGCCAGCACCGGTTTTCCTGGGGATCAATCCAGGCCTTTGGCCCGCGCGCGCTCCCTTGTAGAAAAGCGCCATGTCCTGCAGGAGCACCGGCGAATCGCCATATTTCGAGTGTCCGAGAAAGTCGGTGTCGATGTTGCTCGCATCGACGGTCTCGACGCCGGCCGAAAGGGTCAGCGCCTCTCCTGCAATGCCCGCCCGGGGCCGCCCCCACACGACGTTCGAGGCATTCAACGCCCGGTCTTTGTCCGACGCATAGAGGTTCACCGTGTATCCGGCCTTGACCATGGCGGGCGCGATCTGCACCGTGAACACCCGGGCATCGATGTCCGGCGCGGCCAGGGTGACCAGCTTGATCTTGGCCGCCAGCTTCGGCCGGTTGAGCGCGAGCGACATCAGGGCATGTGTGGTGGTCCACGAGCCCATGCTGTGGGCGAGAACAAAGATCTCTTCGGCCCGCGTCTTCTCCCCGAACTGAACAAGAAACTCCTCCAGGGCAGGAATCGAGCTGATGGCCTTCGTGAAGTCCCGCAGGTAGTTGGCGGTCCCCTCGATCGCGGATTCGCCATTGGACGGCCAGCTGAAGAAGGCAGGCACCACCGGCAACTGCATGTCCACCGCCAGCTGCGCCGTGCGCAGTGCGGCATCGCGGAAGGGAACGTTGAAGCCGTGCACGAACACGAAACCGATTCTCTTGTGCGAGTCGGAGGCGAAGGACCGATTCACCTGCGCGATGAACTCGTCGGGCCGCAGGGGCGCAGCGTCCAGCAGAAGCATGAATTTGTCCGGATTGCCTTTGTCCCAGTCGAAGGCCGTCGGCGTCTCGATGCGACCGCTCTTATGGATCCACGGCAGGCTGACCAAGGCATATCCATACTGAATGCCTGGCGCTTCGTTGTCGTCGAAGTAAACGGGTTTGGCGGCCGGGACGCGGTTCGTCCCGTAGAACACGGCCACCTTGACCGGATGGCCTTGCGTCGCGTCCGCGATGCGGGGGATGGTCGTGGGAATGCCCAGCGGGCTCGACGCCGTTGCGCAGGCTCCCAGGGCAAGGGCCGCGAGAACTTGCGCGCCCACCCATGCGATGAGGCGCCCGCACCGGGCAAGGCCAGCGCGGGAAGAATGAGCGGCCATGGATCCCTCCGGTTGTTTGGGGCCCGATTACATCTGATTTCGGGGCACGGGACAGCCCGAGTTTTCCAGCGCCAGGCAGTGATCCTGCTGCAGCCGTTTCCTGGCGTTGCAGGCCGCATGGCGGACCTTGCCTTTTTTCCCAACACCGGCGCCCATGTCTGCCCGGGCGTACAGGAAGGCCGCGATCCGCAGCCCCCGTCTGGGTCACGAGCGCCGCATCGCGGCGCCCAGGCAGACCATCGGATATCCGGGAGCGTCGCTGGCTACCTGGTCTCCGGGGCGCGCCATGAATTGCGCATGGAACGATGGGTACAGCCGTCAACACTGCGAGTCGTGCGCGTTGAGGGAAATCGCATCGATGACGCTGACCCCGACGCCCTGCACGACAAACGGATCGAACGTCGACTTGTTCCGGAACGAGGGGGTGCAGTCGCGCCCCAGCCGGGTCTCGCCGAACGGCCCCGAAAAGGACGCGGTGGACCTGCGGCCGGAGCGCGCGGCGCCTACGAAGCCTTCGCCGCCAGACACTCGTGCGCACGCGTCAGACCTGCGCGAGCCTCGCGGTTGCGCCGCCGCACGCCACACGTCAAAAGAAAGTTGGAGGATGCCCACGCGATGGCCGCGCACCGGAAAGCGCGTCGACCCGAACTGGCTCACAATGGCCGCGAAGGAGACCGCCCACCATGGCCAAGCACACCGGATCCCCACGCTTCTCGCGCACGTGCGAGGCGGGCTGCCTTGCCAGCTCGCAACGGCAACCGGCCTTGCCGCAGGGCGCGGGCCGCTGAACGGGGCGTCGTGCAGGATCTCCAGCAGACCGATGTCCGATCTCGCCTCACAACCGCTGGTGCTGGTCCTCATGGGCGTCTCGGGTTGCGGGAAGACCACCGTGGCGGCCATCCTCGCGGGCCGTCTGGCATGGCCCTTCGAGGAAGGAGACGCACTGCACCCGCCATCGAACATCGCCAAGATGGAGGCGGGACATCCTCTGACGGACCAGGACCGCGCGCCTTGGCTGGAGAAGGTGGCCGACTGGGTGGATGAGCGTCTCGACGCCGGCGAAAGCGGCCTCATCACCTGCTCGGCCCTCAAGCGGCCGTACCGGGACGTGATCAACAGGCGCGGGGCCGGCGTGATGTTCGTGTACCTGCACGGCTCCCGCCAGACCATCGCCGCGCGACTGATGGCGCGCCACGGGCACTTCATGCCGCCCAGCCTGCTCGACAGCCAGTTCGCCGACCTCCAGGAGCCCGCCGCCGACGAGCCCTCGATCCGGATCGACATCGGACCGCCTCCTTCCGAGATCGCCCGCACCATCATCACAACCCTGGACTTGAAATGAATGCTTCCACCGCCTTGAACACCCATGACATCCAGGTGCTGGCCGTGGCGGCAGCCGGCATCGCGCTGCTGGTGGTGCTGATCGTGTGGCTGAAGCTGCACGCCTTCCTCGCCCTGACGATCGGCGCCCTCTTCGTCGGCGTCGGATCGGGCATCCCTCTGGACAAGGTGACCGCGTCCTATGAAGCCGGCGTGGGCGGCGTGCTGGGCTATGTCGGCGTGCTCATCGCCCTCGGCGCAATGCTGGGCAAGCTGCTGGCGGACTCCGGCGGCGCCGAAAGGCTGGTCCAGACGCTGCTTCGCGGACGCCCCTCCACGCTGCCCTGGAAGATGGCGTTGGTCGCGGGCATCGTCGGTATCCCGATGTTCTTCGAGATCGGACTCGTCCTGCTGATCCCCGTGGTCATGCTGGCAGTTCACCGATCGAAGGGCCCTGCCATGCGGCTCGGGATCCCCGCGTTGGCCGGACTGTCGGTGCTGCACGGCTTCATCCCGCCGCACCCGGGGCCGCTCGCCGCGATTGCGATCCTGCATGCGAACGTCGGCGTGACGCTGGCGCTGGGATTGCTGATCGCCATCCCGACGGTGGCCGTGGCCGGGCCGCTGTACGGCCTGCTCGCAGCCCGCCTGGTCCCGATCGGCGCGGCGGGCGCGGGGCTGGCCGTCACGTCGGCAGCTCCGGCTGCCGGCGACGCCGCGCACGACGGCCATGCCGACGACAAGCCGACCCGCAGCCCGACCTTTGCCTGGACGCTGATCACCCTGTTGTCTCCCCTTGTACTGATGCTCATGAAGGCGGCGGCCGACATCTGGATGGACAAGCGGCCGCGATGCGCCCCTTGCTGGACTTCATCGGTGACCCGGTCTTCGCCTTGCTGGTGGCGGTGCTGCTGGCCATGGTGACCTTCGGCAGCGCCGTGGGCTTCACGGTGTCCGTGCTGGCCAGAAAGATCGGCGCCAGCCTGCTGCCGGTCGTCGGCGTCATGCTCATCGTGGGGGCCGGCGGCGGCTTCAAGCAGGCGCTCGTGGACGGGGGCACGGGCAATGCCATCGCCAAGATCGCCCTCGCGGCGGGTTTGTCGACGCTGGTGCTGGGATGGATCGTGGCGGTGCTGATCCGCCTGGCGACCGGTTCCGCGACGGTGGCGACCGTCACGGCCGCAGGGATCATCGCGCCGCTGGCCGGCGGCCTGTCCGCCAGCCATTTGTCGCTCGTCGTGCTGTCCATCGGCGCCGGTTCGCTGTTCTTCTCTCATGTGAACGACGCAGGCTTCTGGCTGGTCAAGGAATATTTCGGCCTGACTGTGGGGCAGACGCTCAAGACCTGGTCGGTGATGGAGACGGTCATCTCCGTGATGGGCCTGCTGCTGACCCTGGTGCTGTCAATGGTCTTTTGAACAGTGCGGCGCCTGGGGTCGGCTGCGTCGATTCCTGATGCTCACATAGGCGTGACGTCCCTGTGTGGCACCCGAGGCCCCTTTGCGGCCCGTTGGGCAGGCATGGCCGACGTCTAGGAGTTCATGCCATGCCCATCCGATCGAACGGCCCCGCGGCCGAAATGCAAGCGGTGCGATCAGGACACGCGAAGAATGCGCGCCGCAATCCGTTCAACCGGGCTGCTTTGGAAAGACCGATATCGGTAAGAGAGTGCGCAAGGCCGCAGGGCCAATGGTCGCAGCTTGAAGGACGAGGAGCGAATTCATGGTTGGATCGACGTGAGCGCACCTGCTTTCACCATAGCTTCCACCACCGCTTTTGTTCTTGCCGCTGCTGCAGCGGTCTCAGATCCAGGGTGTCGTAGTCCGGGAAGGGCGCACCGGCGCGTCTGCGCAGTTCCCTCTCCAATTGGTGTGCCACACCACGGGCATGCAGGTCGCCTTGCAATGCCCTCTTTCGCCATTCGGCGGCCCTTGTGACCAATTTCTCGTCAGGCAGCTCTTCTGACTCCATCATGCGCCTGATTGTGCCGGGAATGGCGGGCTCTCGGGCAT
>NZ_MOWM01000213.1 GCF_016082275.1 Variovorax sp. E3
GCCGGGCGCAGCGCGGCATCGCGCGTGCGGCCGGTGCCGGCGTGGGCGATGCCCGCGGCGTCGAGGTGCGCGTGCTGCTCCAGGAGGGCGCCGGGGCCGTAGTCGCCGCTGTGGTTGTTGGCGGTGGCGACCATGCCGATGCCCGCCTCGGCCAGCACGGCCAGCATCTCGGGCCGCGCGCGGTAGTAGTACGGGCCGGCCTCGCCCTTTTCCACGCCCTGCTCGCCGGTGGTCGCGACCACGCATTCGAGGTTGACGATGCGCAGGTCGGCGTCGCGCAGCGCGGCGATGTCGCCGAGCATCTTGTTCGCGCCGCCGAGTTCGTGCAGCCGGTAGTGCTGGCGGCGCCCGAGGTTCACGTCGCCGCCCCATGCGACGGTGCCGGCGCCGGCCACGCGCGGCCGTTCGGGCGCAAGCGGTGCGAAGGGCCCGGCAGCAGGCTGCGCGCCCTGCGCCGCCAGCATCCGGTGGTACGCCACGTAGCCCGACAGGTAGTGCTCCACGTCGTCGATGCGCACGCGAAAGCTGTGGTGCTTGATGAAGAACGAACCGGCGATGCGCTCGGGGTTGCGAAAGAACATCGCCAGCTCGGGCCAGAAGTGGCCGTTGGCGAGGTAGCGCGCGCGGTAGGCCAGCGCGCGGTCGAACTTGTCGCGGTCGAGCTCGGCCAGCAGCGGCCGCAATGCGGGGTCGGCCTCCAGCCGCAGCACCATGTCGCGCGCGGCCATCATCAGCTCGAGCAGCGTCGGGAAGGTGGTGATGCGCTCCAGCACGAAGTCCAGGTACCCGGCCACGTTCCGCAGGCCGAAGCGGTAGTAGCGCGTCTCGGGCCGGTAGCGCGTGAGCTCGTTGACGCAGTAGCTCAGCCAGTGGTCGTGCGCGCGCCAGTGCTCCGCGGCAATGAAGTGCTCGAAGGCCTTCTCGACGACTGCGAGCCAGCGCGCGTCGCGCGTGAGCCCGTACAGCCGCATCAGCCCGAAGGCGGCCTCGCCGTCGTAGTAGATGACGCGGAACTTGTCCTTCACCTCGAGCCCGGGCGCATGCAGCACGTGCACGAAGCTGCCGGTCTGCGCGTCCTGCATGTGGCGGATGCCGAGCGCGAGCTGCTCCAGCAGCGGCAGGAATTGCCGGTCGCCCGTGAGCTCCGTGTACTTGACCAGCGCGAGCAGGCACACCGCGCTGCCGCCGAGCTTGATCTCGCCGCCGATGTCCAGCAGGTAGGCGGCGCGCGTGCCGTCGGGCAGGTGGGCCGGGCGGATCAGGGTGCCGGCCAGGAAAGAGATCGAGCGGTCGATGGCCGCCTTCAGCGCGTCGCTGCGCGTCAGCTCCCAGGCCTCGAGCATCGCGTAGGTCGAGCTTGCGTGGCGCAGCGTGTTGTAGGTCGGAATGAGGCGGTCGAAGCAGGGAAACCAGCCGTAGTGGAACTCGCCCGTGGGCTGGACCTGCGTGGCGAGGTAGCTGCTCGCGTCTTCGATCAGCGTGCGGATCTGCGGCGCATTCCAGTCGTCGAGCGCGCGAAAGCCGGCGGCCTGCCCTTCGGCGGTGATGGGCCAAGCGCCCTTGGCGTCCACGTACACGGCCCGGGTGGTGAAGCACCAGACGGGCGCGTCGTCGTCCGTGGGAAAGTCGATCTCGCGGCCGAAGCGGCGCTTGCCGAGCAGGCGCAGGTTGCCGGCATTGGGCTCGGCATGCTCGACGTCGCCGTTGTACAGAACGGCGCTGCCGTGCATTTCCTGGGCGAGCAGCGCCACGTCGAAGCGCGCGTCGAAGGCAATGCCCTCGTTGAAATAGTTGCGCTTGGTTTGCGCCAACTTCGCCTTGAGCTCGCGCCAGCGCATGGGGGCGACCCGGTCGACCACTTCGGCGCGCAGGCGTTGCGGCGGCCGTTCGCCGCGGCTGGCCTGCAGCGTGATCGCTTCGGCGGCGGCGCGCCATGCGGCCTCCACGTCGGCGCCCCGGCCCGAGGCCACGCGGGCCCGGCTGCCGCCTTCGCCGATGGCGAAGAACACCACGCACCCCGCCTCGGCGGTGGCCGGCGGGGCCTGGGGCAGCACACCCGACGGGTCCGCCAGGGCCTGCCTGGCGCGGTTCAACAGATCAGCGAGGGGATTCGGATCGAGGTTCATGCAGCCGCGAATGATGACAGGCGATTGCGCGGCCGGCCATCCCGTCGATCCATGGGATCGCGCGTCGGGTCACGCGTCGAATGGGGCCCGATTCGAAGGTGTAGCCGGCGCCGTGTGCGCGGCGGCGGCGCGGGCCCGCGCGCGGGCGATCCAGCTCCACAGCGCGAGCATCACGACCACCAGCGCGAAGCCGGTCCACGAGAACGCGAGGTCGCTCAGCTCGACCTGCGGGAACCAGGCCTTGGCCAGGTTGTACGCGGCCACGGCGTACGAGATGCAGACGATCAGCCAGCCCAGGATGCGCCGCGCCTTGCGCCCGGCTTCGGGGCCTTCGGCGCTGCGGCTGATGCGGCACACGAGGCGGCCGTCCAGCGTGTCGGTGATGACCATGCCGGCCGTGAACGTGAGGCCCGCCATGAGCGCGGCCCATGCGCCGCCGTCGCGGTTGCTGGCCACGTAGCCCCAGGCGGCGGCCTGCGTGGCGGTGTCGAACACGGTGGCGAACAACACGCCGATGACGATGATGGCCCACGCGCTCGACTGCGCCCGCAGGCGCTTCGGAATCAGGCTCATCTTCCAGCCCATCGGCGCATAGACTTCGTCGCGGCCGAGCAGCAGGCGCAGGTTGAGCGTGCCGACCAGCAGCAGCAATGCGGTGGGAATCCACTCGAAGACCTGGATGACGACGGCCGGCGGATCGAAGTGCAGCGTGAGCCGGCTGACGACCACGGCAATGGCCGTGACGAGCAGGCCGTGGCCCACCGCGAACAGCGTGCCCACCCAGCCGGCATGCCGATGTTGGTGCGAGAGCGCGCGCCACGTGAGGCCGTCGATGCAGGCGATGTGGTCGGGGTCGAGGCCGTGGCGCAGCCCGAGCACGAACATCAAGAGAAGACCGGGCAGGGGTGCGATTTCAGCGTTCATGGAAGGCGGGGCGTTGTGGCGGCGGGCATCGTACCTTGCTGCAACGCTTGGTGCTGGGGGCTGTTCGGGGCGTGTGCGCGCCCTGAACAACAGCCACCCCGTCAGCCCCAGGCCTCGAACACGGCCCCCCGCACGGCCTCGACGGCAACAGCCCGCTTGCCCCCGGCAGGCTCCACCCAGCACAGCCATGTGTGCGAGCGCCAGCCCTTCCAGATCGCGAGCTCGCCGTTGCGCTCGCCCTGCTCGGCTTGGTCGACGCGCAACAGGCCCGCGCCCATGCCGCTTGCGACCATGCTGCGGATCGCGCTCTCGCCGTCGGCCGTGCGGGCCGGCCGGTACTCGCGGCCCGCACCGGCGAACAGTTTTTCGAGATGCACGCGCAGGATGCACGAGGGCGGCGTGCCGACCCAGGGCATATGGGTGAGCTGGTCGAGCGACAGCTCGGGGTGCGCCTCGGCCACGGGCAGCGGCAAGGTCACGACGAGGTCGACCGCGGCCAGGCGGCGCACGTTCATTCCCTCGATCTGCTCGTCGTCGCTGAGCACGTAGGCGCAGTCGAGTTCGCCGCGTTGCACCGCCGACAGCGTTTCATAAGACAGCCCCTGCTTCAGCTGCAGCGTGACCTGCGGATGGCGCTCCGCCAGCGTCACCAGCACCTCGCCCAGGCGCAGCGCCACCGGGTCGACCACGGTGCCGAAGCGCACCACGCCCTGCGCCGCGCCGCGCAACTGGTCGGCCGCCGAACGCATGCGCATGGCCGAGGCCAGCGTGCGCTCGGCCTCTTCGAGCAGGCTCAGGCCGGCTTCGGTCGGCGACATGCCGCGCGGCGTGCGCTCGAACAGCTTCACGCCCAGTTCGTCTTCCAGCGCCTTGAGCTGCGCGCTGACCGCCGGCGCGCTGGTGAACACGCGCTCGGCCGCCTTGGTCAGGCTGCCTTCGCGGGCAATGGCCACGAAAGTCTTCAGTTGGTAGAGCTCCATGGGAGCGGATTGTGAGCGCTGGCCGCCGTTTGCGCCCTTCGCTTTTTTGGAGGGGTGCGTCCAAAGAAGCGAATGGCAATCCAGGCCCGCAACCCCGACCCTTGGGGCATCGATCCATTGCCATCAAGAGGCCTTTTCATCATGTCGTCCCATCGCCAACGCCTGCTCGGCATCGCCGCGCTGCTGCTCGCCACCTCCGGGTGGGGTTCCCTGTTCCTGGTCAGCAAGGGCGTGCTCCACCATGTCGAACCCGTGTGGTTCACCCTGATCCGCTACACCGTGTCGGCGCTGCTGTTCGCGTTGCTGATCGTTCCGCGCGGCGCCGCGCCCTGGCGCAAGCTGCGCCTGCATGCCGGGCCGCTGGCGCTGCGCGGGGCGGCGGGCTTCGGGGTGTTCAGCGTGATGCTGCTGGTCGGGCTCGCGCACTCGGTGCCCTCGCACGGCGCGGTGATCATCGCCACCACGCCCATGACCACGCAGCTGGTGCGCTGGGCGCTCGACGGCGTGCGCCCCTCGCGCACCGCGCTGCTGACCACCGCGCTGGCGCTGCTGGGCGTGGCGGTCGTGTCGGGGTTGTTGTTCGGCGGCGGCGCCACGGGTGCGTCGACGCTGTCCGGCGACGCCATCGCCTTTGTCGGCACGCTGGGCTGGGTCTGGTACACGCGCGGCATGACGCGCTTTCCGGAGCTCGACGTGATCGAGTACACGGCGCTCACGGTGCTGGCCGCCTGGCCCGTGCTGCTGGCCGCCGCCGTCGGCGCCACGCTGCTGGGCTGGTCGGCCGCGCCCACGTTGCACGGGTTGCGGCTGTCGTGGCAGGCGCTGCTCTTCGTGGGCGTGATGCCTTCGGCCGTCTCGGTGCTGGCTTTCAACTACGGCGTGCGCGCGCTGGGCGCCGTCACCGGCACCGCGTTCCTGAACTTCGTGCCGGTGTCGGCGCTGCTGATGAGCGCGGCGCTGGGCCGGCTGCCCACGCTGAACGAGGCGGTGGGCATGGCGATGGTGATCGCCGCGCTGCTGATCCATACCGCATCGAGCCGCAAGGCTTCTGCGCCGGCGGCCGTGCGAATCACCGACACACCGCAGAATTACCGCTCCTGTGGAGCCGCACCGTCATGAGCCAAACCCCTCGCCGTCTTTTCGAGCCCCTGCGGCTCGGCCGCCTCGACATCGACAACCGCATCGTCATCGCGCCGATGTGCCAGTACTCCGCCACCGAGGGCACGCCGGGCGACTGGCACCTCATTCACCTGGGCCACCTGGCGCTCTCGGGCGCGGGGCTGCTGATCATCGAGGCCACGGCCGTCGAGGCCGAAGGCCGCATCTCGCCCGGCGACCTGGGCCTGTATTCCGACGCCAACGAAGAAGGCCTGGCGCGCGTGCTGCAGGCCATGCGCGCGAACTCGCCGATCAAGATCGCCATGCAGCTCGGGCACGCGGGGCGCAAGGCGTCGAGCCGCGCACCGTGGGAAGGCGGCAAGCAGATCCGGCCCGAGGAGCCCGGCGGCTGGAAGGGCTACGCGCCCTCGGCCGTGCCGCACGCCCCCACCGAAGACCCGCCCATCGCACTCGACGCCGCCGGCCTGCGGCGCGTGCGCGACGCCTTCGTGGCGGCGGCCCGGCGCGCGGCGCGGCTGGGCATCGACGGCCTGGAGATCCATGCGGCGCACGGCTATCTGCTGCACCAGTTCCTGTCGCCCATCGCCAACCACCGCACCGACGAATACGGCGGCAGCCTCGAAAACCGCCTGCGCTTTCCGCTCGAAGTGTTCGACGCGGTGCGCGCGGAGTTTCCGGCCGACCGGCCGGTGTGGGTGCGCGTGTCGGCCAGCGACTGGGTGCCCGGCGGCTGGGACCTCGACGGCACGGTCGCGTTTTCGCAGGCGCTCAAGGCGCGCGGCTGCGCGGCCATTCATGTGTCCAGCGGCGGCGTGTCGCCGCAGCAGGCCATCACGCTGGGCGCGGGCTACCAGGTGCCGTTCGCGGAACGCATCAAGGCCGAGGTCGGGCTGCCGACCATCGCCGTCGGGCTCATCACCGAGCCGGCGCATGCAGAGGCCATCATCGCCAACGGGCAGGCCGATGCGGTGTCGCTGGCCCGCGCGATCCTTTACGACCCGCGCTGGCCGTGGCACGCAGCGGCCGAACTCGGCGCGCAGGTGAAGGCGCCGCACCAGTACTGGCGTTCGCAGCCGCGCGAGTTCAAGGACCTGTTCGAGAACGCCGCGTTCGGCGCGCGGTAGCGCAGGGCCGCGGCTTCATCGCGAGCCTTTAATATCCCGGCCGGCGACGCATGCCGGCCTGGCGATGCGCGTTCATCGAAACACCCCGTCGACGCGCATGAAACCACCCACCGCCGCCCCGAACACCACGCCGCTGGAAGCCCTGGGCATCGTCACGCTGTGCTTCGGCTGGTTCATCGTCGGGTCGCTGTGGTCGGTCGGCGCGGGCTTTCGCAACGGCGCGATCACCGATGCCTCGCTGTTCAGCCTCATCGGCTTCGAGCTGTTCGTGGGCCCCATCGCGCTGCTGATCCTGCGCAGCCGGGGCTACGCGATGCGCGGCGGCGTGCTGCCCTCGCCTTCCTGGCGCGGCTGCGTGGTGGGCGCGCTGCTCTACGTCGTTTGCGTGCTGGCCAGCGTGGCCGCGCTGGCGCCATTTGCAAGCGACACGGCGCAACCGATCACCCGCATGATGGAAACGGCCCGCCCGTCGCTGGCGATGGTGCTTGCGCTGTCGGTCATCAACGGCCTGTACGAAGAAGTTTTTTTGCTGGGCTACCTGCAAAAAGGCTTTCAGCCGTGGGGCGCATCGTTCGCGCTCGGGCTGAGCGTGCTGGTGCGGGTGATGTACCACCTCTACCAGGGGCCCTACGGCGCCCTGTCGATTGCGGTGACCGGCGTGATCTTCGGCGCGTTCTACCTGCGCACCGGATGGCTCTGGCCGGTGGTGTTCGCGCACATGCTCGCGGACACGCTGCCTTTTCTCTGACGCCCTCCGGGCACGCGCGCCGCTCAGGCCGCCAGCTCGCGGTAGAAGAACGTGGTGGCGCAAGGCTCGCCCTGCGGCAGCAGCGCGAAGCCGGGAATCGAGCCCACCTGTGTCCACCCGGTGCGGGCATAGAGCCGCTCGGCGTCGGCGCTCGAGGTGTCGAGCACCAGCAGCGTCTTGCCGCGCTCGCGCGCCAACGCTTCGACCGCGCGCATCAGCAGCTCGCCGATGCCCTGGCGCCGCGCACGGCGATGCACCAGCATCTTGGAAACCTCGGCGCGGTGCGGCTGGTTCTCGGGCTGGGCCAGCACGAGCTGCACGGTGCCGACGATGCCCTCGGCGTCTTCGGCCACCAGCAATGCGCGTTCGCCGCGCGCCACGCCCTCGGCCACATGGCGCCAGAAGGCTTGCGCGCGGTCGGCCGTGATCGGCAGCATGAAGCTCACCGACGCGCCGCCCTCGACGCAGTCGATCAGCACATCGGACAGGGCCTGCAGTTGCGCGTCGGTCACGGCGGCGAGCGCGTGGATGCGCGGGGCTTCGGTGGTGGTGGTGGTTGCGTTTGTCATGCGGTTCTCCAGGAAGCAGGCACGCTCGTGATCACCACGGCGTAGCGCGCGGTCTTGCGCGAGGGGTTGTAGTAGCTCATGGGGCGGTCGAGCGCGAGCGCCAGGCAGTCGCCGGTGGACAGCTGGTGGGTGTCGTCGCCCACCGTGACTTCGATGGTGCCGTCGAGCACCCACACCTGCTGGTGCACCCGCGGGTCGCGCGCGCCGCTTTCGTAGGCCACGCGGGCGCGGGGCGGAAACTGCACCTCGACGATCTGGACGGGCGACGCGGCGCTGCCGGGCGACACGTTGCGCCGCACGTAGCCCGAATGCGGGTCGCGCCACTGCACCTGGTCGGCCAGGCGCGACACCGGGTTGCGGGTGGGCTCGGGCTCCTCGAACAGCGAGGCCAGGACCACGCCCAGGCCGGTCGCGAGCTTTTCGAGCAGCACGGCGGTGGGGCTGCTCTCGCCGCGCTCGATCAGCGAAATCATCGAGCGGCTGACGCCGCAGTGCGTGGCCAGCGCGTCGAGCGACAGGCCCCGCGCGGCACGCAGGTCGCGCACGCGGCGGGCGATGCGGTCGTTGAGGCTGGGGGGTGGATCTTCTTCTTTCATATTGGATGAAATATCCAATATCAAGGAAGAAAGGTCAAGCCGAAATTTTCCGATGCGGCGCGACTCGCCGTGCGAACTAGTTCCGCTTATCCCCGTGTCTTGCGCCCGCTGTCCGAATTGCACCCCGGAATGGCTCGCCCGCACCTTCTGGTGCACGACCCCGGTCCGGACACTTTTCGGGCTTCCGAGCTGTTTTCAAAAAAACCAACGCGGCGACGATTGCTTTGAGGCTCCAAGCGATGGTCGGGGGGAATCGTGAATGAACAACAAGGTCTATCGCTGCGTCTTCAACCGGCGCAGCGGCACGTGGGTCGCGGCGCCCGAGACCGCATCGACCAAAGGCAAGGAAGGCAAGGAAGGCAACTCGACCGCGGCGCCGAGCGTCGCCGCCATCTGGCGCGCCACGGCCGTCGCGGTGGCCGCCGGCTGCCTGCCGTGGACGGCCTTGGCGGGCGTGGCCATTTCCGACATCGGCATTTTTTCCAACCCCGCCGGCGCCGCCGCCCGCTCCGGCAGCTCGGGCGGCAAGGGCGCCAGCGCCTCGGCCAACTCGGTGGCCATGGTCGGCGACGGCGACTGCAACCGGTTGACCAACATCACCGCCCAGGGCGTCTACGGGAACGGCGCGGCCAGTTCGTTCCTGGGCGGGATCTACGGCTTCGGCGTGCAGCCAGCACCGGCCAACTACGACGATCGCTCCAACATCGGCCCGGGGCAGACCACGGGCTACAAGGGCTTCACGCCCGAGCCCCACGGCTTCGTCACCGAGAGCGCCAACGGCATCACCCAGACACAGGCATGGGGCCTGAACAGCACCGCGCTCGGATGCGACGCGCAGGCCAACGGCTTCGGCGCCACGTCCAACGGTTGGGGCGCCGCGGCCAACGGCGCGGGGAGCGCCGCCATCGGGCTGTACGCGAACGCGTCGGGCCAGGGCGCGCTGGCGATGGGGGTCGGGGCCAACGCATCGGCGGTCGACGGCCTGGCGCTCGGAACGCTGGCCAGCGCGAGCGCCGCCGGGGCATTGGCCATCGGCCCGCGCGCCGTGGCGAAGACCGAGAACTCGATCGCGCTGGGCGCCGATTCGACAACGGCCGACACCGCGCCCGAAGGCCTCGGCTTTCTCACGAACACGGCCGCGCCGGCATCGGAAGTGTCGCTGGGCGCATCCGGCGCCACGCCGACGCGCCGCATCACCAACCTCGCGGACGGCGCGCAGCCGCAGGACGCCGCCACGGTCGCGCAGGTGAGCACCGCACTGAGCACGGCGGCAAGCGGCGTGAGCAGCCTGTCGGCATCGACGTCCTCGGGGTTGAGCACGGCAATGGGCGGCATCAGCGGCTTGTCCGTGTCGGTCTCGAGCGGACTGAGCAGTGTGTCGGGCCGGGTCGACAGCCTCTCGGCGTCGACGTCTTCGGGGTTGAGCGGTGTCACGGGCAGCCTGAGCACTTTGGGCGGCGACGTGCGCAGCCTGTCGACCTCGGTGTCTTCGGGCTTCGGCGTTCTTGCGAGTGGCGTGAGCAGTTTGTCTGCCTCGACATCGACGGCGTTGCGCACGAGCGCCGATGTGGTGACGAGT
>NZ_MOWM01000214.1 GCF_016082275.1 Variovorax sp. E3
CCGGCCCAGCGCGCCCAGGCGTCGGCCTCCCACCAGCTCAGGTGCACGGCACTGTGATGGCCGGCCGCGCGCACGGTCGCGCCAAAGCGCTGCTGCAGCACCGAGCCGCCCGAGCCGTGGCGCGCCGCGCCGATCTGCTCGACATGGCGCGGCCCGCGCCGGCCTTCGATCTGCGCCGCGAGCCAGCGCCAGCCTTCGCCGTGCCACAGCTCCTCGCGGTCGTAGCCGCCGTCGTCGACGAACTCGATGTACTGGTTCCAGGTGACGGGCTGGGCGTCGATCTCGAACTCGGGCACGTCCACGCGGTGCGCCGCGCGCTCCTGTGCGAAGGCGAAGCCGCTGTCGGGCATGCCCAGCTCCCAGCGCGTGGCCGGCAGCAGCAGCGGCTCGCGCGTGACGGCGATGGGCGCCTGCTCGAACCCGAGCGGCAGCCCCAGCGTCTGCGCCATCACCACGAGCTGCTCGCCGCGCAGGTCTTCGTGGAACAGCGCAAGGCGGTAGAAGTACAGGCCGGCGTCGGTCTCGGCCGCGTTCTCGAGCAGCTCGAGCGTGCTCTCCAGCGTTTCGAGCAGGTAGGCCTTGGTCTGGGAAAGATCGGGCAGGTCGGGCATGCCGCGCTGGGCCTGCGCCATTTGCGCGGTACTCCACCAGTCGTCCGCGCCGGGCTCGATGGCCGCCAGCCGGGTGGGCCGCGCCGGGCACTCGGCACCGAAGGCGCGCTGGGTGTTGCGCCCGATCCACCACTCGGCGAACCAGCCGATGTGGCCGGCCAGCCAGGCCGGCGGCACCACGTCCGGGCCGCGCGGCACCGGCATGCCTTCGCCGAGCGCCTGCTCGTAGAGCGACAGCAGGTGCAGGGTGTGGTTGCGCGCGTCGATCAACGCCAGGGACAGCAAATCGCGCCCGGCCCGGCAGATGTCGGGCGAATCGATCGACTGGGACGTCGCCACAGCCGGGGCCGGAGGGGGGCGCGGTGTCTGGGCCATGAAACATTATGACTAAGCCCCGCCTCCGGGTAGGCCCCAAAAGACACTTCCCATTACATCGATAGAATTCGCACCGCCTCACGCACCCGACCCGCTGGCACACAAGGCCAGTGCGTCGGGTGCTGTCGTATCTGGGGCATCCAATACAAAAATGGAGATGTAATGCAAGGCTTGCTCAAGCTGTCCCGAGCCATCGACTGGCTCAATGCCCAGGTGGGCAAATACGCGATCTGGCTCATCCTGGCCGCCACGGTGATCAGTGGCCTCAACGCCATCGTGCGCAAGGTGTTCAACACCAGTTCCAACGCGTTCCTCGAAGTCCAGTGGTACCTGTTCGCGTGGTCGTTCCTGATCGCCGCCGGCTTCACGCTGCTGAACCGCGAACACGTGCGCATCGACGTGCTCAACAGCCGCCTGTCCAAGCGCAAGCAGGTGTGGATCGACATCATCGGCTTCGCGTTCTTCCTGACGCCGCTGTGCATCACGGTGCTGTGGCTGTCGATGCCCGTGGTGCTGCAGATGTACCACTCGGGCGAAATGTCGGGCAACTCGGGCGGGCTGATCCGCTGGCCCGTGTGGGCGGCGCTGCCGTTCGGCTTCACGCTGCTGCTGCTGCAGGGCTGGTCGGAGCTGATCAAGCGCATTGCGTTCCTGCGCGGTGAAGGCCCCGACCCCATGGGCCGCCTGACCGACAAGACGGCCGAGGCCGAACTGATCGAGGCCCTGCGCCTGCAAGCCGAGGTGGAGGCCGCCAAGGCCGCCACCGGCGCCGCCCCCAAGCCGCAACACTGAACGGCCGAGCGGAAAAACACCATGGAATTCATTGTTGCCAACTTCGCCCCGATCATGTTCGCGGGGCTGATCTGCTTTTTGCTGCTGGGCTTTCCCGTGGCCTTCAGCCTCGGGGCCTGCGGCCTGTTCTTCGGTCTCGTCGGCGTCGAGCTCGGCGTGTTCCAGTCGTCGGTGATGGCCTGGCTGCCCCAGCGGCTGATCGGCATCATGGCCAACGACACCTTGCTGGCCGTGCCCTTCTTCACGCTCATGGGGCTCGTGCTGGAGCGCAGCGGCATGGCCGAGGATCTGCTCGACACGGTCGGCCAGGTGTTCGGCCCGATGCGCGGCGGCCTGGCGCTGGCGGTGATCTTCGTGGGCGCGCTGCTCGCGGCCACCACCGGCGTGGTGGCGGCCTCGGTCATCTCGATGGGCCTGATCTCGCTGCCCATCATGCTGCGCTACGGCTACGACCGGCGGCTGTCCAGCGGCGTCATCGCGGCCTCGGGCACGCTGGCGCAGATCATTCCGCCCTCGCTGGTGCTGATCATCATGGCCGACCAGCTCGGCAAGAGCGTCGGCGACATGTACAAGGGCGCGTTCCTGCCCGGCTTCATGCTGATGGGCCTGTACGTGCTGTACGTCGTGTTCCTCGCGATCTTCAAGCCGGCGCAGGTGCCCGCGCTGCCGCCCGAGGCACGCACTTTCCGCGAACCCAACGGCAGCGGCGGCTACACGTCGCTGGTGGCGCTCACGGCCCTGTCGGCCGTGGTGGCGGTCTGGCTGGCGCGCAACATGGCGGCGGTGCACACCTGGTTCCAGGGCCAGGAAGTGACCTCCGTGGCCACCGACGAGAAAGTGGTCGTCGCCATGTGCGGCGGCGTGTTCGTGGCGCTGGTGATCGCGCTGATCAACAAGGGGCTGAAGCTCAACCTGCTGTCGCGGCTGGCCGAGCGCGTGACCTTCGTGCTGATTCCGCCGCTGCTGCTGATCTTCCTGGTGCTGGGCACCATCTTCCTGGGCGTGGCCACGCCCACCGAAGGCGGCGCCATGGGCGCCCTGGGCGCGCTGGTCATGGCGTGGGTGCGCCGGCGCATGAGCTTCTCGCTGCTCAAGCAGGCGCTGGCCTCGACCACCAAGCTGTCCAGCTTCGTGATGTTCATCCTGATCGGCGCCACGGTGTTCAGCCTGGTGTTCCAGGCGGCCGACGGCCCGATCTGGGTCGAGCACCTGCTGTCGGCGCTGCCCGGCGGCCCGGTGGGCTTCCTGATCGCGGTGAACGTGCTGGTGTTCTTCCTGGCGTTCTTCCTGGACTACTTCGAGCTGTCGTTCATCGTGGTGCCGCTGCTGGCGCCCGTGGCCCACAAGCTGGGCATCGACCTGATCTGGTTCGGCGTGCTGCTGGCGGTGAACATGCAGACCTCGTTCATGCACCCGCCGTTCGGCTTCGCGCTGTTCTTCCTGCGCTCCGTCGCGCCCGAGAAGCAGTACGTGGACCGCGTGACCCAGAAGGTCATGGAGCCGGTGACCACGATGCAGATCTACAAGGGCGCGATCCCGTTCGTGCTGATCCAGCTCACCATGGTGGGCGTGCTGATCGCGTTCCCGCAGATCGTGACGGGCGCCCTCGACAAGGAAGTCAAGGTCAACCTCGACGACATCGGCGCGCAGATGCGCGACAGCCTGAAGCCGGAAGACGGCGGACCGGCGGCCGACCCCTACGGCGGTCCGGACGATGCGCAGCCGAAGGTCGAGCCGGGCGCGCCTGGCACGGAGGGCGCGGCGCCCGCCGCCCCGGCCATGCCGGAACCCGGCACCGAGAGCGGCGAGAGCGACCCGATGAAGGCCATGCAGGACGCGCTCAAGCCGGCGCCGCAAAAGCCCTGAAGCACGGCGGGCTCCCCCACAGGAGCCCGCCATGAAAAAAGGCCGGCCCGCTTTCGCGGGGCCGGCCTCTTTTTTGCGGGCCGCGAGCGGCCCGCGGCTCGTCAGATCTTGACCGAGTTCATGTACTGGTTGAACGGGTACTCCGAGAAGCGGTTCCACAGGATCTGGTCGCGCTGGAAGGCGCGCATGTCCTGGTGGATCTTCTTGAAGTCCGGCGACTTGGCTTCGTGCTCGGCGAACACTTCCATCGAAGCCTTGAAGCCGCGTCCATCACGGCCTTGGGGAAGGGCTTGAGTTCGGTCTTGGCGGCCACGAGGCGCTTGAGCGCCACCGGGTTGTAGGCGTCGTACTTGGCGATCATGTCGCGCGCGGCAACCTTGGTGGCCGCGTCCAGGATGGCCTTGTTCTCGTCCGACAGCTTGGCGAAGGCCTTGTTGTTGATGAAGAACTCGAGGTCGGCGCCGCCTTCCCACCAGCCGGGGTAGTAGTAGTACGGGGCCACCTTGTTGAAGCCCAGCTTCTCGTCGTCGTAGGGGCCGACGAACTCGGCCGCGTCCAGCGTGCCCTTTTCGAGCGCCTGGTACACGTCGCCGGCGGGCATGTTCTGCGACACCACGCCCAGCTTGGCCATGGCCTCGCCGAACACGCCGCCGCCCATGCGCATCTTCAGGCCCTTGAGGTCGGCGACCGTCTTGATTTCCTTGCGGTACCAGCCGCCCATCTGCGTGCCGGTGTTGCCGGCGCTGGCGGTACGGAAGTTGTATTGCGCGAAGAAGGCGTCGAGCAGCTTGCGGCCGTTGCCGTACTCTTTCCACGAGTCGGTCTGGCGTGCGGTCAGGCCGAAGGGCACGGCGCAGCTGAACGCGAAGATCGGGTCCTTGCCGGTGAAGTAGTAGGCGGCCGTCTGCGCCATTTCGAGCGTGTCGCCCTGCAGCGCGTCCACCACGCCGAAAGCGGGCATCAGCTCGCCGGCGGGGTGGACCGAGATTTCGAATTTGCCGCCGGACAGCGCCTTGACCGTCTTCGACAGCATTTCGGCGCTGCCGAAAATCGTGTCGAGCGAGCGCGGGAAGCTCGAGGCCAGGCGCCAGCGGACTGCGGTTTGCGCGTGGACGGCGGGCGCGATGCCGGCAGCCAAAACGCCGGCAATCCCGGCGTTTTTGATAAGGGAACGACGATCCATTGATAGCTCTCCGAGTTCTTTGAAAAAACAAAACGCGGCTTGTGACCGCGTTGGGGACTTTTGTGTAAGTCCGGGCGATTGTAAAAACGCGCTTACAGCCCCCGGCGGGGGTTTACCCTGCGCCCAGCCCCTTGCCAGCCGCGCACGGACGCGTCATGCAGACGAGGCATAAAATGTTAACCCGCCTTACATCCTCCTCTGAAAACGGCATCCCGACATGAGACTCCCCAACGCCTTCAAACCCGCACTGCTCGCGTTCGCCGCGGCCACCGCTTTCGGCGCGCAAGCCGCCGACATCAAGATCGGCGTCGCAGCCGCCCTGTCCGGCGGCGCCGCGCAGTACGGCGCCGCCATCCGCAACGGCTTCCAGCTGGCGGCCGACGAAATCAATGCCGCCGGCGGCATCAACGGCGACAAGATCGTGCTGGCCGTCGAGGACGAGCAGGGCAAGAAGGAAGACGCCATCAACGTCTTCAAGAAACTTATCTTCCAGGACAAGGTCCTGATGACCTTTGGCCCCACGCTGTCGAACTCGGCCCAGGCGGCGACCCGATCGCCCAGGCGTCCAAGACGGTGGCCTTCGGCACGTCGAACACGGCCGACGGCATCACCTCGATCGGCGACTACGTGTTCCGCAACTCGGTGACCGAAGCCGACGTGCTGCCCGAAACCCTGCGCGTGGCCATCAAGCACGCCAACGTGAAGAAGGTCGCGGTGCTGTACGGCAACGACGACGTGTTCACCAAGAGCGGCTACGACAACTTCAAGAAGGCCCTGGAAGACCTGAAGCTGCCCGTGACCACGACCGAGACCTTCGCCAAGGGCGACGTCGACTTCAAGGCCCAGCTCACCAAGATCAAGGCCACCAACCCCGACGCCATCGTGCTGTCGGCCCTGCTGGCCGAAGGCGCGCCGATCATGGTGCAGGCCCGCCAGCTCGGCCTGAACGTGCCGATCATCGGCGGCAACGGCATGAACTCGACCAAGATCTTCGACCTGGCCAAGGGCAGCTCGGACAACCTGTACGTCGGCAGCCCCTGGTCGGCCAGCAACGCCACGCCCGAGAACACCAAGTTCCAGAAGGCCTACAACGACAAGTTCAAGGCCGCGCCCGACCAGTTCGCCGCGCAAGCCTACGACGGCCTGTACGTGGTGGCCCAGGCGCTCAAGGGCGTGAAGCTGTCGGGCAACCTTGCCGCCGACCGCACCGCCCTGCGCGACGCACTGCCCAACGTCAAGTGGACCGGTGCCACCGGCGCCTTCACCTTCGCGCGCGCCAAGGACAAGGCCGGCAAGCCGGCCGGCTACGACGCGCAACAGCAAGCCATCGTGAGCGTGACGCGCGGCACGCAGTTCGTGATCGAGAAGTAAGCAAGGCCTTTTTCTTGCCGCTTCGATGGCGAGCCGCGCGGCCCGCCATGTTTTCTTTCCCGCATCTGGCGCAGGACCGCTTACTGCGCCGTTTTCTTTTTTGATTTGCCGCAACGCCCTGAAGGTTGCGGCCTGACGGAAGCCCATCGTGCTCGATCAGCAGCTTGTCAACGCCTTGTCGCTCGGGTGCGTCTACGCACTCTTCGCGCTCGGCTTCACACTCATTTTCGGCGTGCTCGGCGTCATCAACCTCTCGCATGGCGCGGTGTTCATGGTCGGCGCGTATGCCGCGGCCGAATTCATGCGCGTCTCGGGCATGCCGCTGTGGGTCGGCCTGCCCTTTGCCTTCGCGTTCTGCGGCGTGGTCGGGTTCCTGATCGACGTGCTGGTGCTCAAGCCCTTGCGCAAGCGCAACGCGCCCCACCTGATTCCGATGATCGCGACCATCGGCGTGGCCATCATCTTGAACAACGGCATCCAGGGCATCTTCGGCGCGGAGAACCTGCGCTTCCCGGCCGGCACCATTCCCGACGACGCGCTGGTGTTCGCCGGCATCCACGTCACCGTGCTCGAACTGGGCATCGTGCTGGCTTCGTTCGTGCTGATGGGCGTGCTGATGCTGTCGCTGCAGCGCACGCAACTGGGCCGCGCCCTGCGCGCCATTGCCGAGTCGCCCAAGGCGGCGTACCTGGTGGGCGTGAACGTCGAGGGCCTGTTCTACCTGACCTCGTTCGTGGCCGCCGGCCTGGGCGGCGTGGCGGGCGTGCTGATCGGCCTGTATTCCAACGCGCTGTTCCCGCTGATGGGCCAGCCGATGCTCGAAAAAGGCATTGCCGTGATCATCCTGGGCGGCATGGGCGACATCCGCGGCGCCCTGCTGGGCGGCCTGTTCCTGGGCTTTGCGAGGTGCTGTCGGTGGCGTACGTGGGCTCCAACATGCGCGACGCGGTGGCCTTCGGCCTGCTGTTCCTCGTGCTGCTGGTGCGCCCCAAGGGCCTGTTCGGCTCGCTGAAAGAGCGCAAGGTCTGATGATGGAAGCGCTCGACAATTTCTGGTCGGTCTACAGCAACCTGGTGCTCTCGCTGGGCATCAACGGGCTGCTGGCCCTTTCGATCTGGCTCACGCTGGCCTGCGGCATGCTGGCCCTGGCCAACGCGGCCTTCATGGGCATCGGCGCGTACACCGCGTCGATCCTCACGCTGAACTACGGTGCGCCCTTCCCGGTGGCCATTGCCGCCGGCATGGCGGCGCCCGCCGTGGTCGCCTTCATCATCGGCAAGCCGACGCTGCGGCTGTCGGGCGTGTACCTGGCCATGGCCACGCTGGCCTTCGGCGAGGTGGTGCGCATCGCCATCCTGACGCCGAGTCGCTCACGGGCGGCGCGCTGGGCCTGAACGGCATTCCGCAGTCGACCGAGTGGTGGCACGTGGCGCTGGCGCTGGTGCTCACGCTGCTGGTGCTGTGGCGCATCCGCCGCTCCAAGGTGGGCCGCGCCTTCGAGGCCATCAAGGAAGACGAAACCGCCGCCGGCCTGATGGGCATCGACGTGGCGGGCCACAAGATGCTGGCCTTCGTGCTGGGCGGCGCCATTGCCGGCCTGGCGGGCACGCTGAACGCGCACCTGACCTTCTTCATCGGCCCGGCCGAGTACGGCTTCAACCGCGCGGTCGACATCCTGACGATGGCGATCCTGGGCGGCATCGGCAGCCTCACGGGCCCGGTGCTGGGCGGCACCATCCTCACGCTGCTGCCCGAGATGCTGCGCGGCCTGGGCGCGTTCCGCCTGGTGGTCAACGGCTTCATCCTGGTGCTGATCGTGCTGTTCCTGCCCAAGGGCATCTGGGACCCGGCGCGCATCCGCCAGTGGTTCAGCCGCAAGGGGAGCGCGGCATGAGCGAACAAACGCTTCTGACTCTCAAGAACGTGTCGCGCCACTTCGGCGGGCTCAAGGTCCTGCAGGACGTGAACCTCGACATTCCCAAGGGCGGCATCTTCGGGCTGATCGGCCCGAACGGCGCCGGCAAGACGACGGTGTTCAACCTGATCACCGGCCTGCTGCCGACCACCAGCGGCACCATCCACTTCAAGGGCCAGGACCTGGCGGGCCGCAAGCCCTTCCAGATCACGCGCGGCGGCATTGCGCGCACCTTCCAGAACATCCGCATCTTCAAGGAGATGTCGCTGCTGGAGAACGTGACCGTGGGCATGGACGCCAAGCTGCGCTACGGCCCGCTGGGCCTGCTGGCGGGCACCGGCCTGTTCCGCAGCGAGGAAAAGCGCGCCCGCGACCGCGCGCGCGAACTGCTGAGCTGGGTCAAGCTCGACCACAAGGCCAACGACGTGGCCGACAACCTCTCGTACGGCGACCAGCGCAAGCTGGAGCTGGCGCGCGCGCTGGCCACCGAGCCCACGCTGCTGCTGCTGGACGAGCCCGTGGCCGGCATGAACAGCACCGAGAAGAGCGAGCTGATGGTCGAGATCGAGAACATCTCGGCGCGCGGCTACACCGTGTTCATGATCGAGCACGACATGCGCTTCGTGATGGGTCTGTGCCAGCAGATCGCGGTGCTCAACTTCGGGCGCATCATCGCGCGCGGCGGGCCCGAGCAGATCCGCAACGACCCGCAGGTGATCGAGGCCTACCTCGGCCGCGAAGACGACGAAGCCACGAACGACCAGGAGACCGCGGCATGAGCGCCGGTACGACGAGCACCCCCTTGCTGCAGGTGCAGGACCTGAAGGTGAACTTCGGCCATGTGCAGGCGGTGAAGGGCATCGATTTCGAGCTGCACGAAGGGCAGATTACCACGCTGGTGGGTGCCAACGGCGCGGGCAAGTCGACCACGCTGCTGGCGCTGTCGGGCCTCGTGAAGAAAACGGGCGGGCGCGTGGTGTTCGCGGGGCAGGACATCAGCGCGCTGTCGCCGCACAAGATCGTGGCCGGCGGCGTGGTGCAGGTGGCCGAGGGCCGCGCCACGCTGACCACGCTCACGGTACGCGAGAACCTGGAGCTGGGCGCCTACACGCGCCGCGACGGCACCGCCGCGCGCATGGCCGACCTGGAACGCATCTACGCCCTCTTCCCGGTGCTGAAGGACCGGGCCGACGGGCTGGCCGGCAATCTCTCGGGCGGCGAACAGCAGATGCTGGCGATCGGCCGGGCCCTGATGGCCAAGCCGCGCGTGCTGCTGCTGGACGAGCCCTCGATGGGCCTGGCGCCGATCATCGTGCAGGACATCTTCCGCACGCTGCGCGAGATCAACAAGCAGGGGCTGACGATCTTCCTGGTGGAGCAGAACGTGCGCCAGGCGCTGAAGATCGCCGACCGGGCCTATGTGATCGAGACGGGGAGCATCGTGCTGTCGGGGACCGGGCGGGAACTGCTGGGCAACCCGAAGGTGCAGGACGCGTACCTGGGGAGCTGAGGCTCTTTGGGGTGGTATTTCTCCCTCCCCCGCTGGGGGAGGGTCGGGGTGGGGGCTCGCGGCGCTTGATATGCCGCGGCGTTCAAGGCCGCTTGCCCCCATCCCA
>NZ_MOWM01000215.1 GCF_016082275.1 Variovorax sp. E3
GGGCTGGTTCTTGGCGTCGGTGGTGCCGTAGGGCGGAAAGTCGACCAGCATGCCGATGGTGATCTCGCCCTTCTTCTTGATGTCGGCCACGGTTTGTGCCGAGGCGAAGGGTGCGAACACGGTCAGCGCGGCGCCGAGGCCCAAGGCTGCGATGGCAGCACGGCGGGTGGTGGTACGGGTCATTGGATGTGTCTCCTGAATAAAGAAAGGAAGCGACGAGAAAAATCAGCGTGGTTGACGATCGATTCGTGGAACACCGCGGAACCGGCTTTGCCGGGCCGCTGGTGTTGCCCCCGGCGAGGGGGTTGGCGAAAGCGACACGAAGTGCGCGAAGACTGGGGGAGTTCTCATCTTGCGAGCGCCCGGGCGCGCTTGCGCTCCATGCGCGCGGCCAGCAGCGACAGCGGCCAGCAGATCACGAAGTAGATCGCCGCCACCACCGAGAACACGATGAGCGGCTGGAAGGTCGCGTTGTTGACGATCTGCCCGGCGCGCGTGACCTCGACGAAGCCGATGATGGCCGCCAGCGACGTGCCCTTGATGATCTGCACCACATAGCCCACCGTGGGCGCCAGCGCGATCTTCAGCGCCTGCGGCAGCACCACGTCGCGCATGCGGGCCGTGTACTTCAGGCTCAGCGCCTCGGCCGCTTCCCACTGGCCGCGCGGAATGGCCTCGATGCAGCCGCGCCAGATTTCGCCGAGGAAGGCGGCGCTGTTGAGGATGAGCGCCACGCCCGCGGCCACCCACGGGTTGATGTCCAGCCCCAGCACCGGCGCGCCGAAGAACACCAGGAACAGCTGCAGCAGCAGCGGCGTGCCCTGGAAGATCTGGATGAAGGTGGTTGAAATGCCGCGCGCCCACGACGAGTCCGACGTGCGCATCAGCGCGATGACGAGCCCGAGGATGGCGCCGCCCACGAAGGCGATGGCCGACAGCGCGAGCGTCCACTTGGCCGCTTCGAGGATGAAAAGGAATTCGGGAAAACCGAAGGTACGCATGGTGTGGTGCTCCGTCCGTCGTCTGGGTTACCGGCGGTCCGGATAGTTGAGCGTGCGCTTGTAGATCAGCTTGAACATCGCCGAGAAGGCCAGCGCCAGCGCCAGGTAGATGCCCGCGACCACGATGTAGATCTCGAAGCTGCGGAAGGTCTGCGACTGCAGGTTGGCGGCCACCGAGGTCAGGTCGTCGGCCGAGATGACCGACACCACGGCCGAGCTCAGCATCAGCAGGATGAACTGGCTGGTGAGCGCCGGGTAGATGGCCTTGAGCGCGGGCTTGATGATCACGAAGCGGAAGATCTCCCAGGGCTTGAGGTTCAGCGCCCTGCCCGCCTCGATCTGGCCCTTGGGAATCGACTCGATGCCCGCGCGGATGATTTCCGTGGCGTAGGCGCCCAGGTTCACCACCATGGCCACCAGCGCGGCCGTCTGCGGCGACCAGCGCAGCCCGATGGCCGGCAGCGCGAAGAAAAAGAAGAACAGCTGCACGAGGAACGGCGTGTTGCGGATCACCTCGATGTAGGCATTGACGATGAAGCGCAGCCAGCCCGGCCCCGAGGTCTTGCCCCAGGCGCAGAAGATGGCCACCACCAGGCCCAGCACGGTGGCGATGAGCGAGAGCTGGACCGTGATCCACGTGCCCTTGAGCAGCAGCGGCCAGGCGGCAAAGACGGCGTCGAATTGAAACTGGTAGTTCATGGTGGGCGAGCGCGGGTGGGTCGGGGTGTGCGCGTGCGAGCCTTGAAAAGCAATGCTTGCAGCTTATATGAAACCGGTTTCAGACCCACCTAGGGATTCCCCTAGGTGGTCGTTTTGTCCTACCGGCTGCCTACACTGGCGCGATGCTGAACCCACCCGCAGCCACCCTGTCCGCAGAGACAGCCACCCCCTTGGCCGGTCCGCCCACCGTGCAGCATTTCAGGCAGGCGCTGCTGTGGCCCGTGCGGCTGATGCCCGCGCCCGGCACCACGGCCGCGCACCACGGCCCCTGGCACGTGCTGCGCGACATGGGCGAGGCCTCGCCGTGGCGCGAGGAGGTCGACGACTACACCGGCGACAGCAGCCGCTTCCATGAGCGGCACTACAACGAGTTCGTGAGCTTCCTGCCGTACGTGCAGCGCTTCCTGTACGGCGAAGGCCGCTCGCGCGGCGCGGGAGCCACCGACGGCGACTCGCCGATGCGCATCTTTCGCCGCCACGACATCGCGGCCGTGCGCGTGGTGGCGCAGCCCGGCGAGGCGCCGGTCACGCTGGACGTGATCCATTGCGACCTGTACTTCTTCTTCGACATCGACGTGGTGCTGCTCAACCTGGAGGTCGGCGCCGACCACCTGAGCCTTGCGCAGGCGCAGGACATTCTTTACCGCTTCGGCCGCGCGTACCCCTCGGGCTGGGAGGCCGACGGCTCGGCCCTGCACTGCATGGCCAGCGTCGAATGGCTGGACGGCAACGGGCGCGTGCTCGCGAGTTCCGACGCGCAGCAGCGCGAGGCCTTTCTCTCGCACGTGGCGCAGCACCGCGCGCCGCGCATCTCGTCGCACTGGGCCTACCTGATGCAGCCGCTGGTGAGCGACCACTCGGAAGACCCGGGCGTGCTGCGCTACCGGCAGATCGAGTACTACCGCATGCCGGTCATGGCGTACCTGTCGCTCGACGATCCGCGCCGCCTCACGCGCGACGACTTCGTGCGGCTTGCGCTGGTCACGGGCGCGGGCGCACCGATGCCCACCTGCCCTACGCCGCGCACCACCTGGCGGACTTCGAGCACAAGTACTGCTACGACCGCTTCTGGGTCAACGCCGGCGCGGCGCCGAACACGCGCTACCTGTGCAACGGCCACGCGCTCATCGTGGTGGGCGACGCGCATTCCGAATTCTTCTGCTGCCGCGACCGCGGCGTGCTCGCGCAGTTCAGGCACCAGCACTTCCTGCTGTTCCTCATCGCGCATTTCCAGAAGGCGTCGCTGCTGATGTTCTCGGACCAGCTGGTGGAGGCGCTCAAGCGGCTGGACATCCGCCACACGCCGAGCGTGAAGCAGTTCAAGCGCGCCATCCGCGCGAGCTTCGAGCGCTTTTTGCGCTTCACGCACCGCTACTGGTTCCACGAGATCTCGGAGCAGGCGCAGGTGCGCGCGCTGTCGCACATGTGCGCCACGCACCTGGGGCTGGACCCGCTCTACGACGAGGTGAAGGCGCGCATCGCCGACATGAACACCTACCTGGACGCCGACAGCCTGCGCCGCCAGGCCAGCACCGTGGTGCGGCTCACGGTGGTCACGCTGTTCGGGCTGATCGGCACCATCACCACCGGCTTCCTGGGCATGAACCTGCTGGCCGAAGCCGATGCGCCGCTGTGGCGCAAGGCCCTGTGGTTCGGCGTGGTGTTCGCCGCGACGACATGGCTCACGATCTACACGATGGTGAAGTCGCAGCGGCTGTCGGACTTCATCGACGCGCTGTCGAACGACCGGCTGGGCTTCAGGGGCAAGATGGCCGCGCTGGCGCGGGTGTGGCGCTCGGGCGCGGATTGAACAGCCCGGGCGGGCCGGTCAGAAGGTGATGTCGGCGCTGGCCACCGCGCGAATCGGCACACCGAAGCTCGTGATGCTCGACAGCGTGGCGTTGTGGTGCGCGCGAATCTGCGCGCCCGTGGCGTGCGGCTTGTCGTGCGAGGTGTGCGCGTCGGCCGCGAGCACCACGTCGTAGCCCAGCGCGGCGGCGCGGCGCGCGGTGGTGTCGACGCAGAACTCCGACGAATAGCCGCAGATCACCACGCGCCTGGCCGCATGCTCCGACAGCCACGCGTCGAGCGGCGTGCGCAGAAAAGAGTCGGGCGTGGTCTTGCGGATCTTCGCGTCGCGCGCGTCGGTGTCGAGCGCGCCGACGAGCTGCCAGCGCTCGGAATCGAACTCGAGGTCGACCGCGTTCTCGTGCTGGATGAACGCCACGGGCACGCCGGCGGCGCGGGCGCGGCCGGTGAGCGCGTTGATGCGCTGCACCACCTCGGCGGCTTCATGGGGACGCGGCGGGTCGTCGCAGAGACCGCGCTGCACATCGATGACGAGGACGGCTGTTTTCATGCGGCCATCGTAGCCGCTGGCCTTCAGTTCCAGGCGCTCACTTCCAGCCGTACTTTCCCGGTGATGCCGGGCGCCGCCGGCGCGGCGCCGAGGCTGGACAGCGGCACGGTGAAGGTCAGCTTGCCGCCCGCCAGCTGCGTGGGGCTGATCGGCAGCGAGGCCTGCCCCGCCGTGTCGGTCTGCCAGCCGTACTTGACGCTCCAGCTCTGCGCCGCGTCGTTCGCGGCAGGCGGCGCGAGTTCGATCACCAGCGTGTCGCGAAACAGCGAACTGCCCTCGTAGTGGCCGTCGAGCCAGAACTTGTTGTTGACCTGGTAGTCGGGCACGCGCACGCCCAGCGTCATGGCATAGGCCAGCGTGGGGCGGTCCTGCTTCACGCGGGCCTTGTTGGCCAGGAACACAGTCGACAGGTAGACGGCGCGGCGCCCGGCCGTGGCGGGGTTGGTCAGTTCCTTGTGCGTGCGGCAGGCGGGCGAGTCTTCTTCGGCCACGCGCCGGCTCAGGTACCAGCGCTTGCCGCGCGGCGCGGCCAGCAGCTCGACCTGGTAGAGCGCATCGACGTCGGCGCCGGCCGGCAGGTCGGGCGGCAGCGTGACGCCGTCGATGTCGAACCACAGGTCGACGCGCACGTCGCCGAACAGGAAGCGCGTGAGGTTCTGGTAGGCCTCCTCGGAGTTGACGATGCCGAAGAAGCCCGAGTGCGAACGGAAGGCGAAGGCCGTGGCCACGGGCCGGCTCGTGCCGGCGTCGTCGATGGACCAGAGCGAGGCGTTCTCGATGCGCACCAGCCCGTCGCTGCCGTGGCCCGCGAACATGCGCGACAGGCCCTTGGCGGTCTCGTAGTCGCCGCGATTGGAGCCGACCATGCAGAAGAAGCGCTCGGCCGGAAAGGCCGAGGCCGGCAGGTAGTCCATGCGGCCGTTGACCGGCGCGGTGGCCAGGAACTCCGACATCTTGTCGCGATTGAAGGTGTTCATCTCGGCCGCCGTGAGCCAGGCCGGCACGTTGATGCCGCCCATGTCGATGCCGTTGTGCGGCGTGGCGTAGGTGAACACCTTGTCGACGCAGGCGCGCGCGGCGGCGTCGCCCAGCGCGGGGTTCTGCAGGAAGGCCCGCACCACGAGCCCGCCCATGGAATGCGCGACGAGGTAGCAGCGAAAGTCGGCCTTCGAATAGCCCGGCCCCTCGCGCAGCGCCACGAGGTCGCGCACGCGCAGGATCAGCTGGCTCAGGCCCTGTGCGTAGACCTTGACGTCGCGCGACTGGCCGTCGCCCAGCAGCTCGGAGCCGGCGTCGTAGTAGCGGTAGATGATGACGGAGGCGCCGTCGATGCCGTCCACGTCCTTGCCGTTCTCGTCGGGCGAGGGCTTCCAGTCGGGGTCGAGAATGTCCAGGCCGTTCTGGTAGACGCTCTGGTACTGGAAGTCGGCCAGCAGCCGCACCACCGGCGACTCGAAGACGAACTTCTGCGCCGGCGCTTCTTTCTTGACCGTGGCGCGGTAAACGGTGGAGCCGACGTGAAGCCGCAGAACGGATCGGCGGCGGTGTCGTCGCGCTCGGCCTCGGTCATGGCATAGCCGCGCACGTAGATGATGGGATAGCGATTGCTGCTCATGAACCTGCCGCCTCGTTCTCTGGTCGATGAAGCCTTCCAGTTTGCCGATGGGCTGTGGGAGCCGCCATATCGCGCATGGCATAGGACTGGCGGATTGCTCTGTGCCGCTGTTTCAGGGCGCGCCCGCCTCGAGCGCCGCGGTCACTCGAACAATCCCCTGCTCCCCGAATGTTTCTACGGCTGAAACCATTGAAACCTGCTTCGTGGCTAGTCTCGCGCCATCCGACAAACACAATCCAGAAGGCACCCCCATGGCTGACGATTCAGGTTCGCAGGGCTCCTACCTGCCTCAACTGCTGCGCCGCGGCACCGCGCTGGCGGCCGCCAGTTGCGCATTCGTCGCGGGTTGCGGCGCGCCGGCGGCACCGAAGCGCGTTATGACAACTCGCCGCAGTTCCGCGACGGCGGCTTTCACAACATGGCCAACCCCGACCTGCCGCAGCAGGCCAGCGCATGGCGCATCTGGTCGCGCTTCATCGTGGGCAGCAAGGTCGACAGCGTGCCCGTCGACGCCATTCCGGTGAAGGCGCTCGAGCGCACCGAACTCGACGCGCTCGACACCGGCTCCAACCACGTCTGCGCCTGGGCCACTCGTCGCACCTGCTCAAGCTGCGCGGCAAGTACTGGCTCATCGACCTGTGTTCAGCGAACGCGTGTCGCCCGTGCAATGGGCCGGCCCCAAGCGCTTTCACAAGCCGCCGATCGCGCTGGAGCAACTGCCGCCCATCGAGGGCGTGATTCTTTCGCACGACCACTACGACCACCTCGACGTGGCCACCATCGAGTACCTCTCGAAGACCGTGCGGCACTACTTCGTGCCGCTGGGCGTGCGCACGCGGCTGGTCGTCATGGGTGTGCCCGCCGAGCGCGTGACCGAACTCGACTGGTGGCAAGGCGCCGAGCACGACGGCGTGAAGCTCACCGCCACGCCCGCGCAACACTTCTCGGGCCGCACCCTGGGCGACCGCGACCGCACGCTGTGGGCCTCATGGGTGGTGCAAAGCGGCGAGCAGCGCATCTTCTACAGCGGCGACTCGGGCTACTTCCCGGGCTTCAAGCAGATCGGCGATCGCTTCGGCGGCTTCGACATCGCGCTGATGGAAAACGGCGCCTACGACGCCATGTGGCCCGCCGTGCACATGACGCCCGAGCAGAGCGTGCAGGCCTTCGAAGACCTGCGCGGGAAGGTGTTCTTCTCGGTCCACAACAGCACCTTCGACCTGGCGTTCCACACCTGGCACGACCCGCTGGACCGCATCGCGGACCTCACTGAAGCAAAGAAGATCGAGCTGGCGACGCCGGTGATCGGGGAGGTGGTGACGGTGGGGGCGGCGCGGACGAATACGCGGTGGTGGACGGGGCTGCGCTAGCCGCCCCGCTCCTTGCGCTCCCGCGCCCGCCGCACCTGCCGCGTCTCGCCGGCTTGCGAAGCAATGCGGTCTTTCTCCCGCTTCTTCGCCGCGCGCTTCTCGCGCATGCGCTTGCCCAGCACATAGCTGCCCAGGCCCGTGACGACGGCAATGAAGATGCCGATGACGCTGACGTCGATGCCGCCCATCATTGCACCCGCACGATGCTGGTCGGCTTGAAGCCGAGGTCGGCCGCCTTGCCCTTGCGCGCGCGGCTGCCGCGTGCGTTGTTGAGCGTGCGGATTTCAAGCGTTTCCTCGCGCTCCTTGCCGCCGCGCCCGATGCCTTCGATCTTCACGCTGCGCGTGTAGGCGGCGGCGCCTGCCAGCGTGTCCTTGGCCTCGAGGTCGATCAGCGTCAGGCCGCGGCCGCCCTTGGGCAGGCTCTTGAGTTCGGCGATGTCGAAGGTCAGGATGCGGCCGCCGGTCGAGGCGCAGGCCACGTGCGTGGCAGCCGGCATCGGCTCGGCGCCGCTCGCGCCGCCGACCAGCGACGGACGGCACAGCTGCTCGCCCTCGCCCACGTCGATGAAGGCCTTGCCGCCGCGCTGGCGCGACATCATGTTCTCGACGGTGGCGATGAAACCGTAGCCGCCGGTGTTGGCCAGCAGCACGCCGGCGCCCACGGGGCCGGCGAAGAAGTGCGTGACGTGCGTGCCGGCGTCGAGCTCGATGAGCGTGGTGACGGGCTGGCCGTCGCCGCGCGCGCCGGGCAGCGAGGCCACGGGCACGGTGTAGACGCGCACGCTCTTGTCCTTGGCGCTGCCGAACACGAGCAGCGTGTCGACGCTGCGGCATTCGAAGGCGCCGTACAGCGCGTCGCCCGACTTGAAGCTGTACTCGGGCATCGCGCCCTTTTCCCCGTTCGCGCCATTGGCCGCGGCCGCCTTCTCGCTGGCCCAGCCCTTCTGCGCGCGGACCCAGCCTTTCTGCGACACGATGACGGTGACGGGCTCGTCGACCACCTTCACTTCGGCCACGGCGCGCTTCTCGGCCTGGATGAGCGTGCGGCGCGGGTCTTCGAAGGTCTTGGCGTCGGCCTCGATTTCCTTCACGAGCAGGCGGCGCAATGCGGCGGGGCTGCCCAGGATGTCTTCGAGCTTCTTCTGCTCGTCGCGCAGGCCCGACAGCTCCTGTTCGATCTTGATGGCTTCGAGCCGCGCAAGCTGGCGCAGGCGAATTTCAAGAATGTCTTCGGCCTGGCGTTCGCTGAGGTTGAAGCGCGCAATGAGCGCGGCCTTCGGGTCTTCCGCCGCGCGGATGATCGCGATCACCTCGTCGATGTTCAGCAGCACCAGCTGCCGGCCCTCGAGGATGTGGATGCGCTCGAGCACCTTGTTCAGGCGGTGACGCGAGCGCTTCTCGACGGTGACCTGGCGGAACGCGATCCACTCGTTGAGCATCTGGCGCAGCGACTTCTGCGTGGGCTTGCCGTCGATGCCGACCATCGTGAGGTTGATCGACGACGAGGTTTCCAGCGAGGTCTGCGACAGCAGCGTGGTCGTGAATTCTTCCTGGCTGATGCGCGAGGTCTTGGGCTCGAACACCAGGCGCACGGCGGCGTCCTTGCTGGACTCGTCGCGCACCACGTCGAGCACCGACAGCATCGCGGCCTTCAGCTGCGTCTGGTCGGCGCTCAGCGCCTTCTTGCCGGCCTTGACCTTGGGGTTGGTGATTTCCTCGATCTCTTCGAGCACCTTCTGCGTGCTGACGCCCGGCGGCAGCTCGTTGACCACCAGCTGCCACTGGCCGCGCGCGAGTTCTTCGATCTTCCAGCGCGCGCGCACCTTGAGCGAGCCGCGGCCGGTGCGGTACGCGTCGGCGATGTCGCTCGCGTTGCTGATGATCTGCGCGCCGCCCGGATAGTCGGGGCCGGGCACGATGGCGAACAGCTCTTCTTCGGTGAGCGTGCCGTTCGACTTGATCAGCGCCACGCAGGCGTCGGCGATCTCGCGCAGGTTGTGGCTCGGGATTTCGGTGGCCAGGCCCACGGCGATGCCGCTGGCGCCGTTGAGCAGCGTGAACGGCAGCCGCGCGGGCAGCAGGCGCGGCTCTTCGGTGCTGCCGTCGTAGTTGGGAATGAAGTCGACCGTGCCTTCGTCGATCTCGTCGAGCAGCAGGCTGGTGATGCGCGCCAGGCGCGCTTCGGTGTAGCGCATGGCCGCGGCGCCGTCGCCGTCGCGGCTGCCGAAATTGCCCTGCCCGTCGACCAGCGGATAGCGCTGAGAGAAGTCTTGCGCCATGCGCACCAGCGCGTCGTAGGCGGCCTGGTCGCTGTGCGGGTGGAAGCGGCCGAGCACGTCGCCGACCACGCGCGCGCTCTTCACGGGCTTGGCGCCCACGGTGCCGTTGGTGCCGCCGAAGCCCAGGCCCATGCGCGACATCGAGTACAGGATGCGCCGTTGCACCGGCTTCTGGCCGTCGGACACGTCGGGCAGCGCGCGGCCCTTGACCACGCTCAGCGCGTATTCGAGATAGGCGGTCTGGGCGTAGTCGGCAAGCGTCAGCGTGGTGTCGCCGTCGGTGGGGCCTGCAAGGTCGAGCGGAGGTTGGGAATCCATCGTCTGTCGTTCTCGGAAGATCTGTGTTGCTTGTTATTCGGTCATGGCCACCATGGGCGC
>NZ_MOWM01000216.1 GCF_016082275.1 Variovorax sp. E3
CCGACCCGGCCAACTGGCCTGCCAACCGCCGCGTCGAAGTGCGCGTGTACTGGCGCGACGCGCCCGTGGCCGTGGCGCCCGCGCCGGCGGCTGCCGACCCCGGCGTGTGCCGCACCTTCACCGCCTTCGGCACCGACGACGCGCCCTTGCGCCTGAGCGTCGACGGCCAGTTGCTCACGGCCGAGGGCAAGGCCGACGCGGGCGACGGAACGAACAGCGCCGACCGCCAGCGCTGCGTCGACGTGCAGCTGGAGCGCAACCAGCTGCGCCTGCAGTACGACAACCTCTCGCAGCCGCGCCGCCTGAGCGCCAGCGCCTGGCCCACCACCGTGGTGGCCGGCGACACCGTGCGCTTCGCGGGCTACAGCAACTACCTGCTGTTCACCTCGAAAGCCGAGCTGCGCGTGTTCACCGCCAACGACGTGATGCAGCGCCGCCTGCTGGCCACCGTGCCGCTGGACGCCGCCCTGCGCGGCGAATGGCAGGTGCCCGAAGGCCTGCTCGACCGCCTGACCGACGGCGCGGCCGATGCCGGCGGCAAGCTCTACTACCGCGTGCGCGTGTACGACCGCCAGGGCCGCTTCGACGAAACCGACGACCTGTCGCTCTCGCTCGCCAAACGCCATGTGCCCGGGAAGGGCACGCCGCCCGACCCCGCGCGCGAGCTGCTGCGCGGCTACGGCATGAACAACATCGCCATCGCGAACATTCCGCTGCCGGCCGGCACCGTCACCGCGAGCGGCGCGGCCATCCGCCCCGGCGAGACGGTGCGCGCGCTGGGCTTCGCGGTGCCGGTGGACGAGAGCGGGCGCTTCGTGTTCCAGCAACTCGTGCCGCGCCGCGTGCAGACCGGCGAGATCGCCGTCACCGACGCACAGGGCGCCACGCGCGCCTACCGCCGCGACTTCGAGCTGCCCGCGAGCGACTGGTTCTTCGTCGGGCAGGCCGACCTCACGGTGGGCAGCAACAGCGTGAGCGGCCCGGCCGCGATCATGACCAACGACAAGAACCGCTACGGTGGCGGCGGCTGGAGCGAAGGCCGCATCGCCGGCTACGCCAAGGGGCAGCTCAACGACCGCTGGACGCTCACGGCCAGCGTCGACACCGAGGAGCGCCCGCTCAAGGAGCTGTTTCGCAACCTCGACCGCAAGGACCCGACCTCGCTGTTCCGCCGTTTCGACCCCGAGGACTCGTGGACCACCTTCGGCGACGACTCCACCGCCATCCAGGACGCGCCCACGCAGGGCCGCTTCTACCTGCGCGTGGACGACGGCCGCTCGCAGGCCATGTGGGGCAACTTCAAGCTCAACTTCGGCGACACCGAACTCACGCGCGTGAGCCGCGGCCTGTACGGCTTCCACGGCCGCTACCTGGGCGACGGATCGACCGCGTTCGGCGAGGCGCGGCTGAAGGTCGACGCCTTCGCGGCCGAGCCCGGCACGCTGGCCGCGCGCGAAGAATTCCGCGGCACCGGCGGCTCGCTGTACTACCTGCGCAACCAGGACATCACGCGCGGCGCCGAGCGCGTGACGCTGGAGATCCGCGACCGCGACTCGGGCTTCGTGCTCAAGCGCACGCAGCTCGTGCCCAGCTCCGACTACGAGATCGACTACCTGCAGGGCCGCGTGCTGCTGTCGGCGCCGCTGCCCAGCCTGTCGGACGATGGTTCGCTGGTGCGCGCCGGCGGCTTCACCGGCATGCCGACCTACCTGGTGGTGGACTACGAATACACGCCCATCGCCACCTCGCTGAGCACGCTGGCCATCGGCGGGCGCGTGTCGTGGTGGGCCAACGACCACGTGGGCGTGGGCATCACCGCGTCGCGGCAGGACCAGATCGGCGCCGACCAGCGGCTGGCCGGCGTCGACCTCACCGTGCGCAAGACCGAGGCCACCTACGTGAAGGGCGAGTTCGCGCGCAGCAAGGGGCCGGGCACCGGGCAGCTCGACTCGCTGGACGGCGGCTTCAACTTCAGCGGGCGCAACGGCGCCGCGGGTTCGCTGCTGGGCAGCGGGCCGACCGGCAACGCCAATGCGTGGCGGCTCGAAGGGCAGGCCGACCTGGCCGACTTCGAGATTCGCGGCGGCGGGCGCGTGAGCGCCTACGCGCAGTCGCGCGACGCCGGCTTCTCGGCGCCGGGCCAGTACGCGAGCAACGCCACGCGCCAGGTCGCGCGGCCGCCACCGTGCCCTTCGGCGAGAAGGGCGAGGCCGGCGAGCTGCGGCTGAAGGTCGACCGCCGCGACGAGCGCGACGGCTACAACAGCAGCGTGCTCGACGCGCAGTACGGCCTGCGCCTGTCGCCCGAATGGAAGCTCGGCCTGGGCCTGCGCCATGACGACAAGACCGGCGACGCGCTCATCACCAGCCCGTCGCTGCCCACCACGCAGGCCGTGTCGGGCGAGCGCGCCGACGCGGCCGTGCAGCTGGAATACACCGGCAGCGACCGCTGGAGCGCCTACGGCTTCGCGCAGAAGACGCTGCGGCGCACCGGCACGCGGCTGGAGAACGACCGCCTGGGCTTCGGCGGGCGCTACCGCGTGAACGACAAGCTGGCGCTGCGCGGCGAGCTCTCCACCGGCGACGGCGGCCTGGCGGGCAAGGCCGGCGTCGACTACCAGTACGACGACCGCTCCAACCTCTACATGACCTACGTGGCCGACACCGGCCGCACCGACGAGAACCTCATCGGCTGCGGCGGCAGCCTGGTGACCGGCGTGCGCTCGCGCGTGGGCGACGGCCTGACGATGTTCACCGAGCACCGCCATGCCACCGGCACGCAGCCGGGCCTCACGCATGCCTACGGCGTGCAGTACGCGCCCGACACGCGCTGGACCTTCGGCGTGAACTTCGAGAACGGCTGGGTCGGCGCCGAGACGCTGGGCGCCACGCGCCGCGAGGCCATCGCCTTCACCACCGGCTATTCGAGCGAGCGCCTGAAGTACAGCGGCGGCCTGGAATACCGCAAGGACCGCACCTCGGCCGAGACGCGCACCAGCTGGCTGCTGAAGAATTCCTTCACCTGGAAGGTCGACGACGATTCGCGCTGGCTCGGCAAATTCAACTGGGCCGACAGCGACAGCAGCACCGGCGTGCTGGCCGCGGCCAAGTACACCGAGGCCATGCTGGGCTACGCGCTTCGCCCCGCGTTCAACGACCGGCTCAACCTGCTGTTCAAGTACACCTACCTGTACGACCTGTCGTCGCCGGGGCAGGTGGTGTCGGGCGGGGTCGACTCCAGCCTGGGCACGGTGTCGAGCAGCAGCATCGACTACCAGCAGCGCAGCCACGTGTTCGCGATCGACGCCACCTGGGACTTGAACGAGCGCTGGACCGTGGGCGGCAAGTACGCCTGGCGGCGCGGCGAACTGCGCGCGAGCCGCGACAGCTCGGCGCCGTGGTTCAAGAGCTCGGCCGAGCTCGCGGTGCTGCGCGTCGACTGGAAGCTGGTGCGCAACTGGGACTGGATGGTCGAGTGGCGCACGCTGCGCGCCAGGGAACTGAAGGATCGCAAGAGCGGCTGGGTCACGGCCGCGTACTACCACGTCAACGAGAACCTGAAGGTGGGCGTGGGCTACAACTTCACCGACTACTCCGACAACCTCACCGACATGAGCTACCGCAGCAAGGGCTGGTTCCTGAACGTGCTGGGCAAGTTCTGAGAGGCCGGACGCGCGCATGCATGACCGAAACCACATGCCCTTCACGATGCCGCTGGTCGACATCGCGCAGGCGCTGGCGTTGTCGCGCTACCCCGGCGACCACCGGGACCGCTACCGGCTGTACGAGGAATGGGCGCGCGACTTCCAGGCCGACTTCGAGGCCCGCGCGGCGGCCGGGCGCAAGCCGGGCAAGACCTACATGAGGACGTCACGGCCTTCGCGCTGCGCCGCGCCGCGGCCTACGGCTTCGAGGCGCGCGCGGAAGATTTCGGCGGGCGGCTGTGCAGCGAGGCGCGGCTCGTCGCCGGCGTGCGCTGAAAGGCTCAGGCGGCGGTGGCGCGGCGCAATGCCGCGCGTGCGAGCAGGCGCGTGGAGTCCAGCGTGGGCAGCGCCGAGTTGCCGTCGTTCAGCACCAGCGGCAGCTCGGTGCAGCCCAGCGCCACGGCATCGCAGCCGCGCGCCTTCAGCCTTCGATCATCTGCCGGAGCACCGCCGTCGACTCGGGGCGGATCACGCCGCGCACCAGCTCGTCCATGATGATGCGGCCCAGTTCGATGCGCTCCGGCGCTTCGGGCCGCACGGCGACGAGGCCCGCGTCCGACAGCGCCTGCGGATACACCTCGCTGTCGACCAGCCAGCGCGTGCCGAGCACGCCCACGGTGCCAAAGCCGCGCGATGCGGCCTCGGCCGCGACCACCTGGGCGATGTGCAGCCAGGGCAGCGGCGAATGCGGCAGCACGTGGTGCATGGCCTGGTGGATCGTGTTGTCGGGGCAGATCAGGAAGTCGGCGCCGCTGGCCGCGAGCTTGCGCGCGGACGAGAGCATCAGCTGCGCGACGCCTTCGATGTCGCCGCCGTCGAGGCAATCGACATAGCGCGCGAGCGAGTGCGTGTGCACCGAGACCTCGGGGTGCGCGTGCGGTTGTCCGAGGTAGTGGGCGCCTTCCACGCACAGCGTGCGGTAGCAGAGGGCGGCGCCTTCGGCCGAGCAGCCCACCACGCCAATGTGCAATGTCATTCGAGAATTCTCCGGAACAGCAAGGCGCACAGTGTCGCAGGCGCCGCGCCTCAGTGCAGGCGGTCGGAGCGCAGCCGCTGGCGGTCGTCGGTCATCGAGCGCGCGGCCAGGTAGACCGAGCCCGCCGCCGCGAGCCCGCCCGCGCCGGTCAGCAGGAACAACAGCAGGATCTGGTACTTGGCCGCCTCGACCGGGTCCATGCCCGCCAGCAACTGGCCGGTCATGATGCCGGGCAGGGTAATGACGCCGGCCGCCGACATCTGGTTGATGATGGGGATCATCCCGCGCCGGATCGACGAGCGCGTGAGCTCCGACAGCGCCTCGTGGATGGTCGCGCCCAGCGCCAGCTGCGCCTCGATGCGCGCGCGCCCCGTGGTCACGCCCTCGAAGAAACTGTCCAGGCCCAGGCTCGCCGAATTGAGCACGCTGCCCAGCACGATGCCCATGAGCGGAATCGCGTAGCGCGGGTCGTACCAGGGGTCGGGGCGGATCGCCGTCATCAGCGCGAGCACCACCGTCGCCACGCTCGAGATGCCCACCGCCGCCGCGCCGATGCGAAAGTTGCCGCCGCGCGCGAGCCGGTGCGACGGCCGCACCGCCACCTCGCGCGCCGCGGCCAGGATCATCAGCACGACGATGGTGAGCGTGACCACCGGCGACGCCGCCGCGAACACGAAGCGCAGCACCAGCCCCACCAGCAGCAGCTGCACCACCATGCGCGCCGCCGCCCACAGCACCTGGCGGTGCAGCCGCAGGTGCAGCGCGAGCGAGGCGCCCGCGTTCAGCAGCACCAGCAGCGTGGCCAGCACCAGGTCGGTGGCGTCCAGGTGAATGGTGGCGTTCATGCGGCCTCCCGCAACTGGCCGTCGGCCATGTCGAAGCGCCGGTGGCCGATGCGCGCGGCCTGCTCGCGCGAGTGCGTGACCATGAGGATGGTCAGGCCCTGCGCCAGCCGGCGCGCCAGCAGCGCCTCGATGACGAGCGTCGATTCGGCGTCCAGCGAGGCGGTGGGCTCGTCGAGCAGCAGCACGGCGGGCTCGCGCGCGAGCGATCGCAGCAGCGCCAGGCGCTGGCGCTCGCCGGTCGAGAGGCGGGGAATGTCGGTGTCGAGCAGGCCGGGGGACAGGCCGATCTCTTCCATCCACGCGCCCAGCCGGGCGTGGGTGGCCTCCGGAAAATGCGCGGCCACCGTGTCGGCCCACCATGCGGCTCGGCCGCCTGGTAGATGACGCGGCGCCGCCACTGCGGCCCGCTCAGTGTCTTGCGCTCGACGCCGTCGAGCACGACGCTGCCTTCGCCGGGGTCGAGGTCGGCCACGAGACGCAGGAACACGCTCTTGCCGGAGCCCGACTTGCCCAGGATGCAGACGCATTCGCCGCGCGCGGCGCTCAGGTCGATGGCACCGCCGCCGCGCGTGCGAAGGCTGCTGATCTCCAGGAAGGAGGCGTTCTTTTTTTCCATCGTGCGGTCGGCGTCGGCGCCATTCGTGGTCGGCATTCGCCGCCGAGTATGAACGCTGCGCGTGCAACGCGTGCGACCCGCGCGAAGACGAAAAAAGGCGCCCGAAGGCGCCCCTTGGCCGCGTCAGCGCGGGATCAGAACGAGAACGAACCCGTCAGCGAAGCCGAGCGGCCCGCGCCCACCGTCGCGTAGTGCGAGCTGTACACCTTGTCGAAGTAGTACTTGTTCGTCAGGTTCTGGATGTTCAGCTGCAGGCTGAAGTTCTTGTTGACCACGTAGCTCACCATGGCGTCGTACTTCACGTACGACGGGATCCACTTGGTGTTGTTGACGTTGCCGTACTGCTTGCCCACATAGGTGGCGCCGCCGCCGATCGTCAGGCCCGGCATCACGGTGTAGGTGGTCCACAGCGTCGCGCTGTCCTTGGGCGTGTTGGGGAACACGTTGCCGTTGAACGGCGAGACGGCGCCGGTGGCGGTGAAGCCGTTGTCCGTGATCTTCGCGTTCAGGTGCGTGTAGCCGCCGAACACCTGCCAGTCGCGCGTGATGCTGCCGGCCACGCCGAACTCGATGCCTTCCACGCGCTTCTTGCCGACGTTCTGCGTCGAGCCGTCGGCCGCGACGACGCGGGCGTTGTTCATGTCGGTGCGGAAGATCGCCGAGGTCAGCACCAGGCGGCGGTCCAGCACTTCCCACTTGGTGCCCAGCTCCAGGCTGCGGCTTTCCTGCGGCTTCAGGTTGCGGATGGCCGCGCTGATGCCGTCGGCGCCGTCGCCGCCGTCGGTGCCGGGCGGCGTCGACGAGGTGCCGTACGACACGTAGATGCTGCCGTTGGGCGCTGGCTTGTAGACCGCGCCGACCTGGTAGTTCAGGAACGAGGCCTTGTTGGCGAGCTCGATGCCCGGCACCATGCGCCCGGCCGGCACGGCCACGCTGGTCGAGCCGGTGAGCGTGTTGCTGGGCACGGCGGCCGTGGTCGCGATCGGCGCGATGTAGGCGGGCGTGACGGCGCGCGTCTTGTAGTCGTCCCAGCGCAGGCCCAGGTTCAACGACCACTGCGGGTTGAACTCGATGGTGTCGAAGGCGTAGACCGAATTGGTGGTGGTCTTGACTTCGGTCACGGCCGGCGAGTTGGCGATGCCGCCGGTCCAGGGGTCATAGGGCGTCGGGCTCAGCGCCGAGGTGCAGTTGAAGTTGCTGCGGATGCCCGAGCCCACGGCGCAGTTCAGGCCGCTCACGCCCGTGCGCGGGTACGACTCGAAGCCGGTCTTGGGGTCCTGCAGGAACAGGTAGCTGCCCTTGGTGGTGGATTCCTTGCCCAGCTCGATGCCGGTGGTGAAGCTGTGCTTGATGCCGGCGGTCTCGAACTTGCCCGTCAGGCTGGTCTGGTTGACCAGCGACTCGGTGTCCGTCACGCGGTTGTTGGGCCGGCGCCAGACGTTGCCGTTGACCAGGAAGTTGCCGCGGCTGTCGTCGGGCTGCGACCAGATGTAGTCGTTGGTCGAGTTGCTCGCGCGCGTGACGTTGCGCAGCACCAGGCCGCCGCCGAAGTCGTGCTTCACGTCGACGGTGCTGGCGTCGACCTTGGTGCGCTGGTAGTCGCGCCCGACCACGCCGTAGTACGTGCCGCGCGGCACCACGATGGGCTGGCCGTCGCCGTTGAGCAGCTGGTTGGTGCCCGAGCTGAACGGGTTGTTGATGGGAATGCCCGAGTCGGGCAGGTCGTTGGTCTCGTAGTGGTAGTAGCTCAGCGTGACCTGCGTCGGCGAGTTCAGGCCGAAGGTCACGCTCGGCGCCACGCCCCAGCGCTTGACGTTGACGGGACCGCGCCCGGCGATGTCCGACTTGAAGTTCAGCACGTTCAGGCGGGCCGCGACGCTGTCGGACAGCTTGCGGTTGATGTCCAGCGTTTCGCGCTGGTACGAGTCGGTGCCCAGGCCGACGGTGCCGCTGAAGAAGTTCTCGGCCTGCGGCGTCTTGCTGATGATGTTCACCGAACCGCCGGCCGAACCGCGGCCGCCGAACGCGGAGCTGGGGCCCTTCACGACCTCGACCGACTCCACGTTGAAGATTTCGCGCGTCTGCGCGGCGCCGTCGCGCACGCCGTCCACGTAGGTGTCGCTTTGCGCGTCGAAGCCGCGGATGAACGGGCGGTCGCCCACCGGGTTGCCGCCTTCGCCGGCGCCGAAGGTGATGCCGGGCGTGGTGCGCAGCGCGTCGACCAGCGTGGTCGCGCCGGTCTGGCGGATCACTTCCTGCGGGATCACCGTGATCGACTTGGGCGTGTCCAGCAGCGGGGCCGTGAACTTGGGCGAAGCCGACTTCTCGACCTTGTAGTCGGTCGAGGCCTCGACACGGACTTCGTTGAGCGTGCTCTGGGCATGCGCGGACACCGAGCCGATGGCCAGCAGTGTGGCGGTGGTGGCCATGCGGCCAGAAATGTAACGCGCAGGCGAGTGCTTGCGGCTTTTGACGTAGGTCATAGTCCTCCGGGGGTTTTTGCGGGCCGTGCTCTCTACTTGGCCGACCGGGCGAACGCCGGGCCGGCTGCACGCTGCGTCCCCACGGGGGAGGATCACGCGTCACGGTTATGAGAATAGTAATGACTCGCAATACCAAGTGACATTGAACTTTACCTTTCGTTTGCAATGCGTTTGGAACTTTGTCTCCGTATTGCGACACATTGCCGTCACACAGCAGGGCCGAGAGTTAACCATCTGCTTACAATGAGAACCATTCGCATCAAGCGCATGGATTGCATTGCGAGCCCTCATGCCCACCTCCGAAGCCTCCGTCCGCCTCGTGAACACGCTGTACAGCGACCATCACCCGTGGCTGCTGGCCATGCTGCGCCGCAAGCTCGGCAACCTGGACAACGCGGCCGACCTGGCGCACGACACCTTCATGCGCATCCTGTCCTCGAACGAGGCGGGGCCGCTGCGTGAACCGCGCGCCTACCTGACCACCGTGGCGAGCCGCATCGCGGCGCAGTACTTCCGCCGGCTCGCGCTGGAGCGCACCTACCTGGAGGCCATCGCGCACCTGCCCGAGGCCAGCACCCCGTCGCCCGAAACCCGCTTGCTGGTGCTCGAGGCGCTGGCCGCCGTGAGCCGCGTGCTCGACGGCCTGAAGCCGCATGTGCGCGAGATCTTCCTCATGGCGCAGCTCGACGGCCTGACCTACCCGCAGATCGCGCAGCAGCTCGGCGTGACGCTCAACGTGGTGCAGAAAGCCATGCTGAAGGCCTACCGCCACTGCTATGACGCCGTCTATGGCGACTGAATCGAAGGAGCGGCTGGCCCGCGTGCTGTTCAGGCCCGCGACCGACGCGCCGCGGCCGATCGACGCCGCCGTCGTCGACCAGGCGGTGGCGTGGCTGGTCAAGATCCAGTCGGGCGGGGCGTCGGCGGCGGACAGCGCCGCCTGCGACCGCTGGCGCCAGGCGGACCCCGACCATGAGCGCGCCTGGCTGCGCC
>NZ_MOWM01000217.1 GCF_016082275.1 Variovorax sp. E3
AAGGCGACGGCCTGCGGCTGCCTGTGTTGAATGCCTGCGAGCTCTGCCATGGGTGTTCCTGTGTGTGCCTGTGTCGGGGAGGAAAAGAGGAAGAAAAAAGAGGCCCGCCGCGCATGCGGCGGCCGGTGCCGGGCCGTGCGCGGCTCAGCCGAACTTCTGCATGATGCGAACCAGCTTCTCGCCGTACTTCGGGTCGGTGGCGTAGCCCGCGCGCTGCAGGCCGTGCGCCGCTTCGTGCGGGTCGTCGGTGGCCAGCACGTTGGCGTAGCGCGGGTTGCGCGTGATGAAGCGCGCGTAGTCGGTGAAGGCTTCGTCGTACGAGGCATAGGCCCGGAACTTGGCACGCACCTTCTGCGGCTCGCCGTCGACGTATTCGGTGGTCGTGGTCTCGACCGTCGGGCCCTTCCAGCTGCGGTCGGCCTTGATGCCGAACAGGTTGAAGCTCTGGGTGCCGTCGTCGGCGCGGATCTCGCGCTTGCCCCAGCCCGACTCCAGCGCGGCCTGCGCCAGGATGAGCGGCGCGGGCACGCCGCTGGCCGTGCTGGCCACCTGCGCGGAGGCGCCCATGCGGCCCACGAATTCGTCGACCTGCCCTTGCAGCGAGGCGTTCGCGCCCGGTGCGCGGCGGTCGCTGTTGTTCTGGTACACGCTCAGGTCGGCCGGCATGCCGAAGCGGCTGCTCGGCGCCGAGCCGATGGGAATGCCCGCGCGCGGCGACATCGGCAGGCCGCCCGGACGCGGCTCCAGCAGCATCGGCTTGACGCCGATCTGCGCTTCCGCCTCGGGGTCGATCGGGCTCGACGGCAAGGTGCGGCGCAATTGCTCGAGCATGGCTTCGGCCAGCCCCACGCCGCGCCCCGAGAGGTTCTGCGTGAGCTGCTGGTCGAACATCGACTGGTAGACCTTCTGACTCTGGCTGTCGAACATGCCGCTGGAGGGCGTGGCCTCGCGCATGCTCTTGAGCACCATGTTCATGAACAGGGCCTCGAACTGGCGCGAGACCTGTTGCAGCCCCTCTTCGGGCGAAGCGCGCACGGTGCGGCGCAGCGCATCGACGCCCTGCACGTCGAGCGCAAAGCGCTGGTCGAGCGCACCGGCGCGGCTGGCCGCGTCGGAGGTGTTCCATGCGCCGACGCCGGCGCTCGTGTTCGAGACGGTCATGCGCGCGGCCTCAGATGATTTCCAGCTCGGCGCTCAGCGCGCCGGCCGACTTCATGGCCTGCAGGATCGACACCAGGTCCTGCGGATTCGCGCCCAGGCTGTTCAGCCCCTTGACCACGTCCGCCAGCGAGGCACCGCCGCGCACCATCTGCATCGCGCCGCCGCCCTGGTTGACCGAGATCTGCGAGGTCTGCGCCACCACCGTGGAGCCGCCCGACAGCGCGCCCGGCTGGCTGATGACGGGTTCGGTGTTGATGACCACCGACAGGTTGCCGTGGGCCACGGCGCAGTCCTTCACGCGCACCGCCTGGTTCATGACCACCGAGCCGGTGCGTGCATTGACCACCACGCGCGCGCCGGCCTGCGTCGGCGTCACTTCGAGGTCTTCGAGCCGCGCGAGAAAGCTCACGCGCTGCTGCGGCTCGGGTGCCCGCACGCGGATCACCCGCGCGTCGATGGCCTCGGCCGAGCCCGGACCGAACTGCCGGTTGATGGCATCGACCGCGCGCTGCGTGGTGCCGAAGTCGGAGCGGTTCAGTTCCAGCGTGAACGTGCCTTCGCCGCCCACCGGCGCCTCGACCGTGCGCTCCACCAGCGCCCCGCCCGGAATGCGCCCCGAGCTCAGCTGGTTGACCTGCACCTTGCTCCCGTTGGCCGACGCGCCCGCGCCGCCCACCACCATGTTGCCTTGGGCCACCGCGTAGGTCGAACCGTCGACGCCCTTCAGCGGCGTCATCAGCAGCGTGCCGCCGCGCAGGCTCTTCGCATTGCCCATGGACGACACCGTCACGTCGATGTTCTGCCCCGGCCGCGCGAACGAAGGCAGCGTGGCCGTGACCATCACCGCCGCCACGTTCTTCAGCTGCATGTTCACGCCTTGCGGAATCGTGATGCCCAGCTGCTGCAGCATGTTGTTCAGGCTCTGCGTGGTGAACGGCGTCTGCATGGTCTGGTCGCCCGTGCCGTCCAGGCCCACCATCAGCCCATACCCGATCAGCGGGTTGTCCCGCACGCCCTGGATGCTGGCCAGTTCCTTGAGCCGCTCCGCATGCGCAGGAACGAAAAGGAGAGAAGCAAACACCGCAGCCGCCGCGATGCGCCAGCGAGCCCGAAAGTTCGTGAGATGCCGCGGAACCGGCTTCGCCGGGCCGCAGGCATCGCCCCCTGCAAGGGGGAAGGAGAAGCGACACGAAGTGCGCGAAGCCTGGGGGTTTTTCATAGTCAAAATGGCATGACGTTGAGGAAGATGCGCTGCATCCAACCCATCGTCTGGGCCTCGTCGATGTAGCCCTTGGCCGAGTACTCGATGCGCGCATCGGCCACCAGCGTCGAAGGCACGGTGTTGTTGCCCGACACGGTGCGCGGGTTCACCACGCCCGAGAAGCGGATGAACTCCGTGCCCTGGTTGATGCCCATCTGCTTCTCGCCGCTCACCAGCAGGTTGCCGTTGCCCATCACGTCCGTCACCGTGACCGTGATCACGCCGTTGAAGGTGTTGTTGGCATTGGCGCCGCCCTTGGCGGTGAGCGAGTTGGTGCCGCTGAGCTTGGAATCCTGCCCGTCGAGCAGGCCGCCCAGCAGCTTCGGAATGGCGGCGAACACGCTCGTGGTGTTGCCCGCGCGGCTGGCGTTGGCGCCGGAGTTCTTGGTCGCGTTGACCTTCTCGCTGATCACGATGGTCAGGATGTCGCCGACGTTGCGCGGACGCCGGTCCTCGAACAGCGCATTCGCGCCCGGGCCGTCCTGGAAGATCGCGCCGGGCGAGCGCCGCGGCTGCAGCTGCGCATAGCTCTCGGCGCGCGCCGTCATCGGCTGGTGCACCAGCGGTTCGCGCGGCAGTTGCGCGCAGCCCGTGGCCAGCACGGCGACGAGCACCGCCCACGGCAGCCTCGCTGCCGCGGCGCCGCCCCGATGATGAAGACGCACGCCCCGCATCACATCTGCGCCAGGCGCTGCAGCATCTGGTCCGAAGTCTGGACGGCCTTGCTGTTGATTTCGTACGAACGCTGGGTCGCGATCATGTTCACCAGCTCTTCCACCACGTTCACGTTCGAGGCCTCGACATAGCCCTGGCTCAGCGTGCCCGCGCCGTCGACGCCGGGGTTCACCTGGTTGGGCGCGCCCGAGGAATCGGTCTCGGCGTACAGGTTCTCGCCCTTGCTTTCCAGGCCCGTCGGGTTGACGAAGGTCGCCAGCTGCAGCTGGCCGATCTGCACGGTGTTCGTGCTGCCGGCCTGGATCACCGACACGATGCCGTCGCGGCCCACGGTGATGCTGGTGGCGTTGGCCGGCACGGTGATGGCGGGCTGCACCGGGAAGCCGCTGGCCGTGACGAGCTGGCCGTCGCGATCCTTCTGGAACGAGCCGTCGCGCGTGTACGAGGTGGTGCCGTCGGGCATCAGCACCTGGAAGAAGCCGCTGCCGCTGATGGCCACGTCGGTGGGCTTGTCGGTCTTGGTGAGGTTGCCTTGCGAGTGGATGCGCTCGGTAGCCACCACGTGCACGCCGGTGCCGACCTGCAGGCCCGAAGGCAGGCGGGTCTGGTCCGACGACTGGCCGCCGCTCTGGCGCAGGTTCTGGTAGACCAGGTCTTCGAACACGGCGCGGCTGCGCTTGAAGCCGGTGGTGCCGACGTTGGCCAGGTTGTTCGACACGACGTCGAGCTGCGTCTGCTGCGCATCGAGGCCGGTCTTGGCGATGTAGAGGGAACGAATCATTTCTTGAAAATCCTGCGTGTGTTGCGGGCGGGGTTCCGGTGGCGGCGTATCAGCCGTAGGCCAGCAGCTTGTTGGCCGCCTGCGCGTTGATGTCGGCGGTCTGCAGCGACTTCATCTGCATCTCGAAGCTGCGCGCGTTGGAAATCATGGCCACCATGGCCTCGACCGGGTTCACGTTGCTGCCCTCGACCACGCCGCTGACGACCGTGACGGCCTCGTCGGCCTCGGCCGGCGGCAGGCCCTGGCGCATGCGAAAGAGGCCGTCGTCGCCGCGCACGAGGTCGGCGGTCGGCGGGTTGACCAGCTTCAGGCGGCCCACCTCGGCAATGCCGGTGAGCGTGCCCGAGGCGGGGTCGCGCGCGCCGACCAGGCCGTTGGAGGCAATGGCCACCTGCGAGCCGGGCGGCACGGTCATGGCGCCGTTGTCGCCCATCACCGCGCGTCCGCCCATGGTGGTGATCTGGCCGTCGGCGCCCACCTGCAGGTTGCCCACGCGGGTGTAGGCCTCGCCGCCGTCGGGCGCCTGCACCACCATCCAGCCTTCGCCGCTGACGGCCACGTCGAGCGCGCGGCCGGTCTCGGTGAGCGGGCCGTGCGTGAAGTCGGCGCGGGGGTGGTGGCCGCCACGAAAGCGCGCGTCGGCGACTCCTGGCCGACCACGGGCACCGCGCGGAAATTGGCGATCTGCGCGCGGAAGCCCGGCGTCGACACGTTCGCCATGTTGTTGGCCACCACGGCCTGCTGTTCCATGGCCTGCTTGGCGCCGCTCATCGCGACATACAACATTCGATCCACTGGGTGCTCCTGGTGTCAGTCTTGGGGCCGCGCGTCAGCGGATGTTCATCAGCGTCTGCATGACCTGGTCCTGCGTCTTCACGGTCTGCGCGTTGGCCTGGTAGTTGCGCTGCGCGACGATGAGGTTGACGAGTTCGGAGGTCAGGTCGACGTTGGACGACTCCAGCGCGCCCGCCTGCAGCGAGCCGAGCTTGGTGCCTTCGCCCGGGGTGCCGGTGAGCGCGTTGCCCGAGGCCAGCGTCTCGGCCCACACGTTGTTGCCCTTGGGCTCCAGGCCGTTGGGGTTGGCGAACGACGACAGCACGACCTGGCCCAGCAGCTTGGTCTGCTCGTTGGAGAACTTGCCGGTGATGGTGCCGTCGGGGTTGATCGAGAACGAGGTCAGCTCGCCCGAGCGGTAGCCGTCCTGGCTGAGCTTGCTCATGCCGTTGGCCGCGCCGAACTGCGAGGTGCCCGACAGGTCGATCGACGCCGTCAGCGGCGCCGCGCCGTTGGTGAAGGTGATGGCGCCGGTGGTCAGCTTGCCGCCGACCGGCGCGGTCATCTTGCCGGCGGAGTCGAAGGTGAGCGTGCTCATGGCCGCGCCGGCGTTCAGCGGCGCGCCGTCGGCGGTGCCGTACACGTTCCAGGTGTTGGCCGGGGTGGCGGCCTTCACGAAGTACACGGCCACGTCGTGCGGGTTGCCCAGCGAGTCGTAGATCGGGCCCACGGCGTCGAGTAGTTGAAGGTGCCCGAGTCGGTGGGGTTGAACGGCGTCTTGGTCGGCGGCACGAGGCGTGCGTCCAGGTTGAACTGCGCGTTGATGTTGCCGGTCGGGTTGGGCGTCATCGACGCGGTCGGGATCTGGATCGGCGACGGCGTGCCGCCGTTGATGCCGCCGCTGGCGTTCACGCCGTAGCCCGTCAGGCGCAGGCCCGACGAGTTGACGATAAAGCCGTCCTTGTCGCGCGTGAACTGGCCGTTGCGCGAGTACATGACTTCGCCGGTGGCGCTGCTCAGGCGGTAGAAACCGTCGCCATTCAGGATGGCCACGTCCAGCGGGCGGCTGCTCGACTGCGTCACGCCCTGCGTGAAGTTCTGCACCACGCCCGACACCGAGGCGCCCAGGCCGACGCGCGAACCGGCGTACACGTCCTGGAAGGTGGCGGCGGCGGACTTGTAGCCCACGGTGCCCGAGTTGGCGATGTTGTTGCCGATGACGTCGAGGTTGGCGGCGGCCACGCCGAGCCCGCTGATGCCCTGGGAAAAACTCATGATGGATTCCTTACTTCAATGCGTTCAGTGCTGCGATGGAAAAGAGAGAAAGCGCGCTGCTCGCGCCTCAGAGGAACAGGCGCACGTCGGACAGGCCGATGCTGGCGCCCGAGGCCAGCTCGAGCGTGACGCCGCTGGCGCCCTGCTTGACGGCGGCCACCTGCGAGAAGGTCAGCGAGGTGGGCGTGACGGCCACGCCGCCGTTGGTGGCGTCGACCGTGAAGCGGTAGGCGCCCGCGGGCACCACGGCGCCGTTGTCGTCCTTGCCGTCCCAGGTGACGGCGTTGACGCCTTCCTTCATGGAGCCGGCGTCGATGGTGCGCACCACGTTGCCCTTGTCGTCGAGGATCTTGATCTGCACGTCGGCGGCGGTGCCCGGCAGCTGCACGGCGAAGGCCTGCGTGGCGGGGTCCTTGCCGTCCTCGGGCTTCTTGGTGGTGAGCATGTCGCCGGGCGACAGCACGTTGTAGCCGATGAGCGAGGCGGCCTGCAGCACCTGGTTGGAGCCGGTCTGGTTCACCAGGCCCGAGAGCGTGGTGTTGAGCTTCTCGATGCCGGTGACGGTGCTCATCTGCGCCAGCTGCGAGGTGAGCTCGGCGTTCTGCATCGGGTTGAGCGGGTCCTGGTTGTTCAGCTGCGTGACCAGCAGCTTGAGGAAGCGCTGCTCGTTGTCCTGGCTCGAAACGTTGTTGCTGGTCGCGCTCGATGCGTTCTGACCGGAGATGGAAGAGGTGTCGGAGATGGCCATGAAGTCTTGGTGTGAAGGGGGTTGTCTTACTGGCCGATGGACAGCGTCTTGACCATCAGCGTCTTGGCGGTGTTGAGCACTTCGACGTTGGCCTGGTAGCTGCGCGAGGCCGAGATCATGTTGGTCATCTCTTCGACCACATTGACGTTGGGCATCGCGACATAGCCTTCGGGGTTGGCGTGCGGGCTCTTCGGGTCGAACACCATGCGCGGCGGCGACGGGTCCTCGACGACGCCCGAGACCTTCACGCCGCCGATGTCCTGGCGGCCCGAGGGCGCGACCTCGAACACCACCTGCTTGGCGCGGTAGGGCATGCCGTCGGGGCCGGCCACGCTCTCGGCGTTGGCCAGGTTGCTGGCGGTCACGTTCATGCGCTGCGATTGCGCGGTCATGGCGGAGCCCGCCACGCTGAAGATGCTCATGGAAGAAGGCATGGCTCTGTTACTGCTGTACCGCCGAGAGCAGCGACTTGATCTTGGCGTTGATGATGGTGAGGTTGGACTCGTAGCGCAGCGCGTTGTCGGCGAAGGCGATGCGCTCGACGTCCATCTCCACGGTGTTGCCGTCGATGCTCGACTGGTTGGGCGTGCGGTAGAGCAGGTCCTTGTCGGGCATGGCCTGCGCCTGGCCCGCGAGATGGCGCGCCGAGGTGGTGGCCAGCGACATCGATTGCGACGCGCGGCCGCGCTCGACGGCCTCGTTCAGCCGGCTGCTGAAGTCGAAGTCGCGCGCCTTGTAGTTGGGCGTGTCGGCGTGTGCGATATTGGCCGCGAGCACCTCCTGGCGCTCGGCCCGGAGGTTGAGGGCTTCGCGGTTGAAACGAAGCGCCGCATCCAGCTTGTCGATCATCTTTTTTCCATCCGTTGTGGCGTCGCCAATGCGCGGGGCGCGGCGGCAGATGGAAAGCGAGTCTATGCATGCATCGCGTTTGCAATCGCCCGAACAAAGGGGGTTTTCGCCTGCTGCTCGCACCTTCGATCCGGGGCCGGATTTCTAGAATTGCCCGGCGTCGGTGTGTGTCCGTGGACTCCGGCGCCGCACGTTTCCATGCCCTTCCCCTGATGCCGCCGATGAACCCTCTACCGCTTTGGAGCTCCTGTCGCGCACCGTGCTGCCGGCACTGCTGGCGGCCCTGTGTGCGTTGCCCGCGTGGGCCCAGACCCCGGCCCAGGCCCAACCCCAGACCCAGGTTCAGGCCGGCGATGCCGCCGGCGCGGCCATCGCCAAATACCTGCAGGTGCAGACCGCCGGCCTGCCGGGCAAGGTCAGCATCCGCCTCGAAGGCCGCGGCACCGAGGCGCTGCCGCCCTGCGACGCGCCCGAAGCCTTTCTGCCGCCCGGCGCCCGCCCCTGGGGCCGCGTGTCGGTCGGGGTGCGCTGCCAGGCCGAACGGCCGTGGACGCGCTTCGTGCAGGCGCACGTGTCAGTGGAAGGCAGCTATTTCGTGGCCGCGCGCGCCATCGAGACCGGCCGGCCGCTGGGCGCCGGCGACGTCACCGAGCGCACCGGCGACCTCACCCGGCTGCCGCGCTCCCTCATCACCAGCGCGGCCGAACTGGTCGGCGTGGTGGCGGCCAACCGCATCGGGCCGGGCGCGCCGCTGCGCAAGGAATCGGTGCGCGGCGTGACGGTCATCCAGCAGGGCCAGGCGGTCAAGCTGGTGGCCCAGGGCGAGGGATTCGTGGTCAGCACCGAGGGCAAGGCCCTGAGCGGGGCCAAGGTCGGCGCGGTGGTGCAGGCCAAGACCCTGGACGGGCGGCTGGTCAGCGGCGTGGCCAACGAGGAAGGGCAGATCCAGCTGGCGCAGTAGCGCCCTGGCGCCCGTTTCAACCTTCGTGCACGCAATTCCTAAAGTTCTTGCCCGGGCTGCCGATATACGGGTCAGCCCCTGAGGAATCACCTTGAAAATCGATCCACCCGCCCCTTCTTCGGCCACGCCCCTCCATCGATCGCCCGCCACGGGCACGGCCCCGATGACGGGCGCCGACGCACCCGAGCGCACCAAGGAAGCCAAGGAAGCGGCGCAACAGGCCTCCGCGCACGTCCACGCGCTGCCCACGGCCGCCGGCGGCAGCGACTTCGACGCCGCCCGCGTGGCCGCGATCCGCGAGGACATCCGCGCCGGGCGCTACCAGATCCGCCCGGAACGCATCGCCGACGGCCTGCTGGCCAGCGTGCGCGACCTGCTCGACAAGAAAGACGGCCAGCAATGAACGGCGCCAAGGCCCTGCTCGCCCAGTTGCGCACGGAGGCGGCCTGCATCGAGGAGTTCCTGGCCGTGCTGGACCGGGAAGCCAAGGCCATGTCCGCCGGCGTGTTCAACGACCTCGCGGCCATCGCCGGCGAGAAAACCCGCCTGCTCGACCGCATGGCCGAGCTGGACCGGGAGCGCGAAGCCATGCAGGCGGCGCTGGGCTACGAGCCCGGCCGCGCGGGCGCGGATGCGGCCGCGGCCGCCGGCGGCCCGGAAGTCGGGCAGGCCTGGGCGGAACTGCTGGTGCTGGCCGTGCAAGCCCGCAGCCACAACATGCGCAACGGTTCGCTGGTGTACGCGCACCTGGACTTCACGCAGCAGGCCCTGCACTTCCTGCAGGCCAGCGCGCAACTCTTCTACGGCCCGGACGGTGTTCGCAAGACCCAGTCGGGCAGCGGTACCCGGCTTGCGCTGGGCTGAGCGCATGCGGGGCGACGTGCTGTCCGTGGTCTGCGTGCTGGTGGTGGCGATGCACGCCATGGCCGGCGCCGCCGACGGCGTGCGCGACCCCGACTTCGGGCGGCTCGCCTACTCGGGCACGGCCATGCGCCCGCCATGTCGGGCGCCGGGGTGCCGGCGGTCTGGGTCGGCGAAAAGACCGTGGGCCTGGCCAGCGGCGGCGGCTACCGGGGCTATGCCCCGGCCGGCT
>NZ_MOWM01000218.1 GCF_016082275.1 Variovorax sp. E3
GCCGGTTCCGGCCGAGGCCAACGCACTGCCGCCGTCGAACGACCCGCTGGGCGACCTGGCCCGCGCCCGCTCGGGCGGCGGCTCCGGCAGCACGACCACCGCGTCGGCCGCGCCGAGCAGCAGCAGCGCCGCCAGCAGTTCGGGCGCCGATCCGTTCATGTACTTCGTGCAGGCCGGCGCCTTCCGCACCACCGACGACGCCGAGGCGCAGCGTGCCAAGCTGTCGCTGATGGGCGTGGAAGCCAAGGTCACCGAGCGCGAGCAGGCGGGCCGCACCGTCTACCGCGTGCGCGCCGGCCCGTTCAACAAGAAGGACGAGGCCGACCGCCTCAAGGCGCGGCTGGACGGCGGCGGCCTGGAGTCGGCGCTGGTCCGCGTGCAGCGCTGAAGCCGCCCGCGAGCGGCGGCCACGATTAGCCTTTAAGCTTCGCCGCGCGGCATTTGCCGCCACCATTCGTTGCCTTGGGCGCGCCGTGGGCGGGGGAACTCCCCGCCGCGCGCCGGCTCAGTCTGCGGTACCAACTGGAGAACCCTTTCAATGAAACGTCGTGACTTTTCGCTGGCCGCCACTTCGCTCGGGCTGTTGTCCCTGGCCGCCAACCCGGCCCACGCCCAGGCGCGCGCGCCAAGGCCGGCACCGAGTACCTGGTGCTCGACAAGCGCGTGCCCGTCGATGCGCCGGCCGGCAAGATCGAAGTGGTCGAGTTCTTCTCGTACAACTGCCCGCACTGCAACGACTTCGAGCCCACGCTCGAAGCCTGGGTCAAGACGGCCCCGAAGGAAGTCGCCTTCCGCCGCATCCCGGTGCCTTTCGTGGGCAACGACGTCGAAGCCAAGCAGCGCCTGTACTACGCGCTCGAGGCCATGGGCAAGGTCGACGAATACCAGCCGAAGGTGTTCAACGCGATCCACGCGCAGCGCCAGAACGTGAACGGCGACGCCAACATCATTGCCTGGGCCGCCGCCAACGGCCTGGACGGCGCCAAGTTCAAGGAAGTCTTCACCTCGTTCGGCGTGGCCAGCAAGGCCAAGCGCGCCTCGCAGATGACCGACGCCTACAAGGTGGCGGGCGTGCCGGCCATGGCCGTGGCCGGCCGCTGGTACGTGGACGGCGAAACCGCCGGCAGCATGGCCAAGGTGCTGCAGGTCGTGAACTACCTCGTCGGCGAAGCCAAGAAGGGCTGACCCCCAGGCTGCGCGCACTTCTTCGCGGCGCAGCGCCAGCCCCTTGCAAGGGGCACATCGGTGGCCCGCTTCGGCGGGCTTTTTCATCTGTACGTGCAGGCTGACGCCGTCAGCCGCATACAATGCCGAGCAAGTTTCGTGCCTCTATGACAACGCATTCTTACTCCACCACCCCTTTCCTTCGTCGCATCGGCCGCCTGGCCGTCGGCGCGCTGTTGCTGGCCGGCCTCGCCTCGGGCGCCCTGGCCGAGACCGCCGACCGCAGCAAGCCCATGAACATCGAGTCGGACGCCATGCGTTACGACGACCTCAAGCAGACGAGCGTGTTCACCGGCAACGTGCTGGTAACCAAAGGCACGATCATCATCCGCGGCGCGCGGCTCGATGTGCGCCAGGACGCCGAGGGCTACCAGTACGGGGTGGTCACTGCGGCGCCCGGCAAGCGCGCCTATTACAAGCAGAAGCGCAACGCGCCCGACGAGTGGATCGAGGGCGAGTCGGAAGTCATCGAGTACGACAGCCGCGCCGACAACGTCAAGTTCATCCGCAACGCCGAAATGCGCCGCCTGCTCGGCTCCACGCCGAACGACGTGAGCACCGGCGCCCTGATCGTCTACGACCAGAGCAACGACACCTACACGGTCAACGGTTCGACCGTGCCGCCGAACACCGCCGTCAACGCGTCGTCCCCGGGCGGCCGCGTCAAGACCATCCTGACACCCAAGGCCGCCACGCGCCCGTGCCCGGCGCACCGGCCGGCGCCAAGCCCGCCGCCCCGGCCGCGCCCGTGCCGGCGCCCGGCACCGGCCTGCGTTCGACCACCACGCTCGGTGGCGAGGGAGAAACCCGCAAGTGATCGAAACCGCTGGTACCCAGGAAGCCAATGGCGCGCCGGGCAGTCGCCTGGTCGCGCGCGGCCTGAAGAAGAGCTACGGCAGCCGCACGGTCGTCAAGGACGTCTCGCTCGACGTGCAGAAGGGTGAAGTCGTCGGTCTGCTCGGCCCCAACGGCGCCGGCAAGACCACCTCGTTCTACATGATCGTCGGGCTGGTGCGCGCCGACGCCGGCGACATCACCATCGACGGCGAGCCCATCGCCCACATGCCCATCCACCGCCGCGCGCGCATGGGCCTGAGCTACCTGCCGCAGGAAGCCTCGATCTTCCGCAAGCTGACGGTCGAGGAAAACGTGCGCGCCGTGCTCGAGCTGCAGCACGAGCCCGACGCCAACGGCAAGCTGGCGCCGCTGTCGAAGCAGCACATCGAAGAGCGCCTGTCCGAGCTGCTGGCCGACCTGCGCGTGGACCACCTGCGCGACTCGCCCGCGCTGGCGCTGTCGGGCGGCGAGCGCCGCCGCGTCGAAATCGCGCGCGCGCTGGCCACCCAGCCGCGCTTCATCCTGCTGGACGAGCCCTTTGCCGGTATCGACCCGATCGCCGTCATCGAGATCCAGCGGATCATCAGCTTCCTGAAGGAGCGCGGCATCGGCGTGCTCATCACCGACCACAACGTGCGTGAAACGCTGGGCATCTGCGATCACGCGTTCATCATCAGCGACGGGCACGTGCTGGCACAAGGCACGCCCTCGGAGATCGTCGACAACGCCGAGGTACGCAGGGTGTACCTGGGCGAACACTTCCGCATGTAAGGAAGGGTCGGGTTCTCCATGAAGCAAGGGCTGTCCCTTCGCGTCTCGCAGCATCTGGCGTTGACGCCCCAGCTGCAGCAGTCGATCCGCCTGCTTCAACTCTCCACGCTCGAGCTGAGCCAGGAAGTGGAGCAGATGCTCGACGAGAACCCGTTCCTGGAGCGCACGGCGGAAGAAGCCGCGCGCGAGGAGTTCGGGCTCGACGCCGTCGACACGCCCGTCCCGCGCGCGACGAGGCCGGCGAGTCGGGTGAAGGCGACTTCACCCCGCCGCCCACGAGCACGTCGAGCACTTCCTCCGAGACCAGCACCACCACCACTACGGCCGATGCCGACGGCCCCGCCGCCGAAATCACCGAGCGCGAGCCCGACTGGGAGGGCGACGGCACCGTCGACATGGCGCCCGACGACAGCGAGTGGGGCAGCGACGCCCCCGCGCGCCAGAACAACCTGGGCGACGACGAGCGCGCCGACGCCACCGAGCTGGCGCGCAGCCAGGAGTCGCTGCAGTCGTTCCTGCACCGGCAGGCCCTGAGCCTGCGCCTGAACGAGAACGACAGCGCCGCGCTGCGCTTCCTGATCGAATCGCTCAACGACGACGGCTACCTCGAAGATTCGCTGCCCGCGCTGGCCTCGGGCCTGGCCGGCGACGACAACGACCAGTTCGACGACCTCGTGCACCACTTCCAGGTGGCGCTCGGCCTGCTGCAGAGCCTGGAGCCCGTGGGCGTGGGCGCGCGGGACCTGGGCGAGTGCCTGAGCATCCAGTTGCGCGCGCTGGCGGCCGAAGACGCCAGGCAAGCCAAGGACGCGGAAGGCGAGGAACAGGCGCAGGTCTACAAGATCGCCATCGCCATCTGCAAGCAGCCGATGGAGCTGCTCGCGCGGCGCGACTTCAAGCGCCTGGCCACGCTCACCCGCAGCAGCGAAGAGCTGGTGCGCCTGGCGCTGCAGATCATTGCGCGGCTGGAGCCCAAGCCGGGCCGGCGCTTTGTCGACGTCGAGCGCAACATCGTCATTCCTGACGTGATCGTCACCAAGACGGGCCGCGGCACCAATATCAAGTTCCGCGTCATGCTGAACCCCGAAGTCATGCCGCGCCTGCGCGTGCACGACATCTACGCCGGCGCGCTCAAGTCGCACAAGGGCGAGGGCAGCCAGGCGCTGTCGCAGCGGCTGCAGGAGGCGCGCTGGTTCATCAAGAACATCCAGCAGCGCTTCGACACCATCCTGCGCGTGAGCAACGCCATCGTCGAGCGGCAGAAGAGCTACTTCGTGCACGGCGAGCTGGCCATGCGCCCGCTGGTGCTGCGCGAAATCGCCGACGAGCTGGGCCTGCACGAGTCGACCATCTCGCGCGTGACCACCGCCAAGTACATGGCCACGCCGTTCGGCACGGTCGAGCTCAAGTACTTTTTCGGCTCGGCGCTGGGCACCGAGACCGGCGGCAACGCGTCGAGCACGGCGGTGCGCGCGCTGATCAAGCAGTTCGTGAGCTCCGAGAGCATCAAGAAGCCGCTGTCGGACAGCCAGATTTCCGAGATGCTGAAAGAGCAGGGCATCGAGTGCGCGCGCCGCACCGTCGCCAAGTACCGCGAAGCGCTGCGCATCGCGCCCGCCAACCTGCGCAAGGCGCTGTAGAAAGCCACCGATGAGCCCTCACCCGATGTCGCGCTGGAGGCATTGGGTTGCCGCCTTGCTGGCTGTACTGCTGGCCGCCGGCTGCGCCACCTTGCCCGACGAGGCGCCGCGCCCGCCCACCCAGGCCATGGCGGTGTCGGCCGACACCGCCCTGGGCAAGCTCGCGCTGGCCTCCCAGCCCGACCCCGACCTCAGCGGCTTCCGGCTCATGCCCGGCGGCGACTTTGCCTTCGACACCCGCATCCAGCTCGCGCGCCGCGCCCAGCGCACGCTCGACGTGCAGTACTACCAGATCGAGAACGACGAGACCGGCCGCTACCTGCTGCGCACCCTGCGCGACGCCGCCCAGCGCGGCGTGCGCGTGCGGGTGCTGATGGACGACCTCTACACCTCCGGCGAAGACGAGCTGCTGCTCGGCTTTGCCGCCACGCCCAATGTCGAGCTGCGCCTGTTCAACCCGTTCCCGGCCGGGCGCGGCAGCCTGCTGAAGCGCTTCGCCGCATCGCTGTTCGACTTCAGCCGCGTCAACCGCCGCATGCACAACAAGCTGTTCATCGCCGACGGCGCGATGGCGGTGGCGGGCGGGCGCAACATCGGCAACCAGTACTTCACGCGCACGGCGGGCGAGAATTTCCTCGACCTCGACACCTTCGTGACCGGTGCGCTCATTCCCCGGCTGGGCCGCCTGTTCGACCAGTACTGGAACAGCATCTACGTTCGCCCCGTGCAGTCGGTGGTCACGACCGGGCTTTCGCGCGAGGAGCTGCAGCGCCGTTTCGACGCGGCCACCGGCCCCGAGACCACCCCGCCGCCGCCGCCGCCCGCGCCCAACGACCTGCTGGGCTACAGCCCGATGGCCGACGACCTGGACGCCGGCAAGCTCGGCCTGATCTGGACCCTGGCCGAGGCCTACGCCGACTCGCCCGAGCGCGTGATCGGCAAGACCGCCTCGTACGGCGGCGTGCCGCTGCTGGACGTCGACAGCGTGCGCTACAACGTGGTCGAGCAGATGCGCCGCGCGCGCGCCGAGGTGACCATCGTCTCGCCCTACCTGATCCCGGGCGCCACGGGGCTGGAGGTGATGCGCGAGATCCGCGGGCGCGGCGTGAAGATCAGCGTGGTCACCAATTCGCTGGCCGCCACCGACGAGCCGCTGGTGCACACCGCCTACCGCCGCTACCGGCCCGACATGCTCAAGCTGGGCGCCGACCTGTACGAGCTGAGCTCCACGCGCACCCGGCGCAGCGTGCGGCTGGGGCTGTTCGGCACCTCGGTCGGGCGGCTGCATGCCAAGTCGGCCGTGATCGACCGGCGCACGCTGTTCGTGGGGTCGATGAATTTCGACCCGCGCTCCGAGTCGCAGAACACCGAGATCGGGCTGATCATCCACAGCCCCGAAATGGCGCAGCAGATGCTCAAGCTGCTCGACGTGCTCAAGCAGCAGGGCGCCTACCGGCTGCGCTTTGCCGAGGGCAGCAACGACAGCCGCCTTGAATGGGTCAGCGACGACGCCGGCAAGATCACCGTGCTGCACGAAGAGCCCGATTCGGGCTTCTGGGACCGCACGATGCTCGAGATCCTGGCGCCGCTGACGCCCGAGAGCCTGCTCTAGTTGCCGCGCACCGCCGACCAGACCAGCCGGATGCCCAGCAGCCCCATCACGCCGCCGGCGGCGCGGTCGATCCAGGCCTTGTAGCGCAGGTAGGCCGAGCGCGGCGCCGCCGAGGACAGCGCCAGCGCGACGATGGCGTACCAGCCCGTCTCGATGCAGAAGATCACCGCCGGCACCGCCAGCGCCAGCACCAGCGGCACCTCGCGCGGCAGGAAGGCCGCGAAGATGCTGGCGTAGACCACCGCCGTCTTCGGGTTGCTGACCTGCGTGGCCAGCCCCAGCAGGAACGTACGCCCGCCGCGGCCCTGCCGGGCGGGGGAGTTACCCACTTCCTGTGTAACGGCCAGCGGCTGGCGCGCGCCGCGCCAGATGCGAAAACCCAGGTAGACCAGGTAGGCGCCGCCGAAGCCCTTGATCGCCAGATACAGCCCCGGCACCGCCAGGAACGCCGCCTGCAGCCCGGCCAGCGCCGCAATGGCAAACACCAGCCCGCCCGCGCCCATGCCCAACGCCGCCGCCAGCCCGTCGCCCCGGGAGGTCACGGCCGTGCGGGCCACCATGACGAAACTGGGGCCGGGGCTCATGGCGCCGACGGCCATGGCGCCGGCGATGCCTAGCAGGGAAAGGGTGTTGTCCATCGTTGAAAACTCCTGAGGGGAAACCCGAAAAGGGTGAACAGCGTGCACAAATGCACGTTGATCGGGGATTGAAAAGTAAACTCTAAGTAGTACTCGAGTTACTTTTGGTTTACATTTTCTCTACCGACTTCCGCGGTGCACAAAATGAAAAATCTCTACGTTCTGGCCATCTGGGCATTGATCTTGTCGTTTTTTCTGAGCTTCTTCTACTGGAGCGACGCACCGCTGGCCGAGCAGATCCTGTTCGGCGCGCTGATGACCATTGCCATGGGCGCATGGATGCTGGTGCTGCTGAATCTCCCGCGCGCGGTGATCGCCGCCCGCAACTGGCTGAAAGCCCCAAAAAACGATAGCGGGGAGCCTCTTGCCGCGGCCCGCCCCCGCAAGACCGTCGCCAGGTAAGCCGGTGTTCTGCCAGCCTCGGGCGCCGGAAGCGCCTAGGGCTGCACGTTGACCGCTTCCACCTGCACCAGCAGCTTGACCTTGTTCTCGAAGCCGAAGTTCAGCCCCCAGGTAATTCCCCAGTCGCTGCGTTCCACCGTGGTCTCGAAGTCGCCGCCGCACACCTGGCGGTTGATCAGCGGGCTCAGGTAGCAGTTGAAGCGCACGGCCTTCAGCGTCACCGGCTTTGTCTGGCCCATCAGCGTGAGCGTGCCCGGCACGTCGGCCACCTTGTCGCCGCTGAAATCGATGCGCTCGGCCACGAAGCGGCCGGTCGGGAATTCCGCCACGTTGAAGAAGTCCTTGCTCTGTACATGGCGGTTGAGCAGGTCCACGCCGGTGTTGATGGAGCTGATGTCCATCGTGATGTCGACCTTGCCGCTGGTGCCGGCGCCGTCGATCTGCACCGAGCCGTCCTTGGTGCTGAAACGTCCCCGGTTGGTGGTGGTGCCGTAGTGGCCCATTTCGTACATCACGAAGGTGTGCGTCGGGTCGACCACGTAGTTGGCATTTTTCTTCGGGCCGCCCGCGGGTTTGACGGCCACCGGCGGCGCCGTGTATTCCTGCGCCGTGGCGGCGGTCACGGCCGCGGCCGACAGCAGCGCGGCAAGGAGGAGCTTCGTCTTCATGGCGGTGGGTGGGGGTGTCATGAACGAGGGGGAGTGAAGTGAGAAAGAGCGGGGGCGCAATGGCGCGGCGCGGCGGTTCACAGCGGCCCCAGGCCCGCGAGCGTGAGCTTGAAGCGCACCTGCACGTCGTTGCCGACCACCGAGGTGTCGGTCCATTCGCCGTCGCCCACCTTGTAGTCGAGCCGCTGGATCGTAAAGCTTCCGGTGGCAACCGACTGGTTGCTGCCCGCCGCCGCAATGCCGACCGGCACCGTCACGACCTTGGTCGCGCCCTTGATGGTGAGCTTGCCCGTCATCTCGAACTTGCCGTCTCCCAGCGCCTTGATCGCGCTCGACTGGAAGGTGGCGTGCGGAAAGTGCGCGGCATCGAACCACGGGGCCTTGGGCAGCTCGGCGTCGCTCATCGGAATGCCGAAGCCGGCGCTGGCCGTGTCGATCTGCAGGGCGACCGTGCCGCCCTCAGGCTTCTTCGGGTCGAAGGCGACCTGGGCGTCGAACTTCTTGAACGTGCCTTCCACCGGCACGCCCATCTGCTTGCTGACGAACACGATCTGGCTCTTGTCGGCCAGCAGTCTGGCGGCCGGCGGCTCGGCGCCGGCAATGCCCGGCGCGAACGCCAGCAGGGCGAAGGGGGCGAGAAGACAGAGGCGCTTCATCCGGCGGATTCCTTGCGTGGCGCGGGCCACATGCGTTTCAACAGACCGTCGCGGTCGATCCAGTGGTGCTTCAGCACCGCCGCCACGTGCAGCAGCGTGACGCCCGCCAGCGTGAAGGCGCAGCCCTTGTGCAGCGGCTGGAGCACCGCCTCGGCAAATGGCTGGTCGACCGGCACGAAGTCGGGCAGCGGCAGCGCGCCGAACCACACGATCGGCATGCCCATCGCGGAGCTGTAGGCCCAGCCCGAAAGCGGCACTGCGAAGAACAGCAGGTACATCAGTGTGTGACTGACACGATAGCCCGCCAGCTGCCAGGGTGACAGGGCGGCCGGCAGCGCCGGTGGCCGGTGGCCGAGCCGCCACGCCAGCCGCAGCGCCGACAGCACAAGGATCGTGACGCCGGCCCATTTGTGCCAGCTGTAGAGCTTCAGGCGCATCGGCGAGAACGGCAGCCCCGTCATGTAGAGCCCCACGCCGAGCGAGCCCACGATCAGGGCCGCGAGCAGCCAGTGCAGCACGATGGCGACGCCGCCATAGCGCGGGTTGCGCGGATCGGCGGCGGGGGAAGAAGAAGGAGTGTCGGCGGACATCGGAGCAGGACCGGCGGCCTGTGCGCGGAGCATATCCCGGAAGCCGTGACACTGTTGCACGGCCCGTGCCAGCAAGCCCAGCGTCTCCGCCCTTCAGCCCCGGGGCAGCGCCTTCAGCAGCATCCCGTGGAGCTCGTCGGGCTGGACCGGTTTGCGCAGCGCATGCCAGCCGCGCTCCATGGCCAGCCGATGTGTCGCCTCGTTGATGTCGGCCGAGATCAGCACGATCGTGAGCGAGGGCTTCTGCCGCTGCAGCCGCTCGGCCAGCGCAATGCCGTCGAGCGCGCCGGGCAGCCGGATGTCGCACAGCGCCGCGTCCAGCGCATGCAGGTCGGCCAGCGCCAGCGCTTCGGCCGCGCTGGCGTACACGCGCGGCGCCACGCCCCATTGGCGCAGCAGCGCCAGCAGGCTGTCGGCGACCACCGCGTTGTCTTCCACCACCAGCACCGCCAGCCCCGGCGGCAGCGTCTGTGCCGTGTCGGCGCCGGCCTGCGGCGCGGG
>NZ_MOWM01000219.1 GCF_016082275.1 Variovorax sp. E3
CGCGAAGCACGAGGCCCAGGCGGCGGCGCCCAGCAGCAAGGCGGTGGCGACACCGCGAGCCGTCACCGCGGCCGCCTCAGGCCGACGGCGCCGACGACGAGGCGAGGCGGCCCGCTTGTGCGTTGCGGTAGGACGAAGGCGTGATCCCGAAGCGCTCGCGGAACGCGGTCGAGAAATTGGCCGCGCCCGAAAAGCCCACGGCCTGCGCCACTTCTTCCACGCTGAGCGCGGAACCCGCCAGCAGGCGCTGCGCCTCGCCCAGTCGCCGCTCGCGCACGAACTCGAACACCGTGCGCCCGGTCTGCTCGCGGAACACGCGCGACAGCCGCTTCTCGTGCGTGCCCACGCGCGTGGCCAGTTCGGGCAGCGTCGGCACCTTGGCCAGGTCCGACAGCACCAGCCGTTCGGCCGCCTGCGCGATGACGCGGTCGGCGTTGTCCGAGCGCGCGTTCTCCAGCACGTTCTCGGCCTGCGCGATGCAGGCCTGCGCGCGGTGGCTGCTGCCCGACAGCGCCAGGTGCACCGCCACGCGCGCCAGCACTTCGCTGGAATCGAAGGGCTTGAGGATGTAGTCGACCGCGCCTTCGCGCAGCCCCGTGAGCCGCTCTTCCACCGAGCTGGACGAGGTCACGAAGATCACGGGAATGTGCGACGTCGTGCTGTCGGCCTTCAGCAGGCGGCAGGTCGCGAAGCCGTCGGTGGCGCCCATGCGCACGTCCAGCAGCACGAGGTCGGGCTGCAGCGCGGTGACGCGCCGGTAGCCCTGCAGCGCATCGAACGCCAGGCTGATGCGGTGGCCCGCACCGCGCAGCGCGCCCAGCAGCAACTGCAACTCTTCAATGTTGTCGTCGATGACGAGGATGTGCGCGCGCCGTGGCGGCGTGGTCGACCAGTAAGACATGGCGCCGAGCGTAGGGGCGAGGGCCTGAAATGCTGTGTGACTAAGTTCACGTTAAGTTGCATTCGTAAACAATTGTCATCTGAAGCAAACCTTTTGTCCTGAATCGCAAAAGTGGCCCTGGGGAAGGGCTTCGAGACTCCCGCTCTTTCCGGAGCACCCCGCCGCATCCAGCGGCGTTCGCAGGCAGTCGGTGCCCGGTCCATCAGAGCCTTCACGAGGGACGGGATGTCCAGGACCCCATCGAATTTGCCGGCCGCGTCGGTGCGGCGCGACGTGTTCTTCAACGCACGGCCCACGCCGCGCTTCGCCTGGCGGCGGGGCCTGGCGCGCCTTGCCGCACCGCTGGCCGGCCTGCTGTTCGCAGTGGCCGCGCATGCGTTGCCGCAGGTGTCCAGCCTGGTGCACGCGCCCGACATCCTGCCGGCCGGCGGCACCGTCACCAGCACGGTGACGATTGCCGACACCGACAGCGCGCCGATCGGCTCCCCTGGCACCTCGTTCACCTACAGCATCCCCGCGAACGCCTTCTACATGGGCACGGGCGCGGTTCCCGTGGGCACCTGCACGGCCGACGTGCCCGTGGGCTCGGCCGGGCCGGGCACGCTGACCTGTTCGGGCATCACGCTCGCGGCGAACCAGCTGCGTGCCTTCGAGGTGCTGCTGCGCACGCGCACCCAGGGCACGCTGAGCGTCACGGCCACGCCCGAAGGCAACGGTGCGAGCGAGACCAAGGCCATCACCGTGAACCAGGGCGCCGACGTGGCGGTGAGCATCAACGCGCCGGCCAGCGCGGCCAGCGGCTCGACGGTGCCGATCGTCTTCACGGTCACCAACAACGGCCCCGACGCCAGCACGGGCTCGACGCTCACCTATCCCATTCCCACGGGGCTGACGGTCTCGGGCACGGGCCTGCCTGCGGGCTGCTCGATCAGCGGCAGCCAGCTGACCTGCAACGTGCCGGCCACCGCGAACGGCAACACGCGCACCTTCACCGTCAACGGCGTGGTCACCGCGGGCGCGGGCTCCACCATCACGCACCAGCCGGCCGTGGCGCCGGCGGGCTCGGTGGGCGACGGCGTTGCGACCAACAACACGGCCACCGCCAACACCACCGTCACCGCCGGCTACGTGCTCGCGCTGGCCAAGAGCCATGACGGCGGCCAGCTGCTGGTGGGCCAGCGCTTCAACTTCCGGCTGAGCCCGAGCTTCAGCGGCAGCCCGCCCACCGGCGTGACGCTGACCGACACCCTTCCCGCCAACTTCGCGATCCAGTCGCCGATCAACGCGGCCGCCGGCTGGAGCTGCTCGGTCAGCGGCCAGACGGTGAGCTGCACGCGCGGCAACATCGGCGGCAACAACGGCGCCAGCGTGGCGCTCGGCGACATCGTGGTGCCGGTCATTGCCATGAGCGCGGGCACCGGCGTCGTCAACGAAGCCACCGTGAACGCGACCGGCCCCATCGCCAGCACGGCCACCGGCAGCGTGCCGGCCGACGTGGCGGTGTCCGCCGCCGACTTCCGCGCCGACAAGCGCCGCGGCTGGCCGCAGAACAACGTGCCGCTGGGCCAGGCCTTCGACTACCAGGTCGGCAGCACCAACCTCGGCGGCACGCGCCTGCTGGCGGGAAGCACCATCCAGCTGGTCGACGACCTGCCCGCGGGCGTGCAGATCAACAGCGTCACGCAGCGCGACGGCTACACCTGCACCGTGACCCAGGGCGGCGCGATCGTCGTCCCCACGCCCGCCGTGCCCGTGCCCGGCCCCGCGACGGTGACCTGCATGCGCACGCTCACGGCCGACATCGGCGTGGACGCGTCGAACGGCAACGCCGCGCGCAACGGCGGCTACGTCATCGTGAACGCCACCATCCCGGCGCTGCCGCCCGGCGGCGGCCAGATCGTCAACAGCATGTGCGTGAACGTGGCCCTGCCCGCCGCCGCGCCCACGCTCGGCACCGACCCCGATGCCAACACCGGCAACGACTGCGTGAGCCTGGGCACCGGCGTGAACGACAACGCCACCGCCGCCGACGTGAAGGTGCTCAAGCGCGTGGTGGGCATCGGCGACAGCGCGGGCAACCGCCAGGTCGCGGGCCAGAACATCACCTGGGAACTCGAGGTGGTCAACACCGGCCCTTCCGAGGCGCAGAACGTGGTCGTCACCGACGCCTTCGCGCAAGTGATCGGCGCGGGCGCCGTCACGCAGGCCGCCAACGGCGGCACCTTCGCCGGCACCTGCGCGCTGCCGGCCAACGGCAGCGGCTACGGCCAGGCCTCGCTTTCGAGCTGCACGCTCACGACCCTGCCGGTCTGCCGCGCGAGCACCGACGCCGCCAGCGCGCTGCCGCTGTGCCCGGTGGTGCGCGTGGTCGCGTCGCATTACGGCGACGGCCGCTCGGCCACCGACCACGGCTTCGAGATCGACAACACGGCCCGCGCGCTGGCCGTCACGCCGGCCGACCCGAACCTGGCCAACAACGACGGCAGCGCCACCGCGTACCTGGTCGCGCGCAGCGACGTGACGGTCACCAAGTCGGCCAGTCCCGGCTCGGTGCCGGTGGGCCAGTTGCTCACCTACACGCTCACGGCCCGCAACCAGAGCCTGGCGCAGGGCAGCCGCAGCCGCGCCTACGACGTGCGCGTGGTCGACACGCTGCCGGCCGGCCTGATGTTCATCTCGGCCACCGCCTCGGGCGGCGGCAACTGCACCACGACGCCGAACACCACGCAGCCCACGGGCACCGGCATCACCAACAACCAGCTCGAGTGCGCGTGGAGCTCGCTCGACCGCAACGTGCAGCAGACCGTCACGGTGCGCGTGCGGCCGCTGTACGTGCTCAACGGCACCACGGTGACCAACAACGTGCATGTCTCCACGGCCACGCCGGAGCTCAGCACCGGCAACAACGACGCCTCGGTGCCGGCCGCGGTCACCGCGCCGGTGTACGACCTGGTCGTCACCAAGCGCGACGACGTCGACCCGGTGAACGTGGGCGACGACGTGGGCTACACCATCACGGTGTCGAACAACAGCGCGTCGACCGCGGAAGGCGTGCGCATGGTCGACCTGCTGCCGCTGGCCGGCCCGGGCGGCGAGGCACCGCCCACGCTGGTGTCGGTGAGCCTTCCGGCGGGAGCGCCCGCGGGCACCAGCTTTGCGCTGGCCAACGGCGCGGCCATCGGCTCGGCCGGCGGGCAGGTGGTGTTCACCATTCCGACGCTGGGCGGCGCGGGCGCCAACGCCACCGGCGACGCCAACACGCTGGAGTTCCGCGTGGTGCTGCGCGGCGTGTCGCGCGGCACCTTCCAGAACAACGCCAGGGTCGATTTCTTCGACGCCGCGCGCAACGTCTACGACGCGGTGCAGGGCAACAACGCGGTGGCCGAGAACACCACCTTCCGCTTCAAGGCCGACGTGCAGGTGGTCTCGAAGGCGGCGGTCGTCAAGGGCACCGGCACGCCGCTGGCCACCGCGTCGGCGGGCCAGCCCTTCGACTGGCTCGTGCAACTGCGCAACAACGGCCCCGACAGCGCCGAGACCACCAGCTTCACCGACACGCTGCCCGCGGCCCTGGTGCTGGACGGCACGCCCGTGTTCACCGTCACCGGCGGCAGCTTCACGCCCGCCGCGCCCACCTGCACCGGCGCGTCCGGCGGCACGGCCGTGAGCTGCGCCATCGCCTCGATGCCCGCCAACGGCACGGCCACCGTGCGCATTCCGGTGCGCTTCGCGAACGGCGCGGCGCCGGCCAACGGCACCGAGATCGTCAACCGCGCACACATCGTCACCACCGGCTCGGGCGACACCAACGGCGGCGCCGACCCCAACGCCGGTAACAACTTCAACGAAGGCCGCATCACGGTGCAGAACAGCGCGCTGTCCGGCCGCGTGTACGAAGACCTGAACGGCAACGGCCAGATCGACGGCGGCGAGCCCGGCATTGCCGGCGTCACCCTGCGCCTGACCGGCACCGACAGCTGGGCAACCCGGTGTCGCTGACCACCACCACGGACGCCAACGGCAACTGGGGCTTCACCGTGCCCGCCGGCACCTACAACGTGGTCGAGGACCAGCCCGCCGCGTACCAGCCGGGCATCACCCGCGCGGGCAGCGTCACCGGCGCGGGCAGCGCGAGCGGCACCGTGCCGACCGCCGGCGCCGGCGTGACCAGCGGCCCGGCCGGCTCCAACGCCAACCGCATCGACGGCATCGTGCTCGGCACGGGCGGCACCTCGGTGTCGAACAACTTCGGCGAAGTGCGCGCGTCCAGCCTGGCCGGCCGCGTCTACCAGGACGCCGACTACAACGGCGCCGCCAGCGCGGGCGACCCCGGCATCGCGGGCGTGACCGTCACGCTCACCGGCACCGACATGTTCGGCAACGCGGTGTCGAAGACTGTCACCACGGCCACCGGCACGGGCAGCTACGCCTTCGACAACCTCACGCCCGGCAGCTACACGCTGACCGAGACGCAGCCCGCCGGCTTCGCCGACGGCAGCGACGCGGCCGGCAGCGCCGGCGGCACCGTGGGCAACGACGTGGTGAGCGCCATTGCGCTGCGCTCCAACGTCAGCGGCACCGGCTACGACTTCGGCGAACTGCTCACGCGCATCAGCGTGCGCGTGTTCGTCGACGGCGACAACGACGGCGTGCCGCAACCCGGCGACACCGGCATTCCGAACGTCGAGCTGCGCCTCACGGGCACCGACGCCGCGGGCAACCCCGTGAGCATCGTCGCCGTGCCCTCGGGCCCGGCCGGCGGCTACGAGTTCCGCAACGTGCCGCCCTCGGGCCCCGGCGGCTACACCATCACCGAGACGCAGCCGGCCAACTACGCGCCGGGCAAGGCCAACAACAACGGCCACCCCGGCACGCCGCAAGGCGGCGGCAACGTCATCACCGGCGTGAGCGTTTCGGGCACCAACGTGCCGCTCGTGCAGGGCGAGTACTACTTCGGCGAACTGCTGCCGGGCGGCATCTCGGGCCGCGTGTACTACGACCGCAACGGCAACGGCGCGCAGAACACGCCGGGCGAGCCGGGCATCGCGGGCGTGGCCATCACGCTCACGGGCACCGACGTCAACGGCCAGAGCGTCACGCGCACCACCACCACCGACGCCAGCGGCGACTACAGCTTTCCCAACCTCGCGCCCGGCAGCTACACCGTGACCGAGACGCGCCCGCAGGGCTACGAGCCCGGCATCACGCGCGCCGGCAACGTCAGCGGCGCGGGCAGCACGGCGGGCAGCGTGCCCACCGGCGGCAGCGGCGTGAGCAACGGGCCCAACGGTTCCACGGCCAACGTGATCCAGAACATCGTGCTCGGCGCGGTGGGCGCGGGCTCGGCCGGCAACAACTTCTCGGCCGTGAAGCCCGCGAGCCTGGCCGGCTACGTGTACGCCGACGTGGCGCCCTCCAACGGCGTGCGCGACAGCGGCGAGCCGGGCATCGGCGGCACCACCGTGCGCGTCACCGGCACCGACTTCCTGGGCAACGCCGTGGACCGCACGGTGCAGACCGGCGCCGACGGCGGCTACCTGTTCGACAAGCTGGTGCCCGGCACCTACCAGATCGACGAGACCCAGCCCGCCGGCGTGGCCGACGGCCCCGAGTCGCTGGGCACCGTGAACGGCGCGCCGCGCGGCACCGCCAACCCCGGCAACGTGAACGACCGCTTCGGTGGCCTCGCGCTGGTGTCGGAAGACGTGGGCATTGACTACAACTTCGGCGAACGCGGCGGCCAGATCGCGGGCTGGGTGTACGTCGACAGCAACAACGACGGCGTGCGCCAGGCCAGCGAGCCGGGCATCGGGGGCGTCACGGTCACGCTCACCGGCCGCTCGGCCAGCGGGCTGGCGGTGAACGCCACCGCCGTGACCGACGCCACCGGCCGCTACGTGTTCACCGGCCTGCTGCCGGCCGACGCCGCGGGCTACACGCTGCGCGAGACGCAGCCCGTGACCTATGCCGACGGCCTGGACGCCGTGGGCACGCTCGACGGCGTGCCCAGCGGCACGCTGGGCAACGACGTCATCGGCGCCATCGCCTACCGCGGCGGCAACGGCGACAACTACAACTTCGGCGAACGCGGCGCGTCGCTTGCGGGCACCGTCTACAACGACGCCAACCGCAACGGCACGCGCGAGCCGCAGGACCTGCCGATTCCGGGCGTGACCATCACGCTCACCGGCACCGACGCCGCGGGCCAGCCCGTGACGCGCACCGCCGTCACCGACGCCAACGGCCGCTACGAGCTGCCCGGCCTGCCGTTGCCCGGCAGCGGCGGCTACACCCTCACCGAGACGCAGCCCGCGGGCTACGAAGAGGGCATTGCCGTGCCCGGCACCCTGGGCGGCACCGCGCAGGGCCCGAACCAGATCCGCGTGAGCTTCACGGGGCTCGACGCGCACGGCACCGGCTACGACTTCAACGAGCACAGCAACCAGCCGGCCTCGCTCAGCGGCAACGTGTGGTTCGACCAGAACCACAACCGCGGCCGCGAATCGGGCGAGGGCGGCGGCGAGGGCTGGACCGTGGAGCTACTGCGCTGCGCCGACGGCGGCAACGCCTGCGCGGAAAACGCGGCCACCGTGCTCTACAGCGTGACCACCGCGGCCGACGGCGGCTACCGCTTCGGCGACCTCGTGCCCGGCGAATACCGCGTGCGCTTCCGCTCGCCCGACGGCCGCTACGTGGGCGGCGTGTGGCCGACCGACGCGGCGCAGAACGGCGCGGGCGGGCCGTACCCGACGCCATCGCCGAGCGATCCGCGCTTCACCATCAAGGTGCGCGTGAACCCCGGCGCCAACGTGCAGAAGCAGGACTTGCCCTACGACCCGGGCGGCGTGGTGTACGACAGCGTGAGCGGCACGCCCGTGCCCGGCGCCGTGGTGCGCCTGGTGGGCCCGCCCGGCTTCGACCCCGCGCAGCACCTGTTCGACGGGCGCGACAGCTACACGACCGGCCCGAACGGCTACTACGACTTCTTCGTGCTGCCGGGCGCACCGGCCGGCGAGTACCGCCTGGTGGTGACGCCGCCGGGCAACTACCTGCCCTCGTCGATGTACCCGCCGGCCGCCGGCGCGCTGGGCACGCAGTCGTGCGCGGCGCCGGCCAACGGCCCGGCGCCCGCGCAGACCAACCCCTGCGTGGTGAGCCCCGGCGCGGCGCTGGTGCCGGGCGCGGGCTACTACATGGTGTTCCAGATGCCGGGCGGCGGCGGCCAGCACGTGGTGGCCAACAACATTCCGCTGGACCCGTCGGACGCCACGCTCATCGAGCTGCGCAAGACCACCTCGAAGCTCACCGTGAAGAAGGGCGAGCTGCTGCCCTACCGCATCACGGCGCGCAACACGCGCGGCAACCCCGTGCCGGGCGTGGCCGTGGTCGACACCTTGCCGCCGGGCTTTCGCTACGTGCAGGGCTCGCTCACCGTGCGCAGCCTGCCCGGCGGCGTGGCGCTGCCGGTGGTGCCGCAACTGAACGGCCGCCAGCTGGTGGTGCCGGGCCAGAACTTCGCGCCCAACGAGACCAAGGAGTATTTGATGGTCGCGGGCGTGGGGGTCGGCGTGGGCGAGGGCGAGTTCGTCAACCAGGTCGTGGCCACGCAGGGCGTGGGCGGCCGCACGCTGTCGAACCTGGCCACCGCCACCGTGCGCGTGGTGCCCGACGCGCTGTTCGACTGCACCGACGTGATCGGCAAGGTCTACGACGACAAGAACGCCAACGGCTACCAGGACGAAGGCGAGCCGGGCCTGGCCAACGTGCGCATCGCCACCGTCAACGGCGTGCTGGTGACCACCGACGCCGAGGGCCGCTACCACATCGCCTGCGCCGCCATTCCGAAGGAAGGCACCGGCAGCAACCTGGTGCTGAAGCTCGACGAGCGCACGCTGCCCTCGGGCTACCGCACCACCAGCGAGAACCCGGCGGCCGAGCGCGCCACGCGCGGCAAGGTGCTGAAGATCAACTTCGGCGCCACCGTGCACCGCGTGGTGCGGCTCGCGCTGCAGGGCGCGGCCTTCGAGGACGGCAGCGCCGTGCTGCGCGCCGGCTTCGTGCCCGAGCTCGACCGCACGGTGGGCCTGCTGGCCGAGAAGACCGCGGTGCTGCGGCTGGCCTACCGGGCCGCGCCCGGCGAGGCCGCCTCGCTGGGCCGCCAGCGCGCCGACGCGGTGAAGGCCGAGGTGCTCGCGCGCTGGAAGCTGCTGGGCGCGCAGCGGGCCGGCCGCAACGAGTCGCCGCTGTTCAACCTCGACGTCGAAGTCGAACTCGCACCCGCCGCCACGCAGGAGCACAAGCCATGACGCGCCCCTTCGCACAGAAGAACCCGAGCCAGCGAGCCGAAATGAAAAGAAGAAAGCTACCGAAGCGCATCGCCCTCGCGGGCGCCGTCACCGCCGCCTGCATGAGCATCGGCTTCGCGGCGGCGCAGGAGTCGCCGGCCACCGTGCGCGGCCGCATGCACGACCAGGCCGCGGCCGATCCGCGCGCCGTGGAGATCGACGGCACGCGCCACCTGCCGCGCGGCAGCGAGCGCGAACTGCCCAAGGCCACCTTCGTGCTCGGCGACGCG
>NZ_MOWM01000220.1 GCF_016082275.1 Variovorax sp. E3
CGGCGGCGTCCCCATCGGGCGCTCTGCCTGCCCCCATCCCAGCCTTCCCCCGGAGGGGGAAGGAGCGAAGACCAAGACATGAACTCCACAGGACCTCTCGAAGGAATCCGCATCCTCGACCTCACGGCCGTGGTGATGGGCCCCTACGCCACGCAAACGCTGGGCGACCTCGGCGCCGACATCGTCAAGGTCGAGCCGCCCGGCGGCGACAACCTGCGCGCCGTCGGCCCGATGCGCCACCCCGGCATGGGCGCGATGGCCATGCACCTGAACCGCAACAAGCGCTCCATCGTGCTCGACCTCAAGCAGCCCGAAGGACGCGAGGCCTGCCTGAAGCTCGCGGCCGGCTGCGACGCGCTGATCTACAACACGCGCCCGCAAGCCATGGCACGGCTCGGGCTCGGCTACGAGGCGGTGGCGGCGGTCAACCCGAAGATCGTCTACCTTGGCGCCTTCGGCTACGGCGAGCAGGGCCCCTACGCTGGCAAGCCCGCGTACGACGACCTCATCCAGGGCGCGGCCGGCATCGCCTCGCTGTTCGCGCAGCAAAGCGGCGACGCCCCGCGCTACGCCCCTGTCACGCTGGCCGACCGTGCCGTGGGGCTGCAGGCGGCCATCGCGCTGCTGGCCGCCGTGCTGCACGCGCAGCGCACCGGCAAGGGCCAGGCGGTGGAGGTGCCGATGTTCGAGGCGCTTTCGCAGTTCGTCATGGGCGACCACCTCGGCGGCCACAGCTTCGAGCCGCCGCTGGGGCCCACGGGCTACGCGCGCCTGCTCGCGCCGCACCGCAAGCCCTACGCGACATCGGACGGGTACCTCAGCGTGCTGATCTACAACGACAAGCACTGGCAGGCCTTTTTCGACGTGATCGGCCGGCCCGCGCTGCGCGACTCGCCGATGTTCGGCACGCACACCGCGCGCGCCGCGAACATCGGCGCCGTGTACGCCTTCGTGGCCGAGGTGATGGCCACGCGCACCAGCGACGCATGGTTCGCGGCGCTGGCCGCAGCCGACATTCCGGTGGCGCGCCTGCACAGCACCGAGAGCCTGCTCGACGACCCGCACCTGCGCGCCGTCGATTTCTATCCCGAGTTCGACCACCCGAGCGAAGGCCGCATCCGCACCCTGGCGCCGGTCGGCCGCTACAGCGCCACGCCCACCGCCATCCGCCGGCCCACGCCGCGCATCGGCGAGCAGAGCGTGGAGCTGCTGCGCGAAGCAGGCTACGGCGACGAGGCCATCGAAAGCATGCGCCGGCGCGGCGTCACGCTGCAACCGGACCCCTTGAACAAAGACAGAGATACAGAATGAATTTCTCCCTCGACGAAGACCAGCGCTCGCTGGTGGCCGCCATCGAACGGCTGTGCGAAGACTTCCCCGCCGACTACTGGCGCGACCACGACGACCGCGCCGTGTTCCCGCACGAATTTCACCGCGCCGTGGCCGACAGCGGCTGGCTCGGCATCGCCATGCCCGAGGCGCAGGGCGGCGCGGGGCTCGGCATCACCGAGGCGGCGCTGATGATGCGCGCCATCAGCGCGTCGGGCGCGGGCATGTCGGGCGCGTCGGCGGTGCACATGAACATCTTCGGGCTCAACCCGGTGGTGGTGTTCGGCAGCGAGGCGCAGCGCCAACGCTTCCTGCCGCCGCTCATTGCCGGCACCGAGAAGGCCTGCTTCGCCGTGACCGAGCCCGACGCGGGGCTCGATACCACGCGCCTGAAGACGCAGGCCGTGCGCCAGCCCAACGGCAGCTATCTGCTGCACGGCCGCAAGATCTGGATCTCGACCGCGCAGGTGGCCGACCGCATGCTGATCCTCACGCGCACCACGCCGCTGGACCAGGTGAAGAAGCCCACGCAGGGGCTCACGCTGTTCTACACGCCGCTGGACCGCGGCAAGGTCGAGGTGCGCGAGATTCACAAGCTCGGCCGCGCGGCGGTCGACTCGAACATGCTCTTCATCGACGGGCTCGAAGTGCCGGAGGAAGACCGCATCGGCGAGGAGGGCCGGGGCTTCGAATACATCCTGCACGGACTGAACCCCGAGCGTATCCTGATTGCGGCGGAGGCCATCGGCATCGGCCGCGCGGCGCTGCGCATCGCCTCGCAGTACGCGCAGGAGCGCGTGGTGTTCGGCCGGCCCATCGGGCAGAACCAGGGCGTGGCGCATCCGCTGGCGCGCGCCTGGGCCAACCTGGAGGCGGCCGACCTGATGATGCTCAAGGCCGCCACGCTGTACGACGCGGGCGAGCCCTGCGGCACCGAGGCCAACGCCGCCAAGTACCTCGCGGCCGAGGCGGCGCACGACGCCTGCCAGAACGCCGTGCTCACGCTGGGCGGCATGGGCTACGCGAAGGAATACCACGTCGAGCGCCTGCTGCGCGAGAGCTACATCCCGCGCATCGCGCCGGTGAGCCCGCAGATGATCCTGAATTTCATCGCCGAGAAGGCGCTGGGGCTGCCCAAGTCGTACTGAGCATGCCGACCGGGCGCCGACCGGTCGTTGGCGCCATTTGCAACGCCACTGGCGCGCATTGCTACCTTCCGGAACTTGTGTACCACGCAGGGTGTTCCCAGGTGTCCGACAATCGAAGGCGGTTTTTTCACCCTCCCGCGACAAGAGAGACAGCCCCATGAAACTCCCCACCCGCGTCAAGCTCATCGACGTCGGCCCGCGCGACGGCCTGCAGAACGAAAAGCAACCCGTCTCGGCCGAGGTCAAGATCGGCCTCGTGCACCGCCTGCAGGACGCGGGCCTGAAAGAGATCGAGGTCACCAGCTTCGTGTCGCCCAAGTGGGTGCCGCAGATGGCCGACAACGCCGAGGTGATGCACGGCATACGGCGCAAGCCCGGCGTGCGCTACTCGGTGCTCACGCCCAACATGAAGGGCTTCGAGGCCGCGATTGCCGCGCCGCGCGAGGAGTGGCCCGACGAGATCGTGGTGTTCGGCGCCGCGAGCGAGGCCTTCAGCCAGAAGAACATCAACTGCTCCATCGCCGAGAGCATCGAGCGCTTCGCGCCGGTGGTGGCCGCGGCGCTCGACAAGGGCATCGACGTGCGCGGCGCCATGTCGTGCACGGTGGGCTGCCCCTACGAAGGCGAGATCGCGCCGGCCAAGGTCGGCTACCTCGCGCAGCTGATGAAGGGCATCGGCGTGCAACGCGTGGACGTGGCCGACACCATCGGCGTGGGCACGCCGCGCAAGGTGCAAGCGGCCATGGAGGCCACGCTGGCGCACTTCGACGTAGCCGCCGTTTCCGGCCACTTCCACGACACCTACGGACAGGCGCTGGTCAACACGCTGGCCGCGCTCGAGCTGGGCGTGTGGAACTTCCAGTCGTCCTCGGCCGGGCTGGGCGGCTGCCCCTACGCCAAGGGCGCGACGGGCAACGTGGCGACCGAGGACGTGATCTACATGCTGCACGGCATGGGCATCGAGACCGGCATCGACCTGGACAAGCTGATCGACGCAGGCGTGTACATCAGCCAGGCGCTGGGCCGCGAGCCGAACTCGCTCGCGTCGAAGGCCATCCGCACCAAGCGGGCCGGCTGAGCCCCGAACACACACGCATACATACACAGGAGTTTTCGTGGATCTGCAAGTCTGGCTCGCGTTTCTGGTGGCGAGTTGCGTCATCGCGGTGTCGCCCGGTTCGGGCGCGGTGCTCAGCATGAGCCATGGCCTCAGCTACGGCGTGCGGCGCACCACCGCGACCATCGTCGGCCTGCAGCTGGGGCTGGCCGTGATCCTGCTGGTGGCGGGCCTGGGCGTGGGCGCGGTGCTCACCGCCTCGGCCACCGCGTTCACGGTGATCAAGGTGGTGGGCGCGTGCTACCTGCTGTGGCTGGGCTGGCGCCAATGGCGCGCGCCCGTGGCCGCGGCTGCGGCGGCGGAGGGCGACGCGGAAGCGTCGGTGCGCGAGCCCGACCTCACGGCGCCGCAGCGCGTGCTGCGCGGCTTCCTGACCAACGTGACCAACCCCAAGGGCATCGTCTTCATGGCCGCCGTGCTGCCGCAGTTCATCCAGCCGACGCGGCCGCTGTGGCTGCAGCTGCTGGTGCTGCTGGCCACCACGGTGATGGTCGACGTGACCGTGATGCACGGCTACGCCTGGCTGGCCGCGCGCCTGCAGAACGTGTTGCGCAGCGTGCGCGCGCGGCGCGCGCAGAACCGCGTGTTCGGCGGCGTGCTGATGGCCATGGGCGCGTTCCTGTTCATGTTCAAGCGCAGCGCCTGATAGATTCCAGCGCATGTGCGGTTCTGAACTCCATTCCCTCCCCGAAGGCGTGCAACGCGTGTCCCGCGTGCTGCAGGACGCCGGCCATCCCCATTCGCCCCGCATGCTCGACGACGCCTGCCGCACCGCGCAGCAGGCGGCCGACGCGCTCGGCATTTCCGTCGGGCAGATCGCCAAGAGCATCATCTTCCGCCGCAAGAGCGACGAGGCGGCGGTGCTGGTCATCACCTCGGGCGACAAGCGCGTCGACGAGAAGAAGGTCGATGCGCTGGTCGGCAAGACCGGCCGCGCCGACGCCGACTTCGTGAAGGCGCGCACTGGCTTCACCATCGGCGGCGTGTCACCCGTGGGCCACGTGACCCCGCCGGTGGTACTGATCGACCGCGAGCTGTTCCGCTTCGAGGACATCTGGGCGGCGGCGGGCCACCCGCACGCGGTGTTCCAGCTGCGTCCGCAAGACCTCGAGAAGCTGACCGGCGCGCCGGTGGCGGACGTGGTGTGAACTTCGGCGAAGCCGAGACGCTGGCCGACCGTGCCGTGGCCGTGCAGGCCATGGCGCAAGACGTGCCTTCGCCGTGTTCCTCCGTGTGCCGCATGGACCGCCTGAGCGGCTTCTGCGAAGGCTGCCTGCGCACCATTCCCGAGATCGCGGGCTGGAGCAAGATGGAAGACGAGACGCGGCGCCACGTGTGGCGCGCGATAGAGTTGCGGGCACGCGCCGGCATCTGGCGCGTTCCCGGAGACAACGCCGCATGAAGCACATCGACTTCTACCTCGACTTCATCTCGCCCTACGCGCACCTTGCCTTCGAGCACCTGCCCGAGGCGCTCGAAGGCCTGAGCTACAGCGTGGCCTACAAGCCGGTGCTGCTGGGCGCGCTGCTCAAGCAGCACGGCCAGCTCGGCCCGGCCGAGATCCCGTCCAAGCGCAGCTGGACCTACCGCCACGTGCTGTGGCTGGGCCACGCGCACGGCATCGAGATCGCGATGCCGGCCTCGCACCCCTACAACCCACTGGCGCACCTGCGGCTGGCGCTGTCGACCAGCGACGACGGCAGCATCAGTCGCCTCGTGGCCGAGACCGTCTTTCGCCACGTGTGGCGCGGCGGCGGCGAAGCGGGCGACGCCGCGCGCCTGGCCGAACTCACGGCGCAACTGAAGCCCAAGCGCGACGCCGGCAGCGACGAGAGCAAGGCCCTGCTCAAGCGCAACACCGACGAGGCGCTGCAGTTGGGCGTGTTCGGCACGCCGGCCTACGTGGTCGACGGCCGCCTGTTCTGGGGCTTCGACGGCCTCGCGATGCTGCGCGCCTACCTGTCGGGCGACGCGTGGTTCGACGGCCCGCAATGGGCCGCGGCCGACCAGCGGCCATCCTTGCTGCGCAGCAACAAGCAGGGCTGAGGAGAAACCCGAGCAGGGGCTCGATTTCTTACAAGCTGAAACGCACCCCGCGGGTTTCACCTTAATCCGTAAGCGTCGATTCAGTTTCGCGAAAGGCTCGGGTCAGTCGCGGCTCCAAGAATGCGCCACGGTCCTCGGAAATCGGGGAACCGCATGAACGCATACACACAGGAGACGACCAATGGCAGCCACACTAGATTCACGGGGAGTGCCGCATCCGGCCCCCCGGCCCATGTCAGCGGAGGAGAAGAAAGTCATCTTCGCCTCCTCGCTCGGCACCGTGTTCGAGTGGTACGACTTTTACCTGTACGGCTCGCTGGCCGCGATCATCGCCAAGCAGTTCTTCAGCGGCCTGGATGCGGGCGCGGCCTTCATCTTCGCGCTGCTGGCGTTCGCCGCCGGCTTCCTGGTGCGTCCGTTCGGCGCCATCGTGTTCGGCCGCCTGGGCGACATGATCGGTCGCAAGTACACCTTCCTGGTGACCATCCTGATCATGGGCCTGTCGACCTTCATCGTCGGCCTGCTGCCCAGCTACGCGACCATCGGCGTCGCGGCGCCGGTGATCCTGATCGCGCTGCGCATGCTGCAGGGCCTGGCGCTTGGCGGCGAGTACGGCGGTGCCGCCACCTACGTGGCCGAGCACTCGCCGCACGGCAAGCGCGGCGCCTACACCTCGTGGATCCAGACCACGGCCACGCTCGGCCTGTTCCTGAGCCTGCTGGTCATCCTGGGCGTGCGCGAGGGCCTGGGCGAAGCGGTGTTCAACGACTGGGGCTGGCGCATTCCGTTCCTGGTGTCGATCCTGCTGCTGGGCATCTCGGTGTGGATCCGCCTGACGCTGTCGGAATCGCCCGCCTTCCAGAAGATGAAGGCCGAGGGCAAGACCTCGAAGGCCCCGCTGTCGGAGTCGTTCGGCGAGTGGAAGAACCTGAAGATCGTGATCCTGGCGCTGGTGGGCCTGACGGCCGGCCAGGCGGTGGTCTGGTATTCGGGCCAGTTCTATGCGCTGTTCTTCCTGACGGCACAGCTGAAGGTCGATGCGACCACGGCCAACCTGATGATCGCCGCGGCGCTGCTGCTGGGCACGCCGTTCTTCGTGATCTTCGGTACGCTGTCCGACAAGATCGGCCGCAAGCCGATCATCATGGCCGGCTGCCTGCTGGCCGTGGTCACCTACTTCCCGGTCTTCAAGATGCTGACCGAAGCCGCCAACCCCGACCTGGCCCGCGCGCAAGCCACGGCCGGCGTCACGGTGACGGCCGACCCCGCGACCTGCTCGTTCCAGGGCAACCCGGTGGCCCGCGAGATCGACTTCAAGAGCTCGTGCGACATCGCCAAGCGCTACCTCGTGCAGAACTCGGTGAGCTATGAGAACGTGGCCGGCGCGCCGGGTTCGAAGGCCGTCGTGAAGATCGGCGACAAGACCGTCGAGGCCCCCATCGGCAACGTCGTGAACCTCAAGTTCGACGAAAGCTCCGCCAAGGAAATCGCCGCCTTCAAGAAGGGCGTGGCCGAAGACCTGAAGATCGCGGGCTACCCCTCGAAGGCCGACCCCGCCAAGATGAACAAGGTGCTCACGGTGCTGCTGCTGTTCTGGCTGGTGCTGCTGGTGACCATGGTCTACGGCCCGATCGCCGCGATGCTGGTCGAGATGTTCCCCACGCGCATCCGCTACACGTCAATGAGCCTGCCGTACCACATCGGCAACGGCTGGTTCGGCGGCCTGCTGCCGACCACCGCCTTCGCCATCGTGGCCTCGACCGGCAACATGTACAACGGCCTGTGGTACCCGATCATCATCGCGGGCATCACGCTGGTCATCGGCACGCTGTTCATCCGCGAGACAAAAGACGTGGACATCTACGCCAACGACTGAGCTGAGTTCATTGAATGATGAAGAAGGAGGGCGCCACCCGCGCCCTCCGTTCAACAAAGAGGCTTCATGCCAACCGCATGAAGCCTTTTTCTTGAGCCCCTTGCTTCAACCTCATCAGGAGACAACCCCCATGTGGAAAATCGCCGTCGGCTTCATCGCCTTTGCCGCCCTGGCCCTGTTCGTGATTTCCAAGGCCGGTGACAAGGTCGACATGTCCGGCGAGAAGCACGGCGGCGACACCACCACGCACGAGGCCGCGCCCGCCGCGGCACCCAAGTGAAGAGAGGGAAGGACGCGGCCGGCTAGCGCTTGAAGCGGCCGTCGCTCACGATCGACAGGTCGACGTATTCGATGCCCGTGTGGTCGGTCGGCGAATAGCCGATGTCCAGGCCCGGGCCCATGTCGTACTGGAAGTTGTTGAGCGTGGCGATGAGCTTGGCGCGCGTGGGCTTGGGCCCCGTGCGGCGCAGCGCCTCGACCATCACCTTGGTGGCCACGAAGCCCTCGAGCAGCGCGGGCGACAGCTCGTTCTGGCCCTTGGCCTTGGCCAGCGTCATCGCCTCCTTGATGAGCGGGTGGCCCATCGCGCGTTCGTAGGGCAGCACCTGCGTGATGATCACGCCCGCGCTGGCCGAGCCCAGTTCCTTGATGAAGCCCGAGGCCGCGTTGTTCGACAGCGTGATGATCTGCGCCGCCGAGCCCGCGGCGCGCAGCGCCTTGATGCCGTCGGTCACGGCCGTGCCCGAGCCGATCCACAGCACGGCCTGTGCGTTCGACTTGGTGAGCTGCGGCACGATGGCCGAGTAGTCGGGTTTGTTGCGGTCGGCCAGCGCGACCACCACCGGCTTCAGCGCGGCTTTCTCGAAGCCCTTGTTCGCACCCTCCATCGCGTCTTTGCCGAAGGAGTCGTCGGCCTGCACCACGGCAATGCGCTGGATGCCCGTGGTCTGCAGGTGCTGGATGGCCTTCTCGGCCTCGCGCTGGTAGGTGGAGCGCACGTTGAAGATGTTCTTCTGCAGCGGCTTGTGCAGCGCCATCGCGCCGGTCGACGGGCCGACCAGCGCCACGCCGTACTTGTCGAGCAGCGGAATCACCGCGAGCGTGTTGGGCGTGCCGCGGTTCAGCAGCAGCGCCACTACTTTCTTGTCTTCGATGAGGATGCGCGTGTTCTCGAGCGAGCGCTTGGCGTCGAGCCCGTCGTCCAGGCGGATCACCTCGATCTGCTCGCCGTTGATGCCGCCCTGCGCGTTCACGGCGTCGATCACGAGCTGCGAGCCCATGATGGTTTCCTTCACGCTGGCCGCCACCGGCCCCGAAAGGTCGGCCGACTGGCCGATCAGGATCTGGGCCGGCGCACCCTGCGCCATCACGGCCAGGACAAGCGCGGCGGCGCAGGACGTGAACGTCTTCTTCATCGAGCAAAGCCTTTCCACGAGGCGGGCGCCCCTGTCAACAGGTGTGTAATGTGTTGCTGAAAGTGACATTCGCGATCGCATGGAAACCCTGTCAAACCAAGGTTTCCAGATGCCGCTGTCGATTCCAATGGAATGAAGGCTTCTTCACCGGGAACGGAGCCGCGATGCCTTTGAAATCGACCGTCCTGCGACGGTGGTTACTTCGGAGCGCGGTTCGAGATCTGGGCGGTTGCGGGGGGCGGCGGGCGCCGTTTATGGAGAGCCTTCGACGGAGGTTGCCCTGCCCTCCGGGCGACAGGTGGACTACCGTGATGGGGTTTGGGACATGGCTGCGTGAGTCGCTTTGCGCGTGTTATTGGTCGGTGGCAGGTACGTCAGAATGCGACCCGACAGCCGCACTCGGCCAAAAGCCGACCTTGGCCTCGCGCCCCCTTCTTCAACGTGCATGCGCGCAAGCAACCT
>NZ_MOWM01000221.1 GCF_016082275.1 Variovorax sp. E3
CCTAAACCTCAGCGCACGGGCGGGTTCAGGATCACCGGTGGCACGGGCGCCGTCGGCATGGTCGGCGCGGGCGGGTTGAACGGCTGCACCGGCACCGGCGGAATCACCGGAATGCTCGGCGGTGTCACCGGCACCACGGGCTGTTGCTGCTGCTGCGGGCTGCGATCGGGCGCGATGGCCGGCGGCACCGCGGGCACGCTGCCGTTGCTCGCCAGCGTCGCGTTGATCGCGTTCATGTCGTCGGTCGTCAGCGTGCCGTTGGCCTGGCGCAGTTTCAGGTTGCCCAGCAGCACGTTGTAGCGCGCCTGCGCGAGGTCGCGCTTGGTCTGGAACAGCTGGCTTTGCGAGTTCAGCACGTCGATGTTGATGCGCACGCCCACCTGGTAGCCCAGCCGGTTCGCATCGAGCGCGCTCTGGCTCGAGGCCTCGGCCGCTTCCAGCGCCTTCACCTGCCCCGCGCCCGAGACGAGCCCGAGATAGGCCGCGCGCGTGGCCTGCGCCACGCTGCGGCGGGTGCCGTCGAGCACGCTGCGCGACTGGTCTTCGAGCGCCAGCGTTTCCTTGATGCGGTTCTCGGTCGCGAAGCCCGCGAACAGCGGCAGGTTGAACGTGACGCCCACCGTCGCCGCGTTGGCACGCGTGCCCACGGTGCTGGTGGTGGTGCCGGTCGGGTTGCGCGTGACGTTGTAGCCCAGGTTGGCGTCCAGCGTCGGCTTGTGGCCGGCCTTGGCCTTTTCGACCTCGAGCCCGGCCACGTCGACGCCCAGGCGCGCCTGCTGGATTGCCGGGTGCGCGGTGTCGGCCTGGGCGACCCAGGCGTTGATGTCGGCGGGCAGGGCGGTGGGCAGCACCACCGGCACCGTCAGCGGCACCGGCACGCTGCCGGGGCGGCCGACCAACTGGTCGAGCACCACCTTCTTGACCTGCAGGTCGTTCTCGGCCGCGATTTCCTGCGCGATCACCAGGTCGTAGCGGGCCTGGGCCTCGCGCGAGTCGGTGATGGTCGAGGTGCCGACCTCGAAGTTGCGCTTGGCCGAGGCCAGTTGCTCGGCCACGGCCACCTTCTGCGCGCGCACCAGCGCCAGGCTGTCGGTGCTGGCCAGCACGTCGAAATACGCCTGGCTCACGCGCACGATCAGGTCCTGCTCGGCGATGGTGAGCACCGCCTGCGCGATGTCGGCCTGGCGCTTGCCCTGCTCGTAGGTGGCCCAGTTGGCGGGCCGGTACAGCGGCTGGGTGGCGTTGATGCCGACGTTCTGCGTGTTGAAGTCGCGCGGCGTGGTGGTGCCGCGCCCGGTGCCCGTGAGGGTGTCGATCTCGATGTCGCTGCGCGTCACGCCCGCCGTGAGGCCGACCGCCGGCAGGATGCCGGCCTTGGCCTGCGCGGCGCGCGCCACGCTGGCGTCGTACTGGGCCCGCGCGCCCTGGTAGGTGGCGTCGTAGCCGCGGGCCGCGTCATACAGTTCGTTCAGTGTCTGGGCCTGAGCCGGCAATGCGAGCAGGGCTGCGAAGGTGCTTGCGAGCGCTGCGGAAAGAGGCGAAAGCCGGGGCCTGGAAGGCATTGAACGTCCTTGAAGAAAGAATCAGTAGCGCGGGACCGTGGGGTCGTGCGAGGACCAGGCGTCGATGCCGCCGGCCACGTTGGCCAACTCCGCAAAGCCGTTCTGGTTCAAAAAAGCGGCCACGCGCTGGCTGCGCGCGCCGTGATGGCACAGGCAGGCGATGCGCTGGCCTTCGCCCAGTTCGGCCAGCCGTCCGGGGATCTCGTTCATCGGGATCGCGACCAGGGTGAAGCCCTGGGGCGCGACGCTCGCCGTCTGCAGTTCCCAGGGCTCGCGCACGTCGAGCAGCACGGGCGTGGCGCCGGCGTCCTGGGCGAACCAGGCAGCAAGGTCGGCGGGGCGGACTTGGTCGATCATTCTTGGGACCGTCCGCTCAGAACGAGAAGCGCGAGGGCTCGGGGAAGTTCAGCAGGCGCGGGGCCACGATGTCCCAGGGCTGGATGGTGTCCCACTTGCTTTCGCTGGTGCGGGTGACGAAGTGGGCGCGCATCATGGGCTCGTCGCCCACGATGGCCGACAGGCGGCCGCCGACCTTGAGCGAACCCAGCAGGTTCTGCGGAATGCGCGCGACCGAGCCGCTGAGCACGATCACGTCGAAGCTCGGGCCGCTGGCCAGGGGCATGGCGCCGTCGGCGTGGCGCACTTCGACATTCGTCACGCCGTTCTGGCGCAGCGTTTCGGCGGCGCGGGCGGCCAGCACGGGGTTGATTTCCAGCGACAGTACCTTGGCGGCGCGGGCGCCGAGCAGGGCGGCCATGAAGCCGGAGCCGGTGCCGATCTCGAGCACCGATTCGTGCTTCTGGATGTGCAGGTCTTGCAGCGTGCGGGCCTCGACCTTGGGCGACAGCATGAATTCGCCGGGCACGGAGCCGTCCAGCAGGGGCAGTTCCATGTCGAAGAACGACAGGGTGCGGTGCTCGTCGGGCACGTAGTCCTCGCGGTGGATTTCAGCCAGCAGTTCGAGGATGTCGGTTTCCAGCACATCCCAGGGGCGGATCTGCTGTTCGATCATGTTGAAGCGCAAGCGCTCGAGGGTGGGGGTGGGGTTCATGGCGTGGCTTTCCTTGTGGGCTCAGGACAAACCTTCAATTTTAGTTGGCGCCGATGACACCCGCGCCCCGGTCGGCCTTGTGCAACGCTTCATGCCTTGTCCCCGGCGCGCACGCTGAGCCCGTAAAGCACGGTTTCCGCCTGTGTGGCGAGGTATTTTTCGGGGTCCAGCGGCGACACGCCGTCGACGCAGACCATGGCCGAATGCTTCCAGAGCATGAGGAAGACCATGGGCGCCACCACCGAATAGATGGCGTGGTCGATGTCGACGTTGGCGAATTCGCCGCGGTCGATGCCGCGCTGCAGAATGCGCCGCAGCAGGTCGTGGCCGGGGCGCACCACCTCGCGCCGATAGAACTCGGCCAGCTCGGGAAAATTGGCGCCCTCGCACATCATGAGCTTGGTCAGGCCCGAGGCCTTGGTCATGCCCACGCGCTCCCACCACACGTTCATGCAGTAGCGCAGCATTTCGGCCGAGGTGCCCTCGAAAGCCTCGAATTCGGCGTTCCACTCGGTGAAACGGCCGCCCAGGCTTTCCATGACCACGGCCTTGAACAGCTCTTCCTTGCTCGGAAAGTACAGAAAGAGCGTGCCCTTGGAAACACCGGCGCGCACCGCCACTTCTTCGGAACGGGTGGCGGCGAAGCCCTTTTCCACGAACAGGTCGAGCGCGGCGGCCAGCAATTCGCCGGGACGCGCCTCTTTCCGGCGCTCGCGCTTGGCGCGCACCGGGCAGATGATCTTGTCGACAAAGGAGCGGGGCGTGGACATGGTGTTAATGACTCGCGGGTTAGTAATGTAGTGACCGGCATCCGTCACGTCAAGCCGCGACAATATCGGGTTCGTGTTTTTTCAACCTGCCGGAGCTGTGTCATGACCTCTTCATCGTCGCCGACTGAAACCATCGTGCTCGGTGGCGGCTGCTTCTGGTGCACCGAGGCGGTGTTCGACCGCGTGCAGGGCGTGCTCGACGTGGAGTCGGGCTATTGCAACGGCCAGGTGGTCAACCCGAGCTACGAGCAGGTCTGCACCGGCCGCACCGGCCACGCCGAGGTGGTGAAGCTCGAATTCGACCCGACGCAGATCAGCCTGCGCGAGGTTCTGGAGATCTTCTTCGTGGTGCACGACCCGACCACGCTCAACCGCCAGGGCAACGACGCCGGCACCCAGTACCGCAGCGGCATCTACTACGTGGACGACGCGCAAAAGCAGGTGGCCGAAGAGGTCATCCGCGAGATCGAGGCCAGCAAGACCTACCACTCGCCGGTCGTCACCGAGGTGGCCAAGCTCGCCAATTACTCGGCCGCCGAGGCCTACCACCAGGACTACTTCCTGAACAACCCGAACCAGGGCTACTGCGCATTCGTCGTGGGCCCGAAGGTCGAGAAGTTCCAGAAGACCTTCGCCTCGCGCGTCAAGAAGTCCTAGTCCCGATCGACCCAGCGGCCCCCTTCGTGCACATCGCCCGCCAGTCTGCCTCCCGTTCGTCGCGCGCGTTCATCGTCGCGCTGGCGTTCGCGTTGTGGATCGCGGGCACGCTGGGGGTCATGCACCGGTCGCTGCACGTGCCGGGCCTGGCGCAGGCCGCCGCCGCGACGGTGCAGGCGTCGCCCAGCGGCGTGCACAAGCACGCCGACCACGGGCTGGGCAGCCTGTTCGGCGAGCACACCGACGCCGAGTGCCGTCTGTACGACCAGCTGGAGCACGGCTCCAGCGCGCCCAGCGTGCCGCTGGTGGTGCTGCCGATGCTGCTGCCGTCGGCCACCTTTGCCTACCTGCAGGGCGAGTTCGTCGCCCGGTGGGTCGCGCTGTTCGACGCGCGCGGCCCGCCTTCCACTCGCTGAATCCCCCCGTGTTCCGGCTGTCGCCGCCCCGCATCGCGCGGGCGGCGGCGGGCCGCTCATCGATTCAACGAGTGCCCATTCATGATTCCCAATTTCCGTCGCAGTGCCGTTGGCATTGCCGTTCTTTCCCTGCTGTCCTGGTCGGCCTTCGCCCAGGACGCGAGCACCACGACAACGACCACCACCACCGTTGCGCCCAGCGCCGTGGAGGGCACGCTGTCCACCGTGGAGATCCAGTCCGAGCGCCTGAAGAAGGCGCGCATGGAGCTCTCGCCCGAGGTCGGCGCGACCGTCTACCGCATCGACCGCGCCGCCATCGACGCGCTCGGCAAGGGTGACGCCACGCCGCTGGACGACGTGCTGCTGACCCTGCCCGGCGTGGCCAAGGACTCCAAGGCCTCGGGCTCGTTGCACGTGCGCGACGACCACGGCAACGTGCAGTACCGCGTCAACGGCGTGCAATTGCCCGAAGGCATTTCGGGCTTCGGCCAATCGCTGGACACGCGCTACATCGACTCGGTCAACTTCCTGACCGGCGCCTTGCCCGCGCAGTACGGCCTGCGCACCGCCGGCGTGGTCGACATCCAGACCAAGCAGGGCTTCGGCAAGCCGGGCGGCTCGCTCGGCTTCACCTTCGGCAGCCACAACACGCTCGAAGAAAGCGGCTCCCTGTACGGCACCACCGGCAACCTGAGCTACTACCTGTCGGGGAGCCTGGTGTCCAACACCAACGGCATCGAGAACCCGCAGCCCACGCTCAACGCGCAGAACGACCGCACGCGCCAGGGCAAGACCTTCGGCACGCTGTCCTACTACCTGGACGCCGACACGCGCCTGGGCCTGATGTTCGGCACCTACAACGGCAAGTTCCAGATCCCGACCAACCCGAACCAGGCGCCGTCGTTCTCGCTGGCCGGCTACAGCGACCTGGGCACGGGCTACAACGGGCTGCCGTCTTCCGACGTGCGCGAGCGCCAGACCGAGGCCACGCGCTTCGTCGCGCTGTCCTACCAGAAGACCGTGGGCGCGCTGGACTTCCAGGTGTCGGCCTTCCACCAGTACTCGAACCTGCACTACACGCCCGACGCGGTGGGCGACCTGATCTACAACGGCGTGGCTTCGGACACCCTGCGTTCGAATTCGTCCAACGGCCTGCAGGCCGACGCCTCGTACAAGCTCGACGACGCGCACACGCTGCGCTTCGGCGGCGCCTACACGCGGCAGACCACGCGCAGCATCAATGCGGTGAACGTGTTCCCGGTCGACGACACCGGCGCGCAGGCCGGCAACACGCCGCTGCTGATCAACGACAACTCCAGCAAGGTCGGCCAGCTCGCCAGCCTCTACGTGCAGGACGAGTGGCGCATCGACCCGAGGCTGACCTTCAACTACGGCCTGCGCTACGACAGCGTCGACGCGTTCACCAAGGAGCACCAGTGGAGCCCGCGCCTGAACCTGGCGTACAAGCTGGCCGACAACACGGCGCTGCACGCGGGCTACGCGCGCTACTTCACGCCGCCGCCGCAGGAGCTGGCCTCGCAGCAGAGCATCAACCTGTATGCGGGCACCACCAACCAGCCCGAGGTGCCCAACTCCGACCCGGTGAAGGCGGAGCGCACGCACTACTTCGACCTGGGCCTGGACCACAAGGTGAACGACAACCTCTCGCTGTCGGCCGACGTGTACTACAAGAACATCACCAACCTGGTCGATGAAGGCCAGTTCGGCCAGGCGCTGATCCTGTCGCCGTTCAACTACGCCAAGGGCTTCGCGCGCGGGCTGGAGCTGTCGGCGCGCTACAACGACGACCACTGGTCGGCCTACGCGAACTTCGCCTACCAGAAGGCGATGGGCAGGAACATCGTGTCGAGCCAGTCGCTGTTCGGCGCCGACGAGCTGAGCTACATCGCCAACCACTACGTGTACCTGGACCACGACCAGACCTACACGCTGTCGGGTGGCGCCAGCTACCGCTTCGGCGACAACCAGTTGAGCGGCGACCTGATCTTCGGCAGCGGCCTGCGCCGCACGCCCGACGGCGGCGCGCCCAACAGCGCGGCGCTGCCGCACTACGCCGTGGTCAATGCCGCCTACTCGCACACCTGGAAGGAAGCGTCGGGCGGCGACATCGTCGGGCGCATCGCCGTGCTGAACCTGTTCGACAAGAGCTACCTCCTGCGCGACGGCACGGGCGTGGGCGTCGGTGCGCCGCAGTACGGCACGCGGCGCAGCCTGTACGTGAGCATGACCACGCACTTCTGATCGGCACCCGGCACAGATGACGCACACGAGGCCGTCGCGAACCGTCGCTTTCCTGCTGCTTGTCGCGGTATGGGTGACGTCGACCCTCGGCCTCGTGCACGCCACGCTGCATGTGCCGGGCGACCGCGCCTGGGCCCAGGCGGCCGAGCGCGTCGCCGCCACCGCCACCGCCACGGTGGCGCAGCCGGGCGCCCCGGCGCAGCGGCACGCCTGGCTGCACGCGCTGTTCGGCGACAAGACCGACGCCGAGTGCCGACTGTACGACCGGCTCTCGCACGGCTTCAGCGCACCCGGCGTGCCGCTGGTGGTGCTGCCGATGGTGCTGCCGTCGGCCACCTTCGCGTATTTGCAGGGCGAAGCCATCGCCCGCTGGATCGTGCTGTTCGACGCACGCGGTCCGCCTTCCGCTCGCTGAATCTTTCACGTGTTCCGACGCTGCCGCACCCGCTTGCCGGGTGGCGGCCGGTCGCCCCTTGATTTCAACGAGTGCTTTTCATGACCCCCAATTTCCGTCGCAACGCCATCGGCGCTGCCGTTCTTTCGCTCGCCGCCTTCGCTGGCGCCGCCCAGGCGCAGACCGCGCCGGCGCCGGCCGACACCTCCAGCCTGCGTGAAGTCACTGTCACCGGCAACCCGCTGGGCGCCAGCGACCTGATCGCGCCGACCACCACGCTGTCGGGCGACAAGCTGCTGCTGCGCTCCGAATCGACCCTGGGCGAAACGCTCAACAACCTGCCGGGCGTGAGCAGCAGCTACTTCGGCCCCAACGCCAGCCGTCCGAGCATTCGCGGCCAGGACGGCGACCGCATCCGCATCCTGCAGAACGGCGGCGGCGCGCCCGACGCCTCGGCGCTGAGCTACGACCACGCGGTGCCGGTCGACGCGCTGGTGACCGAGCGCATCGAGGTGCTGCGCGGCCCGTCGGCGCTGCAGTACGGCGGCAGCGCCGTGGGCGGCGTGGTCAACGTGATCGACAACCGCATTCCGTCGGAGCCCCTGAACGGCTTCGGCGGCCGCGCCGACCTGGGCTATGCCAGCGGCAACAAGGAAAAGAGCGGCGGCGTGGTGCTCGAGGGCGGCAACGACCGCCTCGCGCTGCACGTCGACGCCTTCAACCGCGACTCGAAAGACGTGTCGGTGCCGATCAGCCTGGCGTGCAGCAAGCCCGGCTCACCGTGGCTGGCGCGCAAGATCTGCAACTCGGCCAACCAGGCGCACGGCGGTGCGTTCGGCGGCTCGGTGTTCTTCGACCAGGGCTGGGTCGGCGCCTCGGTCAGCACCTACCGCAGCACCTACGGCACCGTGGCCGAGGACGACGTGACCATCGGCATGAAGTCCGATCGCTACGCCATCGAAGGCGAGTGGCGCCCGGGCGGCTTCATCAGCAGCATCCACGCCAAGGTCAGCCACACCGACTACCGCCACACCGAGTTCGAAGGCCGCGAGCCCGGCACCACCTTCTCGAACGTGAGCAACGACCTGCGCGTCGAGGCGCGCCACCAGAAGATCGGCAACTTCGAAGGGCTGGTCGGCTTCAGCAGCGAGAGCAACCGCTTCGCCGCCGACGGCGAGGAAGCCTTTGCGCCGCACAGCCGCACGCGCTCGAACGCGCTCTTTCTGCACGAAGAGTACGGCACCTCGTGGGGCCGGCTGAGCTTCGGCGCGCGCACCGAGAAGGTCCGCGTGCGTTCGCTGGGCTACCCGGAAGACCCGGCCGTCACGCGCTTTGCGGTGGGCGAGCGCACCTTCAATCCGCACAGCGCGGCCTTCGGTGCCTTGGTCAACCTCACGTCGCAATGGCAGCTGACCTCGAACCTGGCCTACACCGAGCGCGCGCCGAAGGACTACGAACTGCTGGCCAACGGCCCGCACGTGGCAACGGCCGCATGGGAGGTGGGCGACCCGACGCTCAAGAAGGAAAAGTCGACCGGCTTCGACCTGGGCGCGCAGTGGAAGGACGGCCCCAACACGGCCCGCGTGAACGCATACGTCACGCGCTTCGGCAACTACATCGGCCTGACCGCCTCGGGCCGCGAACTTGACGGCGAAGGCAACGTGGCCGAGCCCGGCACGCCCGACACGCTGGCCGAGTACCGCTACGGCGGCGTGCGCGCGCGCTTCACCGGCATCGAGGCCAACGGCAACCTGCGCCTGCTGGGCACCGAAGGCTTCGCGCGCATGGGCGATGGCGGCACGCTCGACCTGGAGTGGCGCGGCGACATCGTGCGCGCGAAGAACCTGGACACCGGCGAGCCGCTGCCGCGCATCGCGCCGCTGCGCCTGGGCGCGACGCTGGCCTACGGCAACGGCCCGTGGACCGCGCGCGTGGGCTTCGACTACAACGCGGCGCAGCACCGGGTGCCGAGCGTGGGCGCGCGCGAGACCGATGCGTACACGCTGTGGAACGCGGCCATCACGTACCGCATGAAGGTGCAGCGCACCAACCTCACCTGGTACGCGCGCGTGGACAACATCACGAACAAGCTGGCCTACAGCCCGACGTCGATCCTGACGACGACGGTGTATCCGAACGCGCCGCTGCCGGGGCGGACGTGAAGGTCGGGCTGCGCGTCGCGTTCTGATCGGTCTTGCTCCCTCCCCTTCGGGGGAGGGCAGGGGTGGGGGCTCGCGGCGCCTGATACGGCCATGGCTTG